>NZ_JBVBEF010000019.1:0-111344 GCF_055456055.1 Bradyrhizobium sp. LeoB3
GGCTTCCTGCCCGGCACCGCGCAGGAATATGGCGGCCTGATCAAGCACGGCGCAAAGCTGCTGTTCGCCTATTCGCAGTGCACGGTGCCGCTCGTCACCATCATCACTCGCAAGGCCTATGGCGGCGCCTTCGACGTCATGGCCTCGAAGGAGATCGGCGCCGACATGAACTACGCCTGGCCGACTGCGCAGATCGCGGTGATGGGCGCCAAGGGCGCCGTCGAGATCATCTTCCGCTCCGACATCGGCGACCCCGACAAGATCGCCGCGCGCACCAAGGAATACGAAGATCGCTTCCTCTCCCCGTTCATCGCCGCCGAGCGCGGCTACATCGACGACGTCATCATGCCGCATTCGACAAGGCGACGCATCGCGCGGGCGCTCGCGATGCTGAAGGACAAGAAGGTCGAGATCCCCGTGAAGAAGCACGACAATCTGCCGTTGTAGGGATGCCGTAGGGCATTCCAAAATCACGTGGCATCGATAGGCCGATTCGGCTATATTCCGACTATGATCGAAAATCTCAAAAAGCTTCTTGAAGCGGCCAAGACGGCCAATCCGACTCCCGCGCATCGGGAGGAGCAGCGGCGTAGCTTTGTTTACGGCAATACTCATTTTGAGAATGAGCTGATTACGCGCGAGATGGTTGATCGCGAAGCTGAGAAGTTGGCCAAGGACGAGAGATGACGGGTGAAGAGCGCGATCGGCGGGATAGTCGCGCGCTCGAGCCCGAACTAATCAGCGATCCCCTGGAAAAGGCGACTGCGGAAGCGAGAAATGGCTTCCGCCAGTATGACGCGGCGATTGCCGCAATACAGACTGCCCTCGAACGCGGGTCGTTCAGGCTGCGGCCTTCGCTCATTCTGGGTTTGCACCGTGAGGCGCTAACAGGAATTAGCTCCTATGCAGGCAACTATCGTCCCGGCGGAGTAGCAATAGAAGGCAGCAAGCACGAACCCGTCGGTGCACATCTGGTCCCCGAACTGGTCGAGGACATGTGCGATTATGTCAATGATCACTGGAACGAGAACTCGCCCATTCACTTGGCGTCCTATGTCATGTGGCGGCTGAATTGGATCCATCCCTTTGCGGACGGCAACGGGCGAACGTCGCGCATCGTGTCGTATGCCGTGCTTTCCGTTCGCGCCGGTTCGATCCTGCCTGGCACCCCCACGATTCCCGACCAGATTGTGGACAATCGTAAGCCGTATTTTGATGCCCTCGATGCGGCAGATGTGGCTTTTCGTGAGGGGAGGATCGACGTCTCTAAGATGGAAGATCTGCTAGCTGCGTTGCTCGCATACCAGCTAACCCAGTTTTATAAAGCGATGGGTGGAAAGCTTCCCGGCTAGCTCGCTCACAACGAACTGCAGGAGAGGATCACATGCCCACCGCCCTTTTCATCGTCCGTGCCACCGTCACCGACCCCGCGAAACGCGCCGCCTTCGACGCCTGGTATTCGCGCGCGCATTTGCCGGATGCGCTGAGATCGTTCCGTGCGCAGAAGGCGTGGCGGCACTGGAGCGCGACCGATCCGTCGCAACATCTGGCGACTTATCAGTTTGCGGACCAGGCCTCGCTCGAGCGTGCGGTTGGTGGCGAGGAGATGAAGCGGTTGATTGCCGACTTCAACCGCGATTGGCCTGACGTCACGCGGACGCGTGAGGTGCTGGTGTTGGCGGAGGAGATTGCGGCCTGATCGCCGCGTCGCGCCTACGCCGCCTTGCCCTGGTTCTTGAACATCTCCGCCGCGCGCTTCTTCAGTTCGTCGGGTGCGACGTCCTCGATGTGCGTGCCGAAGAACCAGCTATTGCCGGCGACATCCTTCACCCCGCCGGTGCGGTCACCGTAGAATTGGTCCGCCGGCTCCATGATCGAGGTCGCGCCGGCCTCGATGGCGCAGCGGTAGGCCGTGTCGACGTCGGGCACGTAGAGATAGAGCATGGCGGGCATGGCCTTGGCGTGCTCGGAGGCATCGGCAATCATCACCATGGAATCGCCGATCCTGAGTGTCGCATGCATGATCGTGCCGTCGGGCCGCAGCGTCGGCTCGTGATGTTTCCGCGCGCCCAGCGCCTGCTCCAGGAAGCTGATGATCTTCTCGGCACCCTCCACGATAAGATAAGGCGTCACGGTGTGAAACCCGTCTGGAGTCGGTCGTGCCTTTGCCGCCATGGCATTCTCCTTCGGAATTGGAGCTAACCCCGTTAACGCCGAGCGTCCATTTTGGTCGCATCGTGTCGGCAAAAAAACATCGTGGGCGAGTCCGCGGATGCAGAGGCGCGCGCGTTTGCCGCGGCGCTTTTTGTCGCGCCCAGCGCACGCGCAAAGTTCAGCGGGCATTCATCTCACGGCGGCAACACTGTTCGGGCATCACATGCTGAGCAAGAAAAGGACAATGTTCATGGAACGCCGCCACTTTTTGAAGATTGCATTGGGCGCTGCCGCAGGTGTGGCAACCTTTGCTGCAACCGCGCAAGCCGCGCCGATGATGCCACTAAGCGAAGACGCGCGGCGGCCTTCCAGCCCGGATGCCCATCCTGCGGTTTCCACCGGCGATGAAGTTGAAAAGCTCAAGCCCGAACAGGTGCAATGGCATGGCGGTCACGGGCATCGCGGTCATGGGCATGGAGGTCATGGACATCGTCGCCACTGGCATCCTCACCGGGGCTGGCGCCATCGCCATCGCCACTGGCACCGGCGGCACTGGCGTCGCTGGTGAGGCCAATCTAGTCTAGCAGGCTCACTGATCGAAAAAGGGCAGGGACCGCGTCCCTGCCCATTATTGTTTTGGCCACTAAAGTTTAGCGCGCTCTGCTCGGCCATCTGATTGGCCGAGCTTTGTTCGACTAGAGCTTCGGTTCTGATGGAATCAGATCCGAAGCTCTAGATTCTAGTTTTTGACGCGTTTTCTGCGCAGATAAGTCTACGCAATCTGCGTAAACTTGATTGCTATGCGAACCGGAGTCCACTTCGCTCGAAAACGCTCTACGCTTTAACGAAAAGTTTAGAAAGGCCGGCAGCGGCCATGGCGCCAAATGAAGCCGCGGGGGCAGACGCGAGGCGCCACCACCATTCTCGGTGCAGGCCGCACGTAGACGGCGCGGTTGGGTCGGCAACCGCCATACGGACCACGGTGAAAGCCGGGGCCGCAACCGCCCGCCGCGTTTGCGGAGCTGAAGCTCGCGACCATGCCAGCCGCAACGACAGCCGCCGCCAGAACATACTTCATTCTTGTTCTCCCATTGAGTTCTCGCCGCACGCGAATGCGACACAGTGATTCGCCGCGCTGGAGTGTCGCAGACGCCGCATCACTTGTCGCGGAGCATAGTTTCCAGGGCTGAACGCGATGTGAACGGAGCGGTTACTTCTTACCGTGGAGCAAAGAAACCTGCTACCAAGTTAGCGTTCTGCAACATTTGCCGGTGCAAATGACGAAGCAATGACGACGCCAGTTCTTCGCTGCGCTCGCGTGCTGCTATTCGCCAGTCCCGAATAGCGCAGCAAATCGCTTTTCGCCGTTCCGCGAAAAATTCACCACGCGGCTGCCCGGCGTCGTGTCGCGCGCCGCCCATTTCAACTCGGTGAAGCGCTCCATGATCGCAGCGCCCAGCGTGCCTGCCAGATGATGCCGCCGCTCGCTCCAGTCGAGGCACGCCTTGCACACGGGGCGGCGAGGATGGAGTAGCGCGTCGGCGTCGATCTGCAGCGCCTTCGCGATGAAGCGCTTGCCTTCGCCGGTCAGCTCCATCGCGTCCTTGCTCTGCCGGATCAGCCGCTGCTTCTTCATGCTGTCGAGCATCTGAACGCCGAGGTCGCCCGCGAGGTGATCGTAGCAGATCCGCGCGCGGCGGAGCGCGGGGTCCTTCGGCCCGGTGCGCACGCGCATGTGGCCGGCGCGCGCGGCAAGCCCCGCAAGCCCCTCCAGCACGCCTGCGACGTCGGTGCCGGTGAGGCGGTAATAGCGGTGGCGGCCCTGCTTTTCCGGCTCGATCAGCCCGCCGGTTTCGAGCTTTGAGAGATGCGAGCTCGCGGTCTGCGGCGTAATGCCAGCTTCCTGCGCAAGCTCGCTCGCGGTAAGTGCTCGGCCGCTCAACAGCGCGGTGAGCATGTTGGCGCGCGCGGGGTCGCCGACCAGCGACGCGACCATGGCGATGTCAGGACCAGCTTTCATACTTCGATCTTAGCCGAAGCATTAGCGTCGAGCAAGGCGTTATCATTCGCGCAACCTGATCGAAGTGTCGCACCGGTGCGAGGTGTCGCACCGGTGGCGACGAGGCGGTCCATCATTCCGCGTGCGCGGACGGATGCTTCCGCCGTCGCCCGCAACGACGCAAGCTGTGGGAGCAACCCATGACCATCACCGTGTTCATCCGCTACCAACTCGATCCCTTCAAACGCGCGCAGTTCGAGGAATATTCCAGGCGCTGGCTCACCATCATTCCCAAATGCGGGGGCGATCTGATCGGCTACTTCATGCCGCACGAGGGCACCAACAACATCGCCTTTGCGCTGATCTCGTTCGAAAGCCTTGCCGCCTACGAGGCCTATCGCGCACGGCTGCGCGCGGACGCCGAAGGCATGGCCAATTTCAACTTCGCCGAGGAAGAGAAATTCATCCTGGCCGAAGAGCGGACTTTTTTGCGCCCGGTTACGTTGTAGACTGTCGCCTTCCGGAACGAGGGAGGTGCCGATGATTGCCGTGATCTTCGAGGTCTGGCCGAAGCCCGAACTTCGGCAGCAATATTTCGATCTTGCCGCCGAGTTGCGGCCGATCCTGGAGAGCATTGACGGCTTCATTTCCGTGGAGCGCTTCGAGAGCCTGACCGAGAAGGGAAAGTTCCTGTCGATATCGTTCTTCCGCAATGAAGCCGCCGTCGAGGCCTGGCGCAATGTGGTGGAACATCGCAGGTCTCAGGCGAAGGGCCGCGCGGTCATATTTGAGGACTACCGGATCCGGATCGCCAGTGTGATCCGCGACTACGGCATGAACGATCGCGCGCAGGCGCCCAGGGACAGCCGTGCCGTTCATGAGCCGTACTAGCTCGCAATACCAATCATCGAAAGGAGAGCAAACATGCCGGTCACGATTGCCGAGAAGCGCGCTGCGTTCAGGAAGCTGCATGAGAGCGGCTGCTTCATCCTGCCCAACCCCTTTGACGTCGGCAGCGCCCGCGCACTGCAGCAACTCGGCTTCAAGGCGCTCGCCTCTACCAGCGCCGGCTTTGCCTGGACCATCGGCAAGGCCGACAACCGCGTCACGGTCGATGATGTCGTGGGCCATCTGACGGCGCTCTGCGCCGCCGTCGATCTGCCCGTCAACGCCGATTTCGAAGGCGGCTTTGCCGTCGAGCCGGATAGCGTTGCAACCAACGTTGCCCGCGGCGTCAGGACAGGGGTTGCGGGACTCTCGATCGAGGACTCGACCGGCGATGCGGCAAAGCCGCTGTACGATTCCAGCCTGGCGGTCGAACGCATCAAGGCCGCGCGCAAGGCGATCGACGCCGAGGATAGCGGCGTCCTGCTCACCGGCCGCTGCGAAGCCTTCCTGTGGGGACGGAACGATCTCAATCTCGTCATTGAGCGGCTGCAAGCCTATTCCGCCGGCGGCGCCGATTGTCTCTATGCGCCCGGCATCAAGACGCGGGAAGAGATCGCTGCAGTCGTAAAGGCGGTGCATCCCAAACCCGTCAATCTCCTGATCGGCGCCTCCGGCCTGTCGCTGCCGGAAGCCACCGATCTCGGCGTGCGCCGCATCAGCGTCGGCGGCTCGCTGGCACGCAACGCCTGGGCCGGCTTCATGAAAGCCGCACGCGAGATGGCGGAGCAGGGGACCTTCACCGAACTCGCCCACGGCTATCCCGGCGGCGAGCTCAACAAGATGTTCAAGTAGCGGTTCTCACAAGAAACACGGCGGGCAGATTGAGCCCGCCGTGCCTGCGAGAGTGTCGATACCTCTTACTTATTGCTGTCCGGCTTGGCCGAACGGTCGATCTCCTGGCCGGTCGGATTCGACTGCGGTGGTGTCGGGCGGTTGGTCGCCGCGCCCGTCGTCGTGCCGGGTTCGGTGTTGGCCTTCGGCGTGGTCGATGGAGATGCGGGGTTGGCCGGCTGGTTCTGCGCGCTCTGCGATGGCGGCGTCGTGCCGGCATTGTTAACGGACGTGTTGTTCAGGCCATAGAACACTGCGCCAAGCACCACCGCGATCGCAATCGCGAACATCGCGATCTTCGCACCACTGGCCGGGCCCTCGGCAAGCTCCGGATCAGGCTGCAACTCATTGTCCAGATTGTTGAGACGCGCCTGATGGCGGATCTCGTCCTCGGTCATATTGCTGCGGTCAGGGTCATTCGGTTGGTATGCCATTGGGGTTCCTCCGTTAGCCTAAGTTACAACTCGCGAGCGCTCCCTGACGTTCCCGGTCCCTGCGTGCTGCACGTCTTCGTCGAAGAAGAATGCACTGCACAAAAACACTCGAGCGAGAATCGCGCCTGCCGTTTGACGCCATGCCTGCATCCGCCCACCTGCTGCCGGCCTTCCGGGCACCTCACGGCGTTTCGCGCAACACCCCTCCGACGCACGAAGCGAAAACAAACCCGATCATTCCAGGCACGAAATTGCGAACTTCGAAAGCGAGGTGTCTCAGCACAGAATTGTGCTGCGCGGCCTTTGAAAACCGACATAGACTGGTTCTAAGGCGCTTGGATGACTAGCTAAAATCAGTTGCTGCGACCAAGGATTACGAGGGCTTAGATGGGAATCAACCAGGGTCCGATCAGTCTCGACCAGAAGTATACTCAGGGCACCGGCCATATCTTTCTGACCGGCATCCAGGCCCTGGTCCGTCTGCCGATGGCGCAGATCCGCCGCGACCGCGCAGCCGGCCTCAACACCGCGGGCTTCATCTCCGGCTATCGCGGCTCGCCGCTTGGCGGTTACGACCAGCAGCTCTTTGCGGCGAAGCACCATCTCGAGCAGTACAACATCAAGTTCCAACCGGGCGTGAACGAGGACTTGGCTGCCACGGCGGTCTGGGGCTCGCAGCAGCTCCACCTCTCGCCCGGCGCCAACTACGACGGCGTGGTTGGCATCTGGTACGGCAAGGGCCCCGGCGTCGACCGCTGCGGCGACGTGTTCCGCCACGGCAATGCGGCGGGCTCCGCCAAGCATGGCGGCGTGCTGTGTCTGGCCGGCGACGACCATGGCGCCAAATCCTCCACCGTGCCACATCAGTCCGACCATGCCTTCATCTCGGCGCTGATGCCCTATCTCTATCCGTCCAGCATCCACGAGATGATCGAGATGGGTCTGCTCGGCATCGCGATGTCGCGCTACTCCGGCTGCTGGGTCGGCATGAAGGTGATCACGGAGACAGTCGAGACCACGGCCGAGATCGACCTCAGCGACGAGATGACGCCGTTCGTGATCCCGACCGATTTCGAACTGCCGCCTGATGGCCTGAACATCCGCTGGCCCGACGACCGCTTCGAGCAGGACCGGCGCCTGCAGGACTACAAGGGCTATGCGGCGATCGCTTTTGCCCGCGCCAACAAGGTCAACCGCATCACCATGGATTCGCCGAACGCGCGCTACGGCATCATGGCCTCAGGCAAGAGCTATGAGGACATCCGTCAGGCGCTGCGCGAACTCGGCATCACGGAGGAGATCGCCGCCAAGATCGGCATCCGGCTCTACAAGATCGGCATGCCCTGGCCGCTGGAGCCGGAAGGCGTGCGCAACTTTGCCGTCGGCCTGGAGGAGATCTTCATCGTCGAGGAACGGCGCGAGATCGTCGAGAACCAGGTCAAGCAGGAACTCTTCAACTGGCGCGACGACGTCCGCCCGCGCATCGTCGGCAAGATGGACGAACACGAGAAGCGCTTCCTTACTTTCGCTGCCGAGCTCAGCGTCGCCTCGCTCGCGAGCTCGCTGACCGAGCGCCTGCTCCGACTCAATCTCAACCCTGAGATCGCCGAGATGCTGCGCGCCAAGGCCGATTGGTTCAACGGCCGCCAGGCGACGCAAATGCAGGCGACATCCCCGATCGCCCGCGTCCCGTATTTCTGCTCGGGCTGCCCGCACAACACCTCGACCAAAGTGCCGGAAGGCAGCCGCGCGATGGCCGGCATCGGCTGCCACTTCATGGCGCTGTGGATGAACCGCAACACCGAGACCTTCACCCATATGGGCGGGGAGGGCGTGCCGTGGGTCGGCATCGCGCCGTTCACCAACGAGAACCACATCTTCGCCAATCTCGGCGACGGCACCTATTTCCATTCCGGCATTCTGGCGATCCGGCAGGCGGTCGCTTCCAAGGCCAACATCACCTACAAGATCCTCTACAACGACGCGGTCGCGATGACCGGCGGCCAGCGTCACGACGGCGATCTGTCGCCGCAGCAGATCACCTTCCAGCTCCACGCCGAAGGCATCCGCGAGATCTACCTCGTCTCTGAAAATCCCGACGCCTATCCGGCCAGCACCATCGCGCCCGGCGTGAAGCTCGCCCATCGCGACGAGCTTGAGAACGTCATGAAGGCGTGCCGCGAGTTCAAGGGCACGTCCGCGATCGTGTTCGTGCAGACCTGCGCCGCCGAGAAGCGCCGCCGCCGCAAGCGCGGCCTGATGGAGGACCCGCAGCGCCGCGTGCTGATCAACCCCGCCGTCTGCGAGGGCTGCGGCGACTGCTCGGTGCAGTCGAACTGCATCTCGGTCGAGCCGCTGGAGACCGAGTTCGGCCGCAAGCGCACCATCAACCAGTCGACCTGCAACAAGGACTATTCGTGCGTGAAGGGCTTTTGCCCGTCCTTCGTCACCGTCGATGGCGGCAAGCTGCGCCGCCGCGCGCCGCCGGATCTCGGCGCCATCGGTGAGTTGCCGGAGCCGGCGACGCGGCCGTCGCTGGAGCGTCCCTACAACATCGCGGTTGGCGGTGTCGGAGGCACCGGCGTGCTGACGATCGGCGCGCTGCTCGGCATGGCCGCTCATATCGAAGGCAAGGCCAGCATGATCCTGGACATGTCGGGCCTTGCACAGAAGGGCGGGGCGGTGCTGAGCCACGTCCGCTTGTCCGATCACCCGGCCGACGTCACCTGTTCGCGCATCGTCACCGGCACCGCCGATCTCGTGCTGGCCGCGGACGAGGTGGTCGCGGCGTCCAAGGAGACGATCACGCTGTGCGAATCCGGCCGCACCGCCGGCATCATCAACAGCCATGTGATCCCGACCGCGGACTTCATCCTCAACCGCGACTTCAACTTCCAGGTTCGCAAGGTCAACTCGGTGCTGGAGAACGCACTGCGCCAGGACTCTGCGTTCTTCGATTTCACCAGGCCGGCCGAAGCCCTGCTTGGCGACAGCATCGCCACCAACATCATGATGATGGGCTACGCCTATCAGAAGGGCCTGTTGCCGCTGTCGGCGGCGTCGATCGAGCAGGCGATCGAGGTCAACGGCGTCTCGATCAAGATGAACAAGGAAGCCTTCCAGCTCGGCCGCCTTGCCGCCGCCGATCCGGCGCGGCTGGCCGCGATGATGAAGGACCAGGACGAGCCGGTCGCGCCGAAGACGCTGGATGCCATGACGCTGGACGAGATCATCGCCCACCGCAGCGCCCATCTCACGGCGTATCAGAGTAGCAGGTTGGCAAAACGCTATCGCAAGCTGGTCGACCAGGTGCGCGATGCCGCCACCAAGGGCGGCCACGGCGAAGCGCTGCCGCGCGCGGTTGCGATCAACTATGCCAAGCTGCTCGCCTACAAGGACGAGTACGAGGTGGCGCGGCTCTACACCGACGGCCGGTTCGAGCACCAGCTCCGCGAGCAGTTCGAAGGCGATTTCAAGTTCAACTTCAACCTCGCGCCGCCGATCCTGGCGCGCGGCGTTGACGCCCAGGGCCGCCCGAAGAAGCGCGCCTTCGGTCCGTGGATGCTGAATGCCTTCCGCGTGCTGGCCAGGCTGCGTTTCCTGCGCGGCACGCCGCTCGACCTCTTCGGCTATAGCGCCGATCGCAAGCTCGAGCGCGATTTGATCGCAGGCTACGAGAAGGACGTCGCGACCGTGCTCGGCCTGTTGTCGCCGGTCACGGTCGACACCGCTGTCGAGTTGCTCTCGCTGCCCGATCGCATCCGCGGCTACGGCCCGGTGAAGGAAAAGGCGGTGCAGGACGCAAAAACCCGCTACGCTCAGCTCGCCGCCGACCTGGCCAACCCGCCGCCGGCCCCGCGTCAGATGGCAGCTGAGTAGACGGTCGTCACCATCATCGTCGTCCCGGCCTTGGGGCGGGACCCATAACCACAGGCGTTTGTAGGCTGCTCCGCTACAACCGCTTGTCCCTGCCCACAACGCCATCCTGTGGTTATGGGTCCCCGCTTTCGCGGGGACGACGGAGAGATATCTGCCTCTCGCCGCACGGAATATTTCCGCGCTTGCCAAGGCCTGCCTGACGGTCCAGAAAAACGCTCGCACCAGAAACGCCAGCGGAGAACGAGTTGACCATCAAAGGCAAGGCTTACATTGCCGGCATCTATGAGCATCCCACCCGGCATGCTCCCGACAAATCCACCGCGCAGCTCCATGCCGAGGTTGCCAAGGGCGCGATCGAGGATGCGGGGCTCACCAAGGACGATATCGACGGCTATTTCCTCGCCGGCGATGCGCCCGGAGGGCTCTGGCCGATGGTCGATTATCTCGGCTTCAACACCAAGAAGTTGCGGCACGTCGATTCCACCGAGACCGGCGGCTGTTCCTACCTGATCCACCTGGGTCACGCAGCCGAAGCGATTGCTGCCGGCAAATGCTCGATCGCGCTGGTGACGCTCGCCGGCAAGCCGCGCACCGGCGTGATGCCGCCGCGCGCCGCCGGCGCCGAGGCCGATTTCGAATCCGCCTACGGGGCTACCACGCATAACGCCTACGGCATGTGTGCCATGCGCCATATGCACGATTACGGCACCACCAGCGAGCAGCTCGCCTGGATCAAGGTCGCCGCATCCCATCACGCGCAATACAACCCGCACGCGATGCTGAAGGAGGTCGTCACAGTCGAGGACGTCCTGAACTCACCGATGATTTCAGATCCGCTGCACCGCATGGATTGCTGCGTCGTCACCGACGGCGGTGGCGCGATGATCGTCACCACGAAGGAAATCGCGAAGAGCCTGAAGAAGCCGCTGGTGCGCCTGATCGGCCATGGCGAAGCGATGAAGGGCCCGCGTGGCGGCAAGGATCTCGATCTGACGTATTCCGCCGGCGTGTGGTCCGGCCCGCGCGCCTTCGAGGAAGCGGGCGTGACGCCGAAGGATATCAAATACGCCTCGATCTACGACAGCTTCACCATCACCGTGCTGATGCAGCTCGAAGACCTCGGCTTCTGCAAGAAAGGTGAGGGCGGCAAGTTCGTCGCCGACGGCAACCTGATTTCCGGCGTCGGCAAATTGCCGTTCAACACCGATGGCGGCGGGCTCTGCAGCAACCATCCCGTCAACCGCGGCGGCATGACCAAGATCCTCGAGGCCGTCCGGCAACTCCGCGGCGAAGCGCATCCGAAGGTGCAGGTGCCCAATTGCGATCTCGCGATCGCGCATGGCACCGGCGGCCTGCTCGGCGTCCGCCACGCCGCCTCGACCTGCATTCTGGAGCGCGTGTGATGACTGAAGCGAAGAAATACAATGCGCCGGTGACCAACCCGGAAACCGCGCCGTTCTGGGAAGCGGCCAAGCAGGGCAAGTTCCTGATCAAGCGCTGCACCGCCTGCGGCGAGCCGCATTACTTTCCGCGGTCGATCTGCCCGTTCTGCTTCTCCGACAAGACGGTGTGGGAAGAGAGCTCCGGCGAGGCCACCGTCCATACCTACAGCCTGATGCGGAAGTCGCCGACCGGCCCGTATGCGATCGCCTATGTCACGCTGAAGGAAGGCCCGTCACTGCAGACAAATATCGTCGACTGCGACCTGGACAAGATCAGGATCGGCCAGAAGGTGAAGGTGGTGTGGAAGCCGACCGATGGCGCGCCACTGCCGTTCTTCACGGCGGCCTAGCCTTAACCTTCTCCCCTTGTGGGAGAAGGTGGCGCGCATGCAATGCGCGCCGGATGAGGGGTTCTCTCCGCGAGTTCGGTGCTTGTGGAGGCGACCCCTCACCCGAACGAGTTTGAGGCCGGCCGCGGAGCTGCCCTCTCCCACAAGGGGAGAGGGCGCTGTAACGGGTGCCGGTGAAGAATCCGGGAGGAGTGAAAAAATGCCGATCAACTACGAGCAACTGATGGCCCTAAAAAATCTCGGCCAGAAGTACAGCTACAGCGATCGCGAGGTGATGCTCTACGCCTATGGCATCGGCATGGGCGCCGATCCCATGGACGAGCGCGAACTCGCTTTCGTCAATGAAGCGACGCTGACGCCGCGTCCGCTGAAGGTGGTGCCGACCTTCGCGTCCGTTGCGGCCTGGGGTGCCGGCCCCGGCGAAATGAACCTCAATCGCGTGCTGGTGGTCGATGGCGAGCGCGACATCAGCTTCCACAAGCCGCTCGCAACGGCCGCAAACATCACCGCCGATTCCAGCGTGCTCGACGTGTTCGACAAGGGCAAGGACAAGGGCGCGGTGATCCGCCACCAGACCATCCTGAGGGATGAGAAGGGCGAGAAGCTCGTCACGCTGGTCGCCTCGCGCTTCGCCCGCGGCGACGGCGGCTTTGGCGGACCGTCCGAGGGCCAGCCCGAGCCGCACAAGGTGCCCGAGCGCGCGCCCGACCGGACCGTCGACATCGCAACGCGCCCGGACCAGGCGCTGATCTACCGCCTCTGCGGCGACCGCAACCCGCTGCATTCCGATCCGGAGTTCGCGAAGAAAGCGGGCTTCCCGCGCCCGATCCTGCACGGCATGTGCACCTACGGCATCACCTGCCGCGGCGTGCTGCAAACCTACGCCGATTACGATCCGTCCGCCTTCAAGCAGCACGTCGCGCGCTTCTCTTCGCCGGTCTATCCCGGCGAGACCGTGACGATCGATCTCTGGAAGGACGGCAACGTGATCTCGTTCGAAGCCAAGGTGAAATCGCGCGGCGTCACCGTGATCCGCAACGGCAAGACGGTGCTGGGCTAGTCGGCCGTGGTTGAGGCGCTCTGAGTTTATTTCGTCATGCCTGGGCAAAAGCGCGAAGCGCGTCTTCGCGCTAGATGACCCGGGCATCCACGTTCTTTGTTGCAAATGGCGCCTAAGGCGTGGATGGCCGGGACGAGCCCGGCCATGACGGAGAGGAAGAAAAAACAAAACGGGAGAAGCAACCATGGGATTACTCGACGGCAAGGTGGCGCTGATCACCGGCGCGGGCGGCGGGCTCGGTGAGGCCTACGCAAGACTATTCGCACGCGAGGGGGCGGCGGTGGTGGTCAACGATCTCGGCGGCCCGCGCGATGGCTCGGGCGCCGACAAGTCGATGGCGCAGCAGGTGGTGGATGCGATCAAGGCCGAGGGCGGCCGCGCGGTCGCCAATGGGGCCGACATCTCGACGCTGGAAGGCGGCCAGTCGGTGTTCGACGATGCCATCAAGAATTTCGGCCGCGCCGACATCCTCGTCAACAATGCCGGTATCCTGCGCGACCAGACCTTCGCCAAATCGAGCGAGGCCGACTGGGACAGGGTGATCAAGGTGCATCTCAAAGGCACCTTCTGCTGCACGCTGCCGGTTTTCCGCTGGATGCGCGAGAACGGCGGCGGCGTCATCGTCAACACCTCCTCAACCTCGGGGCTGATCGGCAATTTCGGCCAGAGCAATTATGGCGCGGCCAAGGGCGGCATCTGGGGCTTCTCCAACGTGCTGGCGATCGAGGGCCGCAAATACAACATCCGGGTCTGGACGCTGGCGCCGGGCGCGCTGACCCGCATGACAGCAGACCTGCCCCGCTATAAAGAAAACCCCGGTGCCGCGCTCGGCCCGGACGGCATCGCGCCGGCCGTGCTATACATGGTCAGCGATTTGTCAGGCGACCAGACCGGCAAGGTGCTCGGCGTCTCCGGCCCGCGTGGGGTGCGGGAGATGCGGATGATGGAAATGGAAGGTTGGAAGCCGCCGTTCACGGGCTGGAAGGCCGAGGATATCGCCACCCACGCCAGCGAGATCTTCTTCTCCGAGGAGCAGATCAAGATGGGTGCGCGGCGGTTTTGATGGTTAACACGTCGTTCCGGGGCGCTCGAAGCACGAGCCCGGAATGACGAAAAGAGGATAGACGCACGAATGACAAAGCTCACCGCCCAGGCCGCCGGCACCTTTGCGATCGCGCCGACGCCGTTCCATGATGACGGCCGCATCGACGAGCGTTCGATCGACCGGCTCAGCGACTTCTACACCGAGGTCGGCTGCGACGGCGTCACCGTGCTCGGCATCCTGGGCGAAGCGCCAAAATTGGATGCAACCGAAGCGGAGCAGGTCGCACTTCGCTTCGTCAAGCGCGCCAAGGATCTGCAGGTGATCGTCGGCGTGTCCGCGCCGGGCTTCGCCTCGATGCGTTCGCTGGCCAAGGCATCGATGGATGCGGGGGCCGCCGGCGTCATGATCGCGCCGCCGCCGCATTTGCGCACCGACGACCAGATCACCTCCTATTTCAAGCAGGCGCAGGAAGCGATCGGTGACGATATTCCGTGGGTGCTGCAGGATTACCCGCTGACGCTCACGGTGGTGTTCACGCCGGCGGTGATCCGCAAGATCGTGATGGACAGTCCGTCCTGCGTGATGCTCAAGCACGAGGATTGGCCGGGCCTGGAGAAGATCACGACGCTGCGCAATTTCCAGAAGGACGGCTCGCTGCGGCCGCTGTCGATCCTGGTCGGCAATGGCGGCCTGTTCCTCGATTTCGAGATGGAGCGCGGCGCCGACGGCGCGATGACCGGCTACGCATTCCCCGAGCTCCTGATCGACGTGGTCAAGCTCTCAAAGGCCGGCAAACGCGACGCCGCGCATGATCTGTTCGACGCCCATCTGCCGCTGATCCGCTACGAGCAGCAGCCGGGCGTCGGGCTCACCGTGCGCAAATATGTGCTGCAGAAGCGCGGCATCATCGCCTCCAGCGCGCAGCGCAAGCCGGGCGCCGTCATCACGCCGCAGGCGAGGGCGGAGGTCGATTACCTGCTGTCGCGCGTGGCCCGCGTCGACCGCCGCGCCAACCTGCAGCCGCAGTCCAGCGCCGCAGGCTGAATTCTTACACCTCATGGTGAGGAGGCGCATAGCGCCGTCTCGAACCATGAGGCCCGGATGTTTCCGCATCATCCTTCGAGACGCGGCCGATGGCCGCTCCTCAGGATGAGGTCCTGAGGAGTGAGCCGCCATGGCCGAGATCGTCACGCCGCGCCCTGCCTCCACCATCCTACTGCTGCGGGATGCCGCCGCGCGGCGCGAAATCGAAATCTTCATGATGGTGCGCCATTACGAGATCGATTTCTCCTCCGGCGCGCTGGTGTTTCCCGGCGGCAGTGTCGACAAGGGCGACAAGGAGATCATCGCCAACCACGCGCTCTATTCCGCGGGCGAGGGGCTCGACGAGAGCGCGCTCAGCTTCCGCATCGGCGCGATCCGCGAGACGTTCGAGGAGAGCGGCATCCTGCTGGCGCGGCCGAAGGGATCGAGCGAGCTGGTGGATGCCGGACGGGCCCACGAGATCGAGCTCGCGCATCGGAGCCGGCTCTGCGAAGGCAAGACCAGCTTCCTGAACGTGCTGGCCGAGACCGGCATGGTGCTGGCGCTGGACGAACTCGTGCCTTACGCGCACTGGATCACGCCGGAAGGCATGTCCAAGCGGTTCGACACCTGGTTCTTCCTTGCCGCGGCGCCCCCGGAGCAGCTCGGCGCCCATGACGGCAGGGAATCCACAGATTCGATCTGGGTTTCCCCTCGGGAGGCGCTGGAGGGCGGGGAGAGTGGCCGCTTCAAGCTGCCGTTCCCGACCACCCGCAACCTGATCAGGCTCGGCAAGCAGGCCAGCGTCGGAGAGGCGCTGCAGGACAGCCGCGGCAAATCCATCGTCACGGTGATGCCTATCATGACCAAGACCGCCACCGGCCGCCAGCTCCGTATCCCGCTCGAGGCCGGCTATGACGGCGAGGTCTTCGAGGTCGGCTCCGCCGGCTAGAGCATGATCCGGAAAAGTGGAAACCGGTTTTCCGAAAAAGATCATGCTCAACAAAGAGATTAGATCATGATCCGATTTCGTCTAATCGGATCATGATCTAATCGCCAGCGGCGCGCCTGCTCAGCCCGGACGGACTATGTGGGCCTCTTAATGGAGAAGTCTCCGCAGACGTAATTCCAGTTCGTCAGCACCTTGTTGATCCATGCCCGGTCCGAAGAAACGATCAATCCAGTGATGTTTTTCGAGTCCGCGCCGAACATGGGCTTCATTGCGAGCACGTTTTCAAACGATACGGTGGTGTCATCATTCTTGGCCTTGAAGACAAGAAAAATAGATGACGCTCCGTCGATGAACAGTCCTGTCGTGTCTTTCGCTTCTTCGTAACAGCCGAAACGGATGTATCGTCGCTCGGGAGGAGGCTGAGTATTTTCGTCGGTGAGCTTATTGATAAAATCGAAACGTTTGTAAGAACCGTTGCTACCGGCGACCAGATCCGAGGTCTTGTCGACGACTGCAATATCTTCGGCAAGAAGAGTGGTGAGATGGTCGGTCGCTTGCTTTGGATGCGGATTGTTGCGTGCGTATTGGGCGAGAGAAGTGACGAGATCGTCGACCTTGGCAGCTATCACCCTGAATTTCGGTTGAGTGCTGCTTAGATCGACGGGTGGAATAATTCGGTCAACGTCCTCCTGGCTGAATTTTTGCTCGGCCTGGAAATCCTTCCAGATTAGACTGTCCTGATCTCTGCGGGCCGTAATCGCCATCGCGTAAGGGCGCAAAAGGCATTGCACTGTCTGGTCTTTGTCGAGGCCGGCTTTGCCGGCAAGCGACATCATCCCATAGGCAATATCGAGTGTGTTGCGGAAACCAAGGTCGAAGATCCCAAAACTGGCAACTCGGCAGCTTTGCTCGAGCTTGGTTGCGTCAATCTTGTCTGGCGCAGCCTTCACCTGAGCGCGAAGATCGTCGCGGAAGCTTGGATTTCTGTCCAGCACGATCGATTCGATTGATCGGATCGTCACGTTAATGGCAGCGTAGTCGGTGACGTAGCGGTAGGTCCCGGTCCGCAAGATATCGACCGGTCTCGTCTGGGTACTTCCCGATTTCAGCGCGCCGAGCAACTTGCTGAAAGGGTCGGCCGCGGACTGCAAGTTGGTGATCTTCGAGGCGACCGCAGTCGGCAACGCTTGCCCTGTGAAGAACGAGAACAGCGGCGATACGATGCCGAGCAGACCGGATACAAACTGTCCAATCGGGCCGCTGGCTGGATCGTCGCTTTCGTTCTTCACTGCGACCAAAGCGAGTTTCGAGCCTGGGACGAGGAAATCTTTCTTGCAGTCCCGATAATCGTACGACGTCCAGTCCTTGCTGCTCGCGCTATAGGCCTGAACAGCTCCGATCGCATCGCTCGGGAGCTTGTCCACGGCGGGAGTGCCTGTGCCGACAGATTTTGTAATCAACACGAGAAGGCTGCGTGTCTTGCCGGTCCATGCGTTCGTCACGCCCTCAAGCGATCCGCCGCGTGGAGTGCATCGGACCTCGACGGCGTAAAGGCCGAGACTTTGAACCTTCGAATTTCTCGATGGAGGCCTGGTCCAATCAACTTGATCTTTCCAAGCGGCACTGACAGGCGTGGCGACGGTAAGAAAACTCAAGAACGATAGCAACTTCGCAAAACGATGCCCCATAAAAGCCCCCACTATCAAAGATTGCACGACTAGCAGGCGCAATAGTTGGATGCAAGCTGCCGCCCTGACCAACGATCGTTTCGTCTGTTCTGTCGTTTGGTCTACGCGTGGTCTGTGCGGACGAGCAATGTAAGGTTGTGTCGTGCGCCGATGGAATCGCTGTGTTCGATTTCGCGGCGGCCCCGTCTCCTCGGCACACGGCCTTCGCCTTCCAGGCTGCGCCGTTGAAGGGCGGTATCCTGTGGCCAGCTTTCTCAACGTGCCTATCGATGGGCCCCCGCGCGGCACTGGAGGGGCACAAAGCCCGCTTTGGGGGTCGGGCCCGGTTTCCACGGAGCCGAATTACGTCGTATATTGGGGTCGATTTCAGCCTGGCCCCCCTTCGCATGACCTCCGAGTTGCCGCCGAATCCGCCCCAGAAGCGACCGTTCGCGCTGTCGATCGGTCAGCTTACTTTCGGCAGCTTCCTCCTGGTGCTGGCGGTGATCATCATCACCTCGACCGCCAGCGTGATCGCGATCCGTCACATCGACGCCACGTTCGGCGAGCTGCAGCGGCTGCAGAGCGTCGGCGACCTGGCGGAGGATATCGATCGCAGGATGAACGAGCTGCGGCTTGCGGCACGCGACTTCGTCACTGATCCCGGCACGCAGACGATCCAGGTCGGCGAGGCCGCCAGCGCGCTCGGCGAGGCGCTGAAGAAGACCAGGATCGAGCTTGCCCCCGAGCAGCAGGACATGATCGACGGCGTGACCGAGCGCCTCGCCACCTACCGCGGCGGTATCGAGCGCATCTCGGCGCTGATCAACCGCCGCGCCGAGCTGATCATCGGTCTGCCGCCATTGCGCGAGGCCTTCGAAAAGGCGGTAGCCGAAACGTCCGATTCCGCGACTGCGTCCACCCTGCTGCAGGCCCAGGGCCGCATCGCCACCGCGCTGCTTGCCCACAACCCGTCCGCGGCCGAGCAGGCGGCGCAGAGCATGCGGTCGATGACCATCACTGAGCCGGCGCTGCGCACGGCCGTGAACAATTACGCCGACG
The DNA here is from genome assembly GCF_055456055.1 of Bradyrhizobium sp. LeoB3. Classification (NCBI taxonomy): domain Bacteria; kingdom Pseudomonadati; phylum Pseudomonadota; class Alphaproteobacteria; order Hyphomicrobiales; family Nitrobacteraceae; genus Bradyrhizobium; species Bradyrhizobium sp. LeoB3. Next base: position 18,847 of record NZ_JBVBEF010000019.1, read on the forward strand.
CGGTCGTCGCAATATCGATCCGGGAACGCCAGATCGCCGATATCGACCGTGAGGTGCTGGGCACCGAGGGACGGCTGATCCAGCGCGTGACCGAGCTGTTGCGCGAACTCAGCTCCCGCCGCGGTCACATCCTGTCGCGGGATTTCGCGCGCACGCTTACCGAGGCGAAATGGCAGAGCATCGTGCTTGGCTCGGCCGGCGTGCTGATCGGGATCTTCGCCGCGCTGCTCGTGGTCCGCCGCACCGTGCGGCCGCTCGCCTCAATCACCAAGTCGATCCGCGCGGTCGCAGCCGGCGAGAAGAGCGCGTCGATCCCGGCGACCGACGTCGACAACGAGATCGGCGAGATCGCCCGCGCCGCCGAGGTATTCCGGAAGACGCTGGTCGATGCGGATACCGCGCGCGAAGCAGCGGTGCGCGCGCTCGCCGAGCAGCGGCTTGCAGAAGAGAGCTATCGCAAGCTGTTCGAATCTTCCATCGACGGAATTTATGTGACGACGCCGGGCGGCGCGCTGCTCAATGCCAATCCGGCGCTGGCGTGGATGATGGGCTATGCCACGCCGCAGGACCTGATCAACGGCATCGACGACGTCGCCTCCAATGTCTATGTCGATCCGGCCGCGCGCACCGAATACCAGCGGCTGATGGACCGCGACGGCATGGTGCGCGACTACGAATATCAGGTCCGTTCCCGCAGCGGCGCGGTGCTGTGGCTGTCCGACAGCGCGAGCGCGGTGCGCGACGAGAAAGGCGAGGTGATCCGCTACGAAGGCACGGTGCGCGACATCACCGACCAGAAGCGGGCCGAAGACGCGATCGCCGAAGGCCGGCAGTTGCTGCAGATGGTGATCGACACCGTTCCGGCCGTGATCAACGTCAAGGATCGCAATCTGCGCTACGTCCTGATGAACCGCTACATGGCCGGCATTTTCGGCATCGAGGCGCACGAGGCGCTCGGCCATACCACCGGTGAGCTGATGGCACGCTATGGTGCTGCAAAGACCGACGAGAACGATAAACGGGTGTTGTCGGGGCGAACGGAGCTCGGCTTCTACGAGGAGGAGTACAAGGACGTCGCCGGCAACATGCGGCAATGGCTGGTCAACAAATTGCCGATCCTCGACGTCAACGGCGAGATCGAGAACATCGTTACGGTGGCGCTCGACATCGGCGAGCGCAAGCGCAGCGAGCATGAGATGCGGAAAGCGCGCGACGCTGCGGAAGCGGCGCTACGCAATTTGCGCGAGACGCAGAACTCGCTGATCGAGGCGGAAAAGCTCGCGGCCCTCGGGCGGCTGGTCGCGGGCGTCGCGCATGAGGTCAACAATCCCGTCGGTATCAGCCTCACCGTCGCCTCCGCGCTCGAGCGCAAGGCGGCGACCTTTGCCGCGCAGGTCGAGCGCGGCGAGTTGCGGCGTTCGAGCCTGAACGATTTCCTTGCCACGACGAGCGATGCGTCCTCGCAGCTCGTCGCCAATCTCAACCGTGCCGCGGAACTGATCCAGTCGTTCAAGCAGGTCGCCGCCGACCGCAATTATTCCGATCAGCGCAACTTCGACCTCGGCGACCTCACCGAGCAGGTGGTGATGAGTCTGAGGCCGGGTCTGCGCAAGCACAATCTGACGCTGAATGTCGATTGCCAGCCGAGCCTAATCATGAATTCCTATCCCGGCCCTTATGGCCAGGTGCTAACCAATCTCTTCCTCAATTCGGTCGCGCACGCCTTTCCCGACGGCAAGCCGGGTATCGTCGACATCCAGGTTCGCGCTTCCGGCAGGGACAATGTCGAGGTCATCTTCTCCGACAATGGCTGCGGCATGTCGCTCGACGTGCGCCGCCGCGCCTTCGATCCGTTCTTCACGACGCGCCGCGACCAGGGCGGCACCGGCCTCGGGCTTCACATCGTCTACAGCATCGTCACCACGCGCTTAGGGGGCCGTCTCGATCTCGACTCCGAGCCCGGCGGCGGCACCCGCATCCAGATCATCCTGCCGCGCGTCGCGCCCGTGGAGCAGGCCGCGGAGTAGTTATCGTTGCGGCCGGCGCTGGGTCCGCAAACTCGGATCGCCTCGCCCCGCTTGCGGGGAGAGGCCGGAATTCAAGCACAGCTTGAATTCCGGGTGAGGGGCTCTCTCCACGAACTCATCTCTTACTGTGCTCGTGGAGACAGCCCGTCACCCCAACCCTCTCCCCGTAAGAACGGGAAGAGGGCTAAGCTCTGCAGCTAATCGATATCCACGAGCTTGCGCAGCGTGGCGCCGAAGATCTGGCTGGCTTTGCCGACCAGCGCGGTTCCGCTCATCGTCGCCTGCGTGGCGGTGAAAGTTCCGGTGACGCCGATGCCGACCGGCGCAGGTCCGCCGAATAGCGGGTTGTCGCTGTCGCGCGGCGTGGTGTGTCGCTGCACCAGCACCTCGCCTTTGAAGGTGTTGCCTTTCACGGTGTAGGTGCCGGTGTAATAGAGATAGGCATCGCCGCCGACAATCTGGCCGTCGCGGAACACGATCACCCCGCTGCCCTTGCCGACGCGTCCGTCGAGCAGGGTGACGTGAATAGAATACAGGCCGTTTCTCATAGTGCCCCGCGGCCGGCCCCCTTCGCCCAAGGGCTGCCGGTTCAGAATTTATGCCAAAGCGGCATGGCCGGCGCAACGTGGCAGGTTGCCCATGCGTCGCTCGATGCCGTGCGAACCCGAAATGATTCCATTGGTGAACGACGTCTCGATGACGACGTTGTCGCTGACGCTTGGCGAATCAACTTGGCCCGCGAAATGCATAACATTTGTTGGCACCGGCCGGTGGGTGCAGGAGCGAGAGACAGGTGACGAACTGGATCGATTCCGGCCGCATTTTCGCGCGCCTACGCGCAGAGCCCACAGGTTCTATCCGTGAAATTACGGACCATCGTCGAAGGGTCCGCCTCAGAGTCCCACTCACATTGAGTCTTGTCGCGTTGTTGTCGGTCGCCGCCGCAAGTCTTGTGCATGCGCGCGATCCCGATGGCCGTTACGCCAATTCGCCGCTCAAGCAATGGTTCGACAGTTTGAGGAGCGGGAAGGGGCCGTGCTGCTCCGACGCTGACGGCACCGCGGTGAGCGACGTCGATTGGGAATCCAAGGACGGACATTATCGCGTGCGTATCGACGGCGAATGGATCGACGTGCCCGATGATGCCGTGATCACCGAGCCGAACCGCTACGGCCGCACGATGGTGTGGCCGATCCGCGGCTATCTCGGACTGCAGATCCGCTGCTTCATGCCCGGCAGCATGACCTGACCGTTAGAGCGTTTTCGAGCGAGGCATGCCCTCGGACTTGATCCGAGGGTGGACACCGGTTCGCGTGAAGAAAACGCGTCAAAACAAGAATCTGGAGCTTCGGTTCTGATTCAATCAGAACCGAAAATGCTCCACGCGCACGTCGCACGGTCAGGCATATTTCTTGTCACGCTCCAGGAGCTCGATCGAGATGCCCTGCGGGCCGCGGATGAAGCAGATGCGCACGCCGGGACGGATCGTGGTCGGCTCCGTCGTGAACTCGACGCCCTTTGCCTTGATCTCGGCGGCGACCGCGTCGATGTCCTTCACCGCCAGTCCGAAATGGTCGAGGCCCTGATAGGGCGTCACCGGTGGCGCATTGACGCCGTCGCCCGGTGTGACCGGCGCGATGAACACCTTGGCGCCGCCGAGCTGCACGTCGATGCGTCCGGGATTGCGGATGATCTCGCCGCCCAGCACGTCCCGGAGCCATGCCGCGGTTGCTTCGGGATCGGGGGTGCGCAGGTGGATATGGTCCCAGGTAACCTCTATCGGCATTTCATCTCCCATCTTGCTCGATGATTTGTTTGAGCATGATCTTCCCACGCAAATGCTGCGCGTTTGTCGCGAGGAAAACCGGTTTCCATATTCGGATCATGCTCTAACCGCGCGATCCGCTGGTGCGGCAATCTACCGGCTCGGAATCCACAAGGCCATCCTGTCGCAGGTACTGCCGCAATTTTGCCGGGAGAGCTTGGAACCGTAGTTTCGGCGGATGGTTAATTGACTGGCGGTGGTTTCCGTACAGCAGCGCGTCCCTTTCAAGCCGTGCGGTGATCCGCCGGAGCGGCTTTGCGTGCAGGCAGGAAGCGCTGTCACGCGGGTGAGGACATGGCCATGGGCATCGGCAGGTGGTCGTTTCGAGGCTTTGGCGCCAAACTGGTTCTGCTCGCCGTCCTCGCCATCGTCGGATCTGCCGGATGGCTGATGCTCCCCGATCCCAGCGATGCCAATAACAAATCAGTTGCCGTGGCGTCGCCGCCCTCGACTTCTCAGCAGGAGGTCGTTTGGCTCGATAAGGCGACTGCGCCGACCGAGCAGGCGGCTGCGCCAGTCGAGCAAGCGATCGCGCCGGCGGAGGATGTCGTCGACGATGAGGCGCCGGCTGCCAGCACCAACGAGCCCTTCACGGTCGAGCGGGCGCCGATCGATGGGCTGAAGATCTCCCGCCAGTTCTGGCGCCGCGGCGGCCTCGGCTCGAAAGCGCTGGTCTGGCTGACGCTGCGCAATGCCAACCACTATCCGGTCAAGGATATCGAGATCGCCTGCGCCTTTGCTCGCGCCGACGGCACGCATCTCACCGACCGCCGGCGCGTGATCAGCGACACCATCAACATGAAGAGCCGCAAGACCTACGCCGGCATTCTGGTCGGGTTCGTGAACGTCAATGCAAATAAGGCAAAGTGTTCCCTGGTCACGGCAAGCCGAGCCTAGAGCTTCGGTTCGGATTGGATCAGAACCGAAGCGCTAGATTCTCGTTTTGACGGGTTTTCTTGACGCGAACCGGTGTCCACCCTCGGATCAAGTCCGAGGGCATGCCTCGCTCGAAATCGCTCTAGCTCAAGCGTCCCGAAAAAGTGAACGTTTCGGTTGAACCCGTAGCGTGTGGCCAGGAACTAACTCCCTATATCGCCATTAGGCGATTAAACCGCGTCATCGCGCGGGGGAGCTGTTTGTGATGTTGGTGACGCGTTATTTCCTTTATGTCGGCGGAGCCTTGCTCGCGGCCTTATACGCAGTCGACGCTCTGGTGCCGCAGGACGCGGCCACGGCAAGCCACAGCGCGCCTGGCATCGACAAGTCCACCGTCCGCATCCAGTCTGCCCAGAAGCTGCCGGAACGGGTGGTTTTCGACACCAGCCTCCCGACCATCGTGCCGCCGGCTCCCGCCACCCAGATGGCTGCCGCGCCGCTTCCGCCAGCGCCCGGTGCCGAGTCCTCGGTTGCCCAGGCTCGCGAGCGCGAGACCTTCGCCCAATACGTCCCGGCCGACGCCAAGAAGCACGAGCCGCAGGCGCCGAAGAGGCATAAGGTCGCCAGGGCGCGGGCCTACCAGCCGATGTACGCGGGTCAGCCGATGTATATGGGTCAGCAGCCGATGTTCATGGGCCAGCGGCCGATGCGGGTGGCGCAGCAGTCGCGCTTCGGCTTCTTCGGCGGCTGGGGCACCTGGTAACCGGATTGCGGCCGGATTACTGCGGCAGCTTCGGGATCTTGTCGGCAAAGCCGTTGTAGCAGGTCAGGCGCTCGTCCTCTTCCTTCACGAACCGGCACTCGCTGACGGCCTTGGCCGCGGCCGGCTTCGGTTTGGGTTGCGGCGCGAAGACCTCGTCATAGCAGGTCAGCCGCTCCTTGGTGCCGTCATCGATCTCCTGGCATGCCTGGAGCTTCTGCGCGACGGATGGCTGCTTGCCCTTCTCGCCTTTCTTCGCCGCAGACTTCTTGGCGCCGACTTGCATCAGGGGCTTGTCGCCGACCATGGGCGGACTGGCGGGGGCGGCCGGCGGGGTCGTACCTTGGGCGAGCGCGGCGGCCGGATACAGAAGCGCCAGCGCCAGGATGATCTTTCTCATATCGAATTGTCCGAAATGGCGGGACCGGAGAGGGCGCCCGAACGGATCGAACCGGACCGCTGGAATCGCCCCAAAACCCAACGTTGTTTACTCGCGCTTGCGCGCCCGTCCAAGCGGGCGCAACGCCGCTCCGACAGGCCATGTTTCTTTACGGATTTTCCGGTTCCTGTCCAGCGGGACGGAGCCTCCGGCCGGCCCCCGGCCCCCCAGCCCCCCAAAAGGACGGCCTAGAGCAGTTTCGGTTCTGATGGAATCAGAACCGAAACTCTAGATTCTTGTTTTGACGCGTTTTCTTCACGCGAACCGGTGTCCACCCTCGGATCAAGTCCGAGGGCATGCCTCGCTCGAAAACGCTCTAAGCCGCCTTTCGGCGCTCCAGCACCTTGTCGAGGGTGATCGGCAGGTCACGCACCCGCACGCCGGTCGCGTGGTAGACGGCATTGGCGACGGCTGCCGCGACGCCGACGATGCCGATCTCGCCGAGCCCTTTGATCCCGAGCGGGTTGATCAGGCTGTCCGGCTCGTCGACGAAGATCACCTCGATGTCGTGGATATCGGCGTTAACGGGCACATGGTACTCGGCGATGTCATGGTTGACGATACGGCCGAGGCCGTGGTCGTAGACCGTCTCCTCATGCAGCGCCATGCCGATGCCGCCGACGACGGCGCCCATCACCTGGCTGCGTCCGGTCTTCAGGTTCAATATGCGGCCAGCCGCGACCGCGCTGACGACGCGGGTGACCCTGATGACGCCGAGCTGTTCATCGACCTTGACCTCGGCGAATACGGCCGAATGCGTGTTCCTGGCGTGCGCCTTGTCGTCGGCGACCCGGTTGGTCTTTTCCTTCTCGATCCGCTCCAGCGCGCCATGCCGCATGATGTCGGAGATCGAAACCCCGCGGTCGGTCTGCGTCCGGCTGACGAGCTTGCCGTCGGAAAGGGCGACGTCTTCCTCGACCGTGTCGGCGAGGGGCGAGCCCTTCATCAGCTTAGCCAGCCGCAACAGCTCGCTCCGAATCTCGCTCGCGGTCGCGATCACGGCGTGGCAGGCGGAGGCCGCTATCCATGACCCGCCCTCGACCGGTGCCTTGGGCAGCGTGGAATCGGCGAGCTTGACGCTGATATTTTCAATCGGAAGACCGAGGCTGTCGGCCGCGACCTGGGCCATGATCGTATAGGTGCCGGTACCGATATCGGAGGCCGCGCAGGAGACTTCAGCGTGGCCGTTGGCGGTCATTACGATACGCACCGCGGTCGGCATCTGCAGCGCCTCCCAAACGCCGGAGGCCATCCCCCAGCCCACGAGAGTCTTGCCATCGCGCATCGAGCGCGGTTCCGCCTTGCGCTTGTCCCAGCCAAAGGCCGCGGCGCCCTCGCGATAGCATTCGCGCAGGCGTTTGCTGGTGTAGGGCAGGTCCTCGTTCTGGTCGCGGTCCGAATAGCAGCGCAGCCGCAACTCCACGGGATCCATCTTCAGCGCGACCGCGAGTTCGTCCATCGCGCTCTCCAGCGCGTAGACACCGGTCGCAGCACCAGGGGCGCGCATGTCGCAGGACGTCGGCACGTCCAGCGGCGCCACGCGATGTTCATATCGCGCGTTCGGCGAGGTGTAGAGCAGGGCCGACCAGCCGGTGTCGTTGCGCGAGAATTCCTCGAACTGCGAGGTCGTGCCAACAGCCTCATGCGTGATCGTATCGAGCGTGCCATCGCGCCGCGCGCCGAGCGCAAGCCGCTCGATGGTGGCCGGACGATAGCCCAGCCCATACATCTGCTGGCGCGTCAGCACCAGCCGCACCGAGCGCTGAAGCTTCAGCGCCGCCATCACCGCCAGCACCACCTGATATTGCGGCCGCAAGCCCGAACCGAAGGCACCACCGACATAGGGCGAGACCACGCGGATCTCTTCCGGCTTCTTCTCGAACACGCTGCAGAGATACTGCTGCACGTTCTGCACGCCCTGGGTCTTGTCGTAGACCGTCAGCGGGCCGCCGGCTTCCCACATCGCCGTGGTCGCAAACAATTCCATCGGGTTGTGATGCTCGGTCGGGATGAAATAATCCGCTTCGTGGCGGACATCGGCCGCCGCAAATGCCTTCGCAGCGTCGCCGCGCGGCTTGTCGGGCTTCTCGACGACGATGGCATCGTCGCGCTTGCGATAGACGTCAGTGATGAACGCCTGCTTTTCATAGTCGACGCGGACGAGCGATGCCGCATACCGTGCGATTTCCCATTCTTCCGCCACGACCAGCGCGATCGGCTGCTGGTTGAACTTGATCGCGTCGTCATAGAGCGGGCGGAACGGCGAACCTTCCTCCGGGGCGACGTCGTCCTTCCAGGCTTTATCGCTGTCGGCGACCCGCGGCCTGTTCTCGTGGGTGATGACGTCGATCACACCGGGTACGCTCCGCGCCTCGCTGGCGTCGATCCGCGTGATCCGGCCCCTGGCGATGGTCGCCTCCACGACCGCGCCATAGGCTAGGCCGCCTTCGTTGAAATCGCCGGCATATTTGGCGGCGCCGGTGACCTTGGCGCGGCCGTCGACGCGCGAAGTGGCGGTGCCGGTATAGGTTTTCGCGGTGTTGTTGGCCATGCTCATTGGATTGTCTTGTTCGATTGCGATTGCGGCGTACCGTGCGCAGCCTGCGTCAGCGTGCGGATGATCGCCCGCCGGGCGAGATCGACCTTGAAGCCGTTATGCGCCTGCGGCCTGGCGTCACGAAGCAGCAGATCAGCGGCGCGGGCAAAGCTCGCTTCCTCAGCGGCTTGTCCGCGTAGCGCCGCCTCGGCCGCCGGATCGCGCCACGGCTTGTGGGCGACACCGCCAAGCGCGAGCCGCGCCTCCTGGATCGTGCCGTCCTTGAGCTCGAGCGCGGCCGCGACCGAGACCAGCGCGAAGGCGTAGGACATCCGGTCACGGATCTTCAGGTAGGAGTAGTTGGTCGCAAAGCCCTTTGCCGGCACCTCGACCGCGGTGATGATCTCGTCCGGCCCGAGATTGGTGTCGATATGCGGGGTATCGCCGGGCAAGCGGTGGAAGTCCGCGAACGGAATGGCGCGCGCGCCGTTGGGGCCCGTCACGTGCACGGTGGCATCGAGTGCGGCGAGCGCTACACACATGTCGGACGGATGCGTCGCGATGCAGGAGGTGCTCGCTCCGAGGATGGCGTGCCCGCGATTGATGCCATTGACGGCCGAGCAGCCCGAGCCCGGCTGCCGCTTGTTGCAGGCCGTGGCCGTGTCATAGAAATAGGCGCATCGCGTCCGCTGCACCAGGTTGCCGCCGGTGGAGGCCATGTTGCGCAATTGCTGCGAGGCGCCGGCAAGAATTGCGCTTGCCACCAGCGGATAGCGCTTTTCGATCAGCGGATGCCAGGCAAGGTCGGAGTTCGGCACCAGCGCGCCGATCCGCAAGCCTCCCGATGCTGTCTCTTCGACCGAGCTGAGCGGCAGGCGGGAGATGTCGATCAGCGTCGTCGGCCGCTCGACATTGTCTTTCATGAGATCGAGCAGATTGGTGCCGCCGGCGATGAACTTTGCGCCGCTAGTGGCCGCAATCAGCCGCACGGCGTCGGCGACGTTATTTGCTTTCGTATATTGGAATGGGATCATGGCCTGGTCCCCATCGCCTGCTGGATCGCGGCGACGATGTTGGGATAGGCGCCGCAGCGGCAGATGTTGCCGCTCATGAATTCCCTGATCTCGTCAGGGGTCTTGGCCCGTCCCTCGGCGATCAACCCGACGCCGGAGCAGATCTGCCCCGGCGTGCAATAGCCGCACTGGAAAGCGTCATGGTCGATGAAAGCCTGCTGCAACGGGTCCAGCGCGCCATTGGCTGCCAGTCCCTCGATGGTGGTGACGTGTGCGCCGTCCCGCATCACTGCAAGAGTCAGGCACGAATTGATCCGGCGACCGTCGACAAGCACGGTGCATGCGCCGCATTGGCCGTGGTCGCACCCCTTCTTGGTGCCGGTGAGATCGAGGTGATCCCTGAGCGCATCCAGAAGCGAGACCCATGGCAGGACCGAAAAGCGCCTCTCTGTTCCGTTGACGGTCAATGTCACCGACACTTTTTCCGGCAGCGGTTGAGGCTTGGCGTCCGATTGCACGGCTCGATCTTGCATCGTCGGCAACTCCGTCTTGCGGGTGACTGCCATCCGCCATTACAGCGGAGAATACTGGCCGTTTAGATTGGTTCCAAAGCGAGCGGCAGCATGTCGAAGCGGCTGTTCCGGTTCTTTCCAAATTGCACGCCGGATTCCATGAGTGCATTTGCCACGATGCCGCAGGACATCCCGCTGCAAATTCGTAAGCCTCGCGCTTGCTGTGAATGTATTCCGTGAAGTCGCGGGTCTTTGTCGTGACAGCCTGTTCGGGAGTGTTCCGGCTCACATTGAGGCAACGCTGGTCAATCGTTGCTTCTGTGCGACCCCATATCAGCGTCGAGCCCGGCAACAATCAGGACGCCAGCGCTGGCGGCCGCCGCCATTAGAATCAGGATGATGCTGAGTGCATAGATCATGATCGGTGACCGTGAGGACTGTTATTCGATATAATCAGCAAGAGCAGCCATCGTTCCGCGCCGCGACATCATGAGTTGGGGCAGGGTGAGCATGAATGCTCTCGGATTGGAAAATCTCTGACGGCTTTGCCCCAGAAGCGGGCAGCGTTGTTTCGTGCGGTCTGGGAAGGTGACCGGTCACGGTCCGGTGAAGCTTGGCGCTGGCGATACATTGCTGCTCCCGCACGGTGACGCTCATGTGGTCCGCTCGGTTTCGACCGTTGGCACCAACCGCAGCATCGTGACTGAACTCCGCAATGCCATTCGCACGAAGTCGACCCCTGGGGTCGCCTACGACACCGAGCTCGTGTGCGGCGTATTGCGGGGCGAAGCTGCATCCGAGCAAGCGCTTATGGCCGCGCTTCCGAACTTTGTCGTGCTAGCCGAGCGATTGCACATGCTCGCGATCTGCATCAGCGACGAACTGGATTCGAACGAGACCGGCTCCACGATCATCGCGACCAATCTGGCAACCGCGCTCTTCGTGATGATGCTGCGCGAACATCTCAAGGAGGCGCCGCCGGCTAGCGGTCTTCTCGCCGAGGCGCTGAAACGAAAGGGCCGCTGATTTCTCAGCGGCCCTTGCCGGTTAGTAAATCTGTTCGGAATGAAATTGGCCCCGGCGAAAGAACCTTAGCGGTATTGTGGTCTGATTTGGATTCCGTGAAATCACGGTGGCCCCACTGTGAACACCTTCCGTCAGGGTGCTCCCCGCCGTGAGCACCCCCGGAACTCGATCGAGCGCGACTGCGCAGGACTGGCCACCAGCTCGCATTGAGGATCGCAACACGTGCGGGTTTGCGCTCGCGAGCGGGAGGCTTAGGACGCTTCGGCAAAACGGCACGGAACATACTTTGGCCGGGTATTGAGTCGAAATGGACTATCGACCGGCTAAGCTACTCTCATTGCCGATGGGCACCGAGACGAGCCGCTTCGATTGAGGCGGCAACTCCATTGACTTCCGGCGCTCAGCGGCGCAGTGCGAAAACCATCTGACGCTCATTTCCTATGGAGTAGGCGGACACATGGCGAAGAGCATGGGGACGGTATCCACCACCGAGTCAGGGCAAACCATTACATTCTCGCTGGCGGTCGGGCCGGTCAGGCAAGCATGCCGACTTCGGACGACTTTTCGGACCCAGAACCAAGCTCTCAGCTACTTGCACAGGCATCGAACCGAGTTCGAGCATATCGCTCGCGCGAGACTTGCTCGCGGCGAGCTCGAAGATGGTGTGGTCCAGCTCGTGATGCTTTAGGCCGATTGCTCTCATTGATAAGCAGGACGACGGGCGCCTTCGTCGAAGGCTCGCTGCGTGAGGCGGTCGAAGGCTTCACTGGAATGGCCACAAGGGAACTTTGCTTCGCCGGGTTCCGACCGGTTCCGCACCGCAATCGACACATCTACGCCGTTCGGCGGTCTTGCGCGACGTCCCGGCCTGAAGCTGCCGCCCTTTTCTCGCCGCCATCATCATTCAGGAAATTCGTGAGGGGCGGGTCTTACGGAGGCGGCTTCTGAAGTCCCGCGTGATCGTCCGACATTTACTGCAAAACGAAGTCATGATGTCCCGCCGTGCTCTGCTGGGCGGGCTCGCATCCTCCGCGGGCGCACTCGCGCTCGGCGGCTGCGCCAGCCTGGGTGCGACCGGCGCGCGCTACGATGCATCGTCGCTGTCGGTGGACCCCACGCTGCTTGTCGCAACCACCCGCAAGCCCGTAAAAGGCGGGCGCGCGAAGCCTTGGTTCGGGCCGGATCGGGCCTCCGCGATGACCGTCGCACGGGCGAAGCTGGTGCCACCGGACGAGAGCCGTTTCTCTCTCGCGGCAGCAGGGCTCGGCGATTGGCGTATTGATCAGGTCGAGCCGGTTTCAGGCGACGTCAGCGATCTTCTCGGGCAGGCCGGCGGCGGCGGATCAGACGTCCTGATCTATGTGCATGGCTTCAAGCAGACGTTCGAGACGGCGGCGCTCGATGCGGCCCACCTTTCGGATGGCATCCGGTTCCGCGGACAGACGATGGTGTTCTCCTGGCCGTCAAAGGCGGGATTGTTCGACTATGCCTACGACCGCGACAGCGCAATGTGGTCCCGCGATGACTTCGAGCGCGTGCTTCAGTCCATCGTGACGCCCCCGGGCGTCGGCCGCGTCCATATCGTCGCGCACAGCATGGGAACGATGCTGGCGCTCGAAAGCCTGCGCCAGCTCCATGATAGATATGGTGACACCGTTGACGGCAGGATCGGGGCGGTGGTGTTCGCTTCGCCCGACATCGACATGGACGTGTTCTCCTCGGCGATCAACCGCATCGGGCCGCTCGCCCGCAAGATCACGGTGATCACCGCAACGAACGACCGCGCGCTCGCCCTCTCGGGGTCGCTCGCCGGCGGCATGACACGCGTCGGCGCCGCCGAGAAGGCCGTCATCGAGAAGCTCGGCGTGCGCGTGGTCGATGCGTCCGATTCGGGCTGGGGCATCATCAACCACGATCTGTTCCTGTCGAATGCAGAGGTGCGGCGAGTGATCCGCCGCCAGATCGACACCTCGGCGGCGTGAGCTCGGCTGTCACGTAGCTGCGGCGCCAGCCACGCTGCTATTTGGCGGCCACCCACGCCGCCACAGGTCGCGGTTCCGCCACAGGTCTCGCCATATTTTTGTACGAGCGAGCCCTGATGTTTCAGCCATTGCGCGCAGTGCTACGCCGCACAGCAGCAGCCCTCGAGCTAATCTGCTTGCGAGCGAGGGCAAGTGCTGGCGGTAGAGGCTCACCTTGCCGCGCAGGATGGCGACCCATCGCTGCGAGTCGCCTGCCGAACTCGCGCCGCCTCGGTGGACATAATGCGCAAAGCCAGTGAATAGCGTGGCGCTCGACAGTCTTTTCGACCGAATGCACAGGTCAACATCTTCGCCATAGAGGAAGTACTGCTCATCGAACCCGCCCAAGCGGTCCCACAATGCGCGGTTGATCAGGAGCGTCGCTCCGGTGAGCACGGGGACTGTTCGAATACCGGTGCGGCACCAGCCGCCGAGCGCATCCGGATCGAGCCACCCGCAACAGGGCCAGCGCCGCAGGCCCAATGCGAACGCGATCGATTGCCGGAGCGACGGTTCGGCAAGGCAGTTGGTCGGGTCGACGCTGCCGTCGTGCCGCATCATCCGTCCGCCGACAATCGCCTCCGTCTCGCTCGCCAGCGAGGCCGCGATCAACTGATCGATCGCGCCGTCTGCCAGTTCGACGTCCGGATTGACGAGCAGAAGATGGTCGACTTCCTCACCGAAATCGGCGGCTAGCCGGTTGACCGAAGCGGCGAAACCGCGATTGACGAGGTTCGCTGTGATCTTTGTGCGGCATCCGGTTCGTCGAACCAGATCGACCGTGCCGTCGACCGACGCGTTGTCCTCGATTCGAATCGAAAGATCGGACCAGCGGGATTTCAGCGAAGCGAGGCAGGCTTCGATCTCGTTAGCGTTGTTATGCGTGACGATGCATATGCCGATGTGCGGCCGGCGTGGTGCGATTGGTGCAATCGGCCGCGGCTTTGGCCCGATCCACGCGGCGGCACCATCGCTCTCGCCTCGTGTGAGCCGTGCCGAGAGCGCAAGCAGTACGAAGCAGGCGAGGCCAGGGCCTTCTCGCCAGAGCCGCCCGACATCGCCCAATCGGGACCGGAACGACCTCTTGGGCAGGTTACCTGGTTGAACATCGTGCAGTCCTGCAAGGGCGCGATTGCCGTGGTCCCATCGGCGCTTGGCGCGGAGCAGATCCGATCCTTGTGGGATGTTGAACAGGAAGCCGCCCGCCGCAAGCAGTTTTCGTTCGCCTCTCGCGAAGCGCGAGCGCACGAACAGATCGTCCGCCGCGATCAGGGGAAACTCGCGCCACCTGCGGCGGCCCGCCGCGTTGGTGGCATAGAGGCCGGCCCCGACGACGTCGTTTTCCATCCCGGAGAGACGCGGCCACACCGAGGCGAACCCGCGCTCCAGTCGGCCCTCCGGCCGAACCAGCACCATGGGGGGCGCGACGAGAAGCGGCTCATCGGTGGCCAGGCCCGCGACAATCGCGGCCAAGGTGCCAGGGAGAATGATGGTGTCAGCGTCAAGGTAAAGGACCGCCCCGCCGCGACGTTCGCGATCGCCCCGATTGAGCGCTGCGGTCTTGCCCGGACAGGTGTTCGCTACGACGATCAATGTTTGGCGTTCATTCTCGAACGCCGTCAGCAATGACCGGGCGGTCGCCTGGTTTTGGCTTAACGCAGGCCCGTTTGCCACCACGATCACCCGAAGGTCGATCTCATTGCCGTCGCACCGAAGTGCAACCAGGCATCGCAGAAGCAGCCCAGGATCGCCACCTGCGGGGATGACGACATCAAGGGCGCGGTTCACGATGGTCTCATCGTTCGCGCCCCGACGCTTTCCGCCAGCCAGGTCGCGCCATAGGCTGCCACGAAGACCGCGAAATCGAACCAGGCCGACGGTCGCAGAAGCGGCCTGAGGACGCCCCTGTAGCGCGGAATCGGATCTGGAGGAGCAAGGTGGGTCGCCCGCGCCAATTCGCGATTGCCACGCAGGTAGCGGCGCCGAGCCCGGATCAACTCGCGCCAGCCTTGCGGCGCCACCACATGGTAGCTCTCCGATGCGAGCAGCAGCCGTTCCTTCGGCGCGAACAGCATCCGGACAAACTTGTCGTCCGACGCGAGTTGCGGGAGCGCGCCCCAACGTCGCCGGCCCTCGGCTGACACCGCATAGGCGCCCATCGTGACGGGCGAAGCATCGCAATAGGGTAAAGTGCACCAGTAGCGGCAGAACGCGCGCACCACCAGGGAAGGGGAGGGATCGAACCGCGCGCGAGGCGCGGCGAATTGAATGCCTGTGCTCGTCGTGAGCGCTGCAAATATGGCGGAAAGCGCGTGCGGAGATAATCTGGCGTCCTGGTCCAGATAGAGGCGATGGCTGCCGGCAGCCGCCACCGCCTCGGCCGCGGCTATGGCGGCGCGGCGGGTCGGCGGGGTCCGTAGCAATCGCACGTGGAAGTTCCGTGCACGTAGGCTCGCGACATGCGCCTCCGCCGCCGCCTCGCTGTCTGGTCGGCCGTCGTTCAGTGCCAGCAGCACCTCGACATCGCTCGCTTGCAGTCCGTCATCATCATCGAATTGCTGATCGGCAAGTGCAGCCAGGCTCCGCCCCAGGGTGTCGGCTCCGTGATACACCGGAATGATCACGGAAAAGCGCGGCACCGCGCCCCGTGGGGTGCGCAGAGCAGAGCGTAAAGGCATGGGTTCGAATCCCGGAAGGAGGCGCCTCAGCCGGCTGTTCGACTGGGTGACGTTGCGCGGCCGGATCATGTTCGGGCTGAACGAGGCCCGCGAGACCCGCTGGATCTCAGACACCGAGTTCATCTCCTGGCGCATCATGCTGATGATCTCGTACGGCGTCATCGCGGATGAGCCTGAAATGTGCACGAGCCCGCGATGGCGCTGCGCTGCCAGCTCTATTGTTGCCAAAGCAGCGTCCGCCAGGCTGATTGCCGATCGCCATTCGTTGTCTATCGCGGCGACCGGTTCGTTGCGCTTCAGGCGTGCGGCGATCGTGGTCCATGATGTCTGGCGCTGATTGACCGGGAAACCGAACAGCAGCGAGTAGCGGGCGACCAATCCACAGCCGTGCTCTGCGACGACACGCTCGCCGGCAAGCTTGCTTCGGCCATAGACGTTCGCCGGAAGCGGCACATCGCCTTCATCGTGGAACCCGCCGTTTCCGTCCCACACGAAATCGGACGAGGCATACAGCATCCAGCCGTTCGTGGAGGCGGCGTAAGCCGCCATCCTCATCGCGGCGCCAACGTGGAGCGCATGGCAGGAGGCGGGATTGGACTCGGCGACCACCGGCGGCACTGCAGCAAGGTGCAGGACGCGCGTGGGCGCCGCGCGTTGCAGCAACTCCATCAAAGCCGCGCCGCTTCTGAGATCCACCCATTCGGTGACATGGGCACCCGGCAGCGGGGCACGGCCAAGCGCATGCACATAGTCGCCAGGACGACGATGCGAGAGCGCACGGAGGATATGACCGCCTAACTGCCCCGATGCGCCTGAAATCAGCCAGCGCTGCATCGCACTCTCGGAGATTGCAATATCTATCAACAGCAAACGTATCGACCAATAGTTGTAATTTTATCGGATGCGCTCTGAAGCTTCAAGGAGAATTCGGCAGATTGCGGCGCCGCTTGCAAATTGCCTCGGGAGGATTTCGCCACCGACGATGTCGGGAAGGCGGTTCGTCAGGCCGCCGGCACATATTGATATCCCGTGCCCTTCCGCTCGGCAAAGCCCAGGCCGGGATAGGGCCAGTGGAAGCCCAGCATCTTCATCCTGTCGGTTGCGGGGCGGTCGAGCAGCTTCTTCCGGTTGGCGACGGCCACCCCGTTGTCCATGTCGTAGGCGAACTGCCATTCCGGATGAGGAAAATAGACCGCGGGTTCCGTGATCGCGTTGGCGGGAGGAAGCGTGACTGCCGAAGCCTACGCAAGCCGGCCAGCCTGTTGTCGTTAGAATGACGGCAATACAACAGCGTGCAAGATCGAAAATCGTAGATGGCGTCTTGCAAGTGGTGTTGTCAGCGCTTGCGTCGCTCCTCCGTACATCCGCTAGGGAGAGCAAGCGTTTTGCGCATTAGCAGCCCGTCTGCTTTGAACCTTCAGTTGGCCATTCCGACAGACGGCTAGGGGGCATCCGTCTTCGATTGAAATTGCAAAATCGGAGGAAGCGCCATGAGATCTCGTTCCAAACTCGCAATGGTATTGCTAGCGGGCGTCGCAATTGGAGCTATCGCGGTCCAAGGCCTCCACGCTCAAGGAGCTAAGCCGAAAGCTTACTCTGTCGGCGAAATCGAAATCCTCGATGCTTCAGCCCAAGCCGCGTACTTGCCTGCCGCCCGGAAGGCGATAGAAGTAGCCCATGGTCACGCTTTACGCACCGCGGCCGGACGGATTGTTGAGATAGACGGCGGGCCAGCCCCCAAAGGGGTGGGAATCGTCGAATGGAATAGCTTGGATGACGCCGTAGCGTTCTACAAGTCGAAAGCCTGGGCGGACCTTGCACCGCAGCGTGACAAGGCGGTCAAAGTCGTACGGAGGTACGTCGTCGAAGTCGAAAAGTAGTCGCGGTCCATCCCAGGCCGCGCTGCTGCGGCAGGCGTGCGCAGATATTGGCTTACCCCGGTTGAGACTGGCGCGCTCGGAGAGATTCGAACTTCCGCCCCTCGGAATCGAAATCCGATGCTCTATCCTGCCTGGCTATGAGCGCGCACCGTCCTGGCGGCGGTCGTTTTCGGACCCGATCTTCCGGAGTGGCTCGCCACCTGCGGCGATGATCATTATAGCAATCGCATGCTCGACTTCGCCGCACAGTATGAAGCATTTCGGCGCCGCGATCCGGCGTGGGACGGGCTGGTGTTTGTGGCGGTGAAGACGACGGGGGTGTATTGCCGGCCCGTCTGCCCGGTGCGAACGCCGCTCTCGCGGAATGTGAGGTTTTATCGCAGCGCCGCTGCCGCAGAACACGCGGGTTTTCGACCTTGCCTCCGCTGCCGTCCGGAGGCCGCTCCATTCTGCCCGGCCTGGAAGGGGACCAGGACGACTGTCGAGCGTGCACTGGCCCTCATCGAAAACGGTGCGCTTGATCGGAGCAATATCGAAGCATTGGCCGATCGTCTCGGAGTAGGGGCCCGGCACCTCGCGCGCCTGTTTGCCGAGCACCTCGATGCATCGCCCCTGCAAGTCGCGCTTTCGCTTCGTGTTCAACGTGCAAAGCGTCTCCTCGATGAAAGCGATCTTCCAATTCCTCTCATCGCCAAGCGTGCCGGGTTTTCGAGCGCAAGGCGCATGAGCGCATCTTTCAGCCGGATCTATGGCCGGTCACCATCGGCGTTGCGCAAGAACACGTCGCCAAGAACGAAAACGAGCTGAGCGAGACGGAGCGATATGATGCTGACCAAGACGTTCGGGACGGTGGATGCCGAGACACAGAAAGCGATGAGTGGATTGGAGTTCGTGCAGGGCCTTGCGAGTGGCACGATTCCTCTCAACACCTTGGCGCAAACCTTGCGATACGATGTCACCGAAGCGACACGCGGTCGCGTTGTCGTGACGCTGATCCCAACTGGCGCCCACTTGAATCCAGCCGGCACGGTCCATGGTGGTCTCACGGCGACGCTGCTTGATAGCTGTATGGGGCTCGCCGTCCAATCGATGCTGGATATGGGCGTAGCCCAGACAACGCTCGAGTTCAAGATTTCTCTTGTGCGTCCCATCACGCCGGAAACAGGCCAGATCAGGGCCGAAGGAACGGTTTAGAATTGTGGACGCCGCATCGGCACGGCCGAAGGACGTGTCACTGACGTGAAGGGCCGATTGCTCGCTCATGGCACAACCACGTGCCTCATCTTGCCGAGTTGAACCCGACGATGGCGCGCTACGGCCGATAAAGATTGGCACTATTGCTTCGCCGCAGCCCTATGATCTCGCGGCCTGTTTGCTCCCTCCAGTCACCAGGACCGTGACTTGACGCTTCACCTTGATGCAAGAGACAATAGCGGGTTACTGGAGCGGAGCGACAGCGATGCTGTTTCGTCTCGCATTTGCTCTTGTGTCGATGACGGCGCTGCTGGTCGATCCCATCGACGCCGTGTCGCAGGACATGCTGCGCAGCGTCGACCTCAACAGTCCCGAAATGTCGACATCGGAGATGACGCGCGCCGAGGTCGAGGCGCTTCTCAAGATGGCGCCTGAGGACGCCGCGGGCCAACGCTCTGCGGATTTGCAAGGAAAGCGGCTGTCGCATCTCGATCTCTCAGGCCTCGACTTTTCCGGCGCCAATCTTCGCCTCGTCAAGCTCAACCGGACTCGCCTGAAACGCGCGCGCTTCGATCGGGCCACCCTGAACCAGGCCTGGCTCGTCGACGCGGATTTGACGGAAGCGTCTCTCGTAGGGGCATCGCTGCTCGGCACGCAGATGCAACGCGCCAAGCTTGGCGGCGCCGATCTGAACGGCGCTCGCATCACCGCAGATCTTTCCGGTGCCAACTTGATTGGGGCCACGCTTGCGGGCGCCGATTTGAGCGCTGACATGCGCAACCAATCGATGGGCCTGATGCGTGGCGTGCTCAAATCTGCCGATCTCAGGAATGCGGATCTGAGCGGTGCCAATCTCTCGCGCGCCGATCTGGGATTCGCGCAGCTGCAGAACGCCAATCTGGCGAATTGTAACCTCAACCACGCCGACCTTGCGGGAGCTGACTTGTCCGACGCCAATCTCGCCGGCGCCGATTTCACCGAAGCAGACCTCGCCTCGGCCCTTATGCCCAGTGCAGCCGCGCTGGAAAAGGCGCGCAATCTGGACAAGGCCCGGAACTTCAACCTGGCGCGGCGCCCACCTTAGCGATCGCACTGAGCCACAACCTGGCATTTCGGCCTGAAGCGATCCGCATATCGCCGCCAACACGATCGTGGAAGGTGCGACCTGCCGCGATTTCAGATTTCGCAAAACGCCTTGAGTGTCGCGAGCAGCAGCTCATCGTTGGAATTCGTGCCGTCGGAGGGCCAATGGTTCCGTTGCGATGCGCAACCCACACCGTCTCCGGCATAATATGGTCTAGCGCTCTCCGAGCATTATCACCCGTTCGAATGCCGCGTCGACCCCATCCATGAACGCCAACGCGCGGGGCAGTGATGGCGCCTCGTAGATAATGGCACCGCCAGGGCCGCCCCACATGATCTCGACGCGCCAGTGATCGTCGACCCGGGCGATCGACCCGGCCAATGTGTTCGGGGCGCGCTTGATGTTCACCCTGTCGTCGTCAACTTGATCGGTTCGGAACGTTGTCATGGTTCGGCCCTTCTTTGTCTCGGGCCTCCCGCCTGGACTACGGCCGTATGTAAACTCGCCCCAACCTTTGGTGTTCCAAGGCTGACCGCGTCTGATCGCCAGGGACAGTACCGGTGATGGAGACGCCAGTGGATATTCCACAACGTGCGTTGCCAGGCGCCGGGACGTTGCAGGGCGGGCCGGCCGCGCCGCAGCCGCAGGTGTGCTCATGCTCCTATCCGGCCCTGTCGTCGGTCAGGTGCTTCAGCATCGCCTCACACGCATTCTCGGCTTCAGCGAAGGTTTTGAACGGCGAACCGCCCACTCTGATCGCAGGCCTGTTCAGATCGATGGGACGCCAGGAGGCAACAAAGCCGGGCTCTCCGTGAAGGCCGGGGCCGGTTCGGCTCTCATTACTGATCACGAACGAGAACCCGCAGCTTATCGCGCTCCAAACTTGGAAGTCCTCCGTCGGACCGATGATGCGGCTGAATTGCATGATGCACCGAAAGCCCACATGAGAGGATATCGCTTCGCCGATCGGGAAAAATGCAGCGCTATTGACGTAACGACCGTTTTCCCCAAGCCGGGGGTGAACCGTCGGCTGGGCGGGGCGCGAGAAAAAATTCTTAATAATTAAACTATTTAAATTTTAAATAAGGAATTTATTACCATTATTTGGGCCTGGTCAAAATGCAGGAGAAATCGAGTGAAGATTTTATCTGGCATTTCCGCCGCGTTTTTTGTCCTCGCTCTGACGATGATTGTCCCGCCTGCAAATGCCTCAGGCGGTCGCCATAGAGGAGACCACCCCCACCACATCAACGGAGCCCCCGGGCCGATTGCTGGCGCTGGTCTTCCGGTGCTCGCCATCGGCTATGGCGTCTATTGGCTGATTAAGCGCCGCCGCAAGCACGACTGAGGTTCTGAAAGAACGCGGCATATATCGGCGAGGCGTACATGCGGCATGCACGCGACGTGGAGAGGATGCTGTCCCGGTATCGAACCCTTTAGGGACCTCGATAGTGGACAGTCGTGCAACAGCCGCCTGTCACGTCCGGAGAGGAACGGTCCCAGCTTGGCCCCGATGCTGGGACCTTTCTTTCCGCAGAGCTTCCTGCCAGATCAGCGATTTCAAATAAGCATCTCGGCAGCTTCAGGCGTGATCTTCACGCAGGTGCCGCTCTCGTGCATCCACAAGCCTGCGCTCGATCGCGAGCTTTAAACCCGGCGCCGTATCCGGGCGGCTTGGCCTTGTCCTGAAAAAGAAACGAGTAGTTGATTTTCTCGATGTGAATGCGGTCGGTCTGTTTCGCTCGACTACACGCACGCGCTTCACGAGCCGGCGAGCGGCTTTCTCCGGACCGGCATAGCGGGATCTAACGCTGGCTTGGAGAAGGCATCGTACTGCTCGTTGGAGCCCACATGCCCGGTTTGGCTTTTCACGACCTGCTCCAGCTCAAGTGCCTCGATGGCAAGCTCGTCCGCCAAACGCTTAAGCAACTCGCGTTTGTTCGGATCCGTCGCCGACATGGCCATGACGGCACAATTGTTGGCGTCCACCCGAAGCTGGTGCAATCTTCCGCTGAGGTCCTTCATGGCTCACGTCCTCGCTGGCCTGTACGCTACGCGGACGTGGGACTCTAGCCAATCGACGCTAAGTCTCTGTTCGGTTGAGCACAGTTCGCTACTATTTTTGCTCGGGGGAGCTGCAGAGGGGTGTGCGCCCGCCGACCCTGCGGCGCATTCGAATGCATCCAAGCTGCACCCTGGCCAGCACTTTGCGGGGAGCTGAGTTACGCGTTTCTCGCAGTCGATTGCACGGGGGTGCCAAAACGGGCAAAAACGAAAAAAACAAATAAATCAGTGCGTTACGTCGTGCGGAAGTGGTGTGCCGCCGCCGATGGAGATAGGCACTATTGCTTCGCAGTTCCTTTATGACGCCGTTGCCTGCCGCGCGCTACAACCGGCAGTGATCCGACACCGTGCGATTTCGTGCTGCGCTTTCTGGAGCGGCCGTCTTGGTCGCCGCCGTCGGGCACCTTCGAGCTGGATCGGTGCCATAGTTCCCTCATTCTCATCTTTCGGCGGCATCAGTTGGCGCGCGTGTACGAGTCAAATCCGAGATTGTGCGCCGGTGCCGCTCTCGACGCGTTTCGGCTTCCGACCAATCTGGCAGCATGGTAATCCTCATGCTCATCCGTGGTCATCCAGCGCAATGTCGTCGAGACCAGGGAGGAAACAATGTCCAGAGAGCAATCCTTGCGCAATGGCGCACACCTCATGGTGTTTGGGGCTCTGATATTTCTCTTGTACGCCGTCGTGTTCTTTTTTCGGGCCTTCGGGGGGAGCGGGTTCGAGATCGGTGTCGAGACGTTGAACGGCGTTACGCCGCAGCAACTCGATGGGCTCAATCCGGCGATCATGGCCTACATCGCGCACCTTCACGTGGCCATTGCGGGGTTCATCGCCGCCACGGCGATCGCTGTCGGTGGCTTGGCTTGGTACGGCGTCCGCAATGGCTTGTGGTGGGCGTGGATAACAGGCGTGGTTGTGCCGGTCGTGGCATTGGCCGTGGCGTTGCCAATGCACTACATGGGGCACTTCAACTACGACTGGGTAAGCCACCTCGGGCCGATTTACGTTGGGACGATCGTTTACGTTGCGGGGGCCGTGGTGGCGCTATTAGGGCTCATCCAAACGGCGCCAAGCGCAGCACGAGTCGCGCACTAGTAGCGGCGGGCGCTGCGGCGTCAGCGCCTTGCATGGAGTGCCGACAGTCTTGCACCGAAGTGGCGCGCCGCGGCCGATGAAAAATGGGCACTATTGTTTCGCTGTGGCGCTATGATGTTGCAGCCCGTGGGGCGCTCTGGCCGGATAACCTGCGATGGACTGCGATCTTGCGGTAGCTGTGAACTTTCAGAACGGACGCGAGGCGACGCGGAACAATCTCCTTGCCCAGCCGGCTATTGACTGCAGGGCGGGCATAGCTCGGATGAGCGACTCCGGAGTCCCGATGTCTCGAAGCATCTCAACTTGACCATCGGCGCGGCGCTCGATGAATTGAGCATCACGAAAATAGTCTGCGAAGTCGAGGTGTCGTCTGTGCCCTACAGGTCGAACGACCGAATATTGGAGTATGGCAAGGTCTACTTCCGAACCGATGCATGCGGACGCTGGTCACCGCGTACGAGGCGAAGAAGACCGGCCGATCCGCCACGATGGTGCGGAAGACGGTCAAGAAGGTCGGCAACAGCCGGAAGCGGGCGGAGAAGCGGCTGGGCCGCTAGGTGCTGACGCTATCGGCTCAGTGTGCCTGGTCCGTAAAACGCGCCCTGACCTCACGAGCCGAAGGGGCGCACGCCGTGAGATATCTTAAAAAATTAAAATAGTTAATGTTTAAATGGGTTGTTTAATTATATATGAACAAAGTTGGCGCGCAGGAGAAAGATCTGATGAAGATTGTATCTGGCATTTCCGCCGCCGTTTTTGCTCTTGCTCTGACGATTGTTGCCCTCCCCGCGAATGCCTGCAACGGCGGGGGGAATTGCGAGAACGCCCCTGGTCGAGACCCGCCGGGTCACCGTGTTAGCGGAGCCCCCGGGCCCGTTGCTGGCGCTGGGCTTCCGGTCCTGGCCATCGGCTATGGCGTCTATTGGCTGGCTAAGCGCCGCCGCAAGCACGACTGAGGCTCTGAAGAAGGCGCTATAATGTCGGCCGAATGTGCGTGCCGCGGCATTCACGCGACGCATGCCATATCGGTGTGGCTCGTCAGCGAGTTCGATATCGCATGCTGGTGTGACAGCCGTCTCACGTCCCGAGAGGAACGGTCCCAGCTTTGCCCCCATGCTGGGGCCGTTTCTTCGCGCATGGAGGCGCACCGCGGGCCTTGATTCTCTTCGAAAGGAGGGCGGTGGACATGGCCGATTCAAAACGCACTGCCAAAACAGTTCGCGAGCAACTGCTGTCAGATGACAAGGTGCTCGCGCTGATGATGTCGGACTTGCGTTCGCTTCGAAAGCTTGTTGCCGACGCTGAACTTGCCACGCTTTCGCATAGCGGCAGACCGATCGCATCGCTGATGGAGCCGACGGCGCTTGACTTCGGGCCGCAACGGCTCTTTGGGCGCCAGAGCCTACATCAGCCAAATGGCTGTCGCCAAGACTAAAAATCCGACCAGCGCGCAAGCGAGGAAACCACGCTCAACGGCATCCATGGCGTCATTTCCTTTCGTCATCGGCAAATACCTCCGGGGGCACATTATCTAACTTTAAAGCCGTGGTGAGCGGCATCGTTCCCCCGCAAGTTGCCGCGTTTTCCCGGTGGTCTGGCTGAGGAACGCACACGAGCGCCGGAGTTTTTCGCTGGTAAGACGATCTAGTCAATCTCGCCGGCTCGATTTGCGAGCATTCAAGCGGAGATCAGCGCAGGTAGGTTCATTCTGATCTGTCGGGAATCCGACTCGTCGGATTCGCTCAGATAGGCTGTCTATGTTCAAGAGCAGAATAAATCTCGCTTCGGCTTAACACAGGTAAGTGGACCGCCGCTCGGGTGAGGCGATGCTACTTTTTCCCGAGTGGAGGCGTAAATGGATTTTCCAATCGAAGGTGGTTCTAAAGAGGACTTTCAAATCGTGATTATCGTTATGGATAGGCTGGAACAGGAAAGGGCTCAGCTGCTTGCCCTTCGAAAGAAGGTGTCGGATGCGGCCGCTAGGCGAAAGCTCTGCAGTGCGCGTCGCACTCGACCGCCAAGAACGACGCCAAACCGAGGACATGCGCCATGAAGGACCTCACCGGGAAGTGGCACCAACTTCGAGCTGATGCGAAGCACTTTGCCGACCTCGGCACGTCGGCGACGGATCCACGTCAACGCGAGCTGTTTAAGCGTTTAGGTGATGAGCTTGCTATCGCGGCGCTTGAACTGGAACAGGTCGTGAAAAGGCAAAACCCGCATTTGGACTTCGACGAGCAGTGCGATGTTCTGTCCAAAGCCATCGCCGGGAAATGAATCATCGGCGCTTGGCTTGCCCGCTCGGTGTATTTCATGCGGCGAGCTTATCTTCCTTGTCGGGGCCGCGCATGACGATCTTCAGGACGTCATCGGGTAGCGGCCGCTGAAGTGCCTTCGCTTCGTCCCAGGGTGCGCGCCGCCAGACGTCGCGCTCCTCGTCCGTCATCAGGATGACTGGCATCGCTTTGGGATGGATCGGCGCGACGGCCGCGTTCGGCTTGGTGGTGAGGAAGCCATACACGAGATGAGGGCCGGGGACTGGTTTTGACTTGGTGCCGCGGCCGCCCTTGAACTCGGTTCAGATCCCGGCGAACGCGGCGAGTGGTCGCTCGTCATTGGATCCATTCCGGCCGGTCAGGCATCCTCGTCCCACGCGTTGGGATGCAGGGAATGTACTTCGGTTAAGCATGCACCGGAGATAGGCATCAGGGAGAGAGATTGCGAATGCCTCGCGGGATCAACCCTCACCGATATTGAAGCTTACGATCCGGATAGGGTTGCGGTACTGGCCCTTCATGAGGTGGCACCGACCGCCGCAACCAGAGTCCCTCATGTGCGTTGATAGCGATGCTCAATCGACGCCCGATAGTGCCGTTGAAGCACTTCTTTCGCACCTTCATTGCGAAGGGCGGCCCGTTGGAGCGCTTTCTGCTAGAACATGGCCCCGCCTACAACGATCGACGCCTAATAATAGTGCCATTGAAGCACTTCTTTCGCACCTGCGTTGCGAAGGGCGGCCAGTTGGAGCGCTTTCTGCTAGAACATGGCCCCGCCTACAACGATCGACGCCCAATAATAGTGCCGCTGGAGCACTTCCTCCAAACCGGCGCCGCGAACGGCGGCCGGTTCGAGCGCTTCCTGCTCGAACACGGCACCGCCTATAGAGGGCGTGCGCTGCCGAAGAAGTACAGTGCGGCGCGCGGTGCGCTCGGCTGGTGCTTCCGAAATGCGGCCGGCCTCGCGCTCATCGACGACAACCTGACCTACGTCGAGGGTTACGCGGTAGACCACGAGAGCGGCGGCAGCCCTATTCATCACGCGTGGTGCATCGATCGTCATGGCCGCGTGATCGAGACGACATGGCAAAACGTCACCAAAGCCGAATACTTTGGGGTGCCGATCGAGGCCGAGCTGCTGGCCGTCGAGCTGTCGAGGGTCAGCTATTGGGGCGTGCTGTTCGCGGACGGCCAACTCAACGAGCGGCTTATCAAACGACTGACCGGCTGACAGACTCGTCCGGACAGCTCCTTCGCAGCAGCCGGACGCGCTCAATGCGCCCGCACGGATCCCAGCGATATTGAAATGATGTCCTTGTGGTCGCCATCCGGGTGACTTCCCTCAGGCCGCATCGTTTTTTTGCGTATGATGGAGGAGATCAGGGTCAGCAGCGGGCTGCGATCGTCGTTCATCCCCCCTCGAACACACAACGCCTAGCACCGTTCCAGCACGATCTATCGCCAGAACGCAGCGAGTGCGACCATCAGGGCCGTCGCCAAACAGGCGAGCCCGACGATGTAAGGCATATCGCGCTTTTCGCGTGGCGTCATCGATCGTTCCGGAGCTGTTGGATTGCAAATGGTGGGCGGGAACGCTGCCCCGACGCGACCGGCGTAGGGGAGCACGCCGGGGCTGCGCTTCCTCTCGGCGAACCGTCGGGCCGAGGAGTCGACACGGATCCACCGGGAGGTTACGTGGCCAATCCAAGCCCCCTTGGGTAGGGAAGTCTGTGCACTTTTGCACCGAACAGCGGGGGCGCAGCCAAAAAAAGCCCCCGGCAGCGCAGTGCGGGGGCTAAAGGAGTCGTCACAATTAAGGCCGCTGAAGTAGAAACGCCGCGAAAGGCATCTTCATCAGTCCGCCACGGCAGTTGCGGTCTCATAGCCGGTCTTAACGCTTAGGCGAACAGTTCAGCCCCAGCCGGCGTGATCTTCACGGAGGTGCCGCTCTCGTGCATGCACCGCCGGCCGCGCACGATCGCGCGCTTGAAGAAGCGACCGCTTCAATCGTCGCCAGATGCCCGTTGGCCTACCTACGGCGGCGCCTGATCAGCCAATAGACGCCGTAGCCAACCGCAAGGATCGGAAGGCCTGCGCCAGCGATCGGCCCGGGCGCTCCGCCGACGTGTTTGTTCTGACCGGGAGCGTTCTCGTGGGCCTCCGTGCAATTTCCCCCGCCATTGCAGGCCTGCGCGGGCGGGGTGACCGTCGTCAGAGCGAAGACCAAAATCGCAGCTTGACGAACGCGTGCCATGCCTTGCGCGCGACTTCCGTCATCTTGGCTTGGTTGCGCCGATGGACGGCGCGATCATGCGTCCGGGCTGGACAGTGGAATTGGCGCGCTCGGAGAGATTCGAACTCCCGACCCTCGGAATCGAAATCCGATGCTCTATCCAGCTGAGCTACGAGCGCGTGCCGTTTGCGTCGATTATCAGAGTTGGGCCGGAACGGCCAGCGGGGGATGGCGGGAAGGGTGCGCCGCGCACGCGGTCCCGCCCGGTGACGCTTTTAGAAGCAGGGATGCCGGCGGCCGTCCTGGCCGATATAGGCGGAGGCGCTCTGGCGGCATTTTACCGTCGCCGGACCGTCGTAATAGGCGAACGTACCGGACGTCGGCCCTGGGCCGTAATTGTGGAGGTAGCTGATCTGATAGGGCAGGTGCCCGGCGTAGTGCCGGTGGTGGTGATGATGGCGGTAATGGCGGGCGTCGGCCACGCTTGGGGCGGCGGCCATGGCGGCGAGAACCGCTGCGGCGGCGAAAAACTTCAGTCTGGGCATTGTGCGTCTCCAGGGCCAGCCGGGGCGATTCTGGCCGATCCGGCCTTTCATTTAGCGCGGTTTGGAGGGAAAAACTGCGGGAAATCGGCCACATCACGTCAATTTTTGGCCCATTCTGGATGCTTAACGGTTTCCCAACACAGTCCGGCCAGAGTTTTGGGGTCTGGTCCGGGGCCCGCAGCCGGCTTTGTTTGAGGCGACCAAGGCGACTGTCACATTGTTCATGCGCATCACGCTTCTCGCCCTGTTGTTCCTTGCTCTCGCGATGGCGCCGGCGCGTGCCGTCCTGCACATCACGCGCGACCATGGCGGCTACGTCGACGAGTACAAGGCCAAGTACAAGCGCATCCGCGATCGCGGCGATCGCGTCATCATCGACGGTATCTGCAATTCCGCCTGCACGCTGGTGTTCGGCATCGTGCCGATGAACAAGATCTGCGTCACGCCCAGGGCGAGCGTCGGTTTCCACCAGGCCTATTACGACAAGGCCTTCACCTTCGGCATCAAGGTCACGAGCCTCGATGGCACCTCCGACCTGATGTCCTATTACCCGCAGACGGTGAAGGACTGGATCCGCCGCAACGGTGGGCTGACCACCGAAATGAAGAAGATCAAGAACGGCGTTGAGCTCTGGAAGATCGTCGATCCCTGCCCGGAAGAGTGGTAGGGGCGGGCCGGTTTCAGTCATTCGCCTCACCGCAATTTCCCTCGTCATTCCGGGGGCCAATTCCCACCCCCTCCGTTATTCCGGGGCGATGCGAAGCATCGAGCCCGGAATCCATCTGTCCGCTCGTGCATGTGGCGCAATGGATTCTCTGATGTGCAATTGCACATCATAGCTCGCGCCAAGAGGCGCGTCCCGGAATGACGGTGGAGAAAAATTCGCAAGCGATTTCAACCTGATTTGCGCCGTCCAGTCCTCACCGAAAAAACATTCCGCTTCCGTCGTCGGGCAAATCAGTGATTTAACTCCGCGCGTCTCACCCGAAAGAGGGGCGGCTCGCGATCGTCACGAACGTTGCGGTGAGATGCGGTGGACGTGAAGTGTGTGACTGACGAGCACGCGCATCACGGACGGCGAAGTCGTGTGGTCCTGGCGCCCCGACGCTGGCGCTAAGTCCTTAAGGGATGGAAACATCCCTAAGGGCGACGGTGGCAAGAAAGCCCGGTCACCGAGGAGAGCACGAAGGAAACCGTAACACCACCGCGCAGGGAAAGCCGGAATGCTTCGGTTGAACCTGTGGTCCTACCCCCGTGCTTTTTGTTGCACGGGACCCACGGGTGCAACCAGCACCCGGCTTTCCCTGCGCCCTCTGATGATTGAGAGGGTGAAACGAGACGCAAAGCTCGGGCACTTCATGCCGCGAGAGCGCGAACGCACATCCTCACGCTGTTTGAAATTTGAATCAGAACCTCGCCCCTCGTCGTCCCGGCGTTCGCCGGGCGAGGGCCGCGGCTTTGCTCAGCGCTTCGACTTCTTGGCCTTCTTTTTCTTGGAGGTTTTCTTGGTGGCTTTCTTGGACGTTTTCTTCGGCGCCTTTTTGGCTTTCTTTGCCGACTTCTTGGCGGCCTTCTTGCCGGCCTTCTTGGTCTTCGTCGGTCTCTTCTCCTTGGCTGCGGCTACCTTTTTCGCCACTTTCTTGGCAGCCCCTCGCACCTTCTTCGCGGCTGTCGTGGCGGCTTCGATGGTGGCCGTTGCGGCGGCGCCGAGCGTGTTGGTGACCTCTTCGATTACGGGCTTGTCGTCGTCCATGTCATCCCCCAACAGTTGAACGAGAGCACAACGATAGCCGGATTCTTGAAAGCGTCAAATCGATGTCGTCATTTGCGCACTGCGCAGTTCGGCGCAGTCGGCAAGCGCGATTGCTCTCAGGGACAGATGCCAGCGACCGGCGCTTCGATTGTCGTCCCGTCTTCGCTACTGCGCGGGCGTGGCGCGCTTGCGGTCGAGCGCTGCCAGTGCATCGCTCAGGATCGCCTTGATCCGGTCGATGCCCTGCGGATCGAGCACGGATGGATCAAGGTAGAAATCCAGCCCAGCCGTCCGCTCGACGATGACGTCGCCTTTGGCGGCGTCGTCCAGCACGTTGTCGATGGAATAGGGGATCACCTCGCGGCTGATGCCCTTCATGGTGATCGCGGGCAGCGGGTGGGCCTGGATGATGTCCCTCGCCAACGCGAAGGTCTCATAGCTGACCACGATGCCTCCGGGCTCGGCGATCGATTGCAGCCGCGCCGCCAGATTGGCTTCGGCGCCGATGATCGTATAGTCCATCCGGTCCACGCTGCCGAAATTGCCGACATTGCAGTAGCCGGAATTGATGCCCATGCGCGACTTGAAGGGCTGTTCGATGCCGGCGGCGCGCCACTTGGCGTTCAGCTCCAAAAGGCGGCGCTGCATCTTCCAGGCCATCTGGACGCAGGCCTCGGCGTCCGCCCGGTCGCCCTTGGTTTCGGGGTCGCCAAAGAAGATCAGCATGGCGTCGCCGATGAACTTGTCGATCGTGCCGCCATGCTGGTGGGCGATCTCGGACATCTCGGTGAAATACTCGTTGAGCAGTTGGGTGATCTGCTCCGGCTGCAGCCGCTCGGTGGTGGCGGTGAAATTCTGGATGTCCGAGAAGAAGATCGTCAGTTTCTTCCGTTCGGTGTGGATGGTGACGTCCTTCTGGCCGCTGAAGATGCTCTTGTAGATCTGCGGCGGGATGTAGCGGGATATTTTCAGCGACAGCGTGGCGAGGAAATCGTTGTTGGATTCGAGCTCGCGGTTCATGGCCCGGATCTGCCGGGCCTGGCGGCGCTGCATCGTCAGGAAGGAGAGGCCGCTGATGCTGGCGAGCGCCAGGTAGGCGAGCAGATATTTGAAGGAGAACAGGTTCGCCGCGATCGGCTGCGTGATCGCGACCTCCTGGATGCCGCGGACGTCGCCGACCTTCCAGTCGGTCTTGGGGCTTTCGGGATGCGAGTTGTGGCAACTGACGCAGGCCGGCCCCATGATGACCGGGGCGACCAGCCGGACGCGGTCGCTGAA
Source organism: Bradyrhizobium sp. LeoB3 (assembly GCF_055456055.1). Lineage (NCBI taxonomy): Bacteria > Pseudomonadati > Pseudomonadota > Alphaproteobacteria > Hyphomicrobiales > Nitrobacteraceae > Bradyrhizobium > Bradyrhizobium sp. LeoB3. The sequence goes on from NZ_JBVBEF010000019.1 coordinate 49,962, forward strand.
CAGCGATGTCGTCGTGTCGACGATCTTCTGGTCCGGGTTGGTGCGCAGGCTCTGCAGCGAAGCTCTCTCGAACTCGTCGAGCTGGTGCGGTGCCCGGTTCTTGAACGGGAAGTCCGAGACGAAGCGGTAGGTGATGTTCTGCTGCTGCTCGCTGATGACCTTGCCGAGCTCGAGCGACAGCGTCGCCGGGATCGGGATCGCGCCCGGGATGGTCTCGTAGTTGTGGACCACCTGGGTCTGGCCGGGATGGGACAATATCCGCCCGACGACGTTCGAGGCGTAATAGGAGCGGACGCTAGAGACGAGCGAATTGAGATCATTGGCCTGCCGCCGGAGCGCGACTTCCGCAAGATTGGTCAGATCGAGCCACACCGCGACCGGAAGGGCAGCGAGCAGCAGTGCAATCAGGAAGCCCGTCAGTGCCGCGGAGCGTATTTGTCTGGGATTGCTGTCCATCGCGATGATCCGATTCCTGCCCGTGCGCAGGCTAAACTTCCATCGCAACCACCGCCTGTAAAGCGCGGCAACGGAGCAGCTTTCTTCAAATTGATGCGTAACTGGAGCGACTTGCCGCGGCGGATGAGGGGCGGGGTGCCGGCAGTTGGTGGCGGCCCTGGCTTAGGCGGAGAGGGCAGTCCGGAGGGACAAAATGCAGTTCGGAACGGCTCCATCATGCCCGGCACAAGGCCGGGCATGATGGTCGGATATCGATGGCGCGAGGCGTTACTTCGGCTGCTCGACGATGCGGATATAAGGCTTCGGCGCCTTCCAGCCCTTCGGATAGATCGTCTTGGCTTCGTCGTCGCTGACGGAGCCGGCGATGATGACGTCCTCGCCCTGCTTCCAGTCGGCCGGCGTCGCGACGCGATGCTTGGCGGTGAGCTGCAGGGAGTCGATGACGCGCAGGATCTCCTGGAAGTTCCGGCCGGTGGTCATCGGATAGACCAGCACCAGCTTGATCTTCTTGTCGGGGCCGATGATGAACACGTTGCGGACGGTCTGGTTGTCCGCCGGCGTCCGGACGAGGGGATCGCCCGAGGTCGAGGCGGGCAGCATCTCGTAGAGCTTGGAGACGTTGAAGTCGGTGTCGGCGATCATCGGGTAGTTCGGCGCGGCACCCTGGGTCTCCTTGATGTCTTCAGACCATTTGGCATGGCGGTCGACCGGGTCGACGGAAAGGCCCATCAGCTTGACGCCGCGCTTGTCGAATTCCGGTTTCAGCCTGGCAAGCGCGCCGAGCTCGGTGGTGCAGACCGGGGTGAAGTCCTTGGGATGCGAGAACAAAAGCGCCCAGCTATTGCCGATCCAGTCATGGAATTTAATTTTGCCCTCGGTGGTTTCGGCTTCGAAATCGGGGGCGGTCGCGCCAATGGGAAGTGTCATGGTGTTGCCTCATGCTATTGAAGTGGCTAAAGAATTTTCTGTGCCGGTGTGCACGCGACTATAGGCGCTGCAAGGGCTTAAGTGAACCACTGTAGCTAAAAGGTGAAATCATTCTCTTTTGTGACGGAACTTCGAGCAACTTCTTTTGATCGGCCTGCCTGCGGCGAAAAAACCCATAATGCCCGCAAGAGCACGGATTGCCGTGGAATTGCCTTTTATGGTCCCCATCTGCGGGGTCCGATCTGCTAATGGGCTCGAACCGTGACCGCGGTCACAGCGACCAATTGGCAACTATGTACAAATGTCGAAACCCCGGTTTCGAATCGGTAACCAGTCGTTTACGCCGGCATGGAAATGCTGGACTGAAATGAGGAACTGAGAAGTCTCGCTATGTCTGCCCCTAGTATCGAGGCGACCGAAGTGGTCGCCCTGCAACCGTCCTGCCGTAAGACCGCCGCCCATGCGCTGACCATCGTACGCGATGGCGTGATCACCGGCGAAGGCCCCACCACCAAGGGCCGTATCCATTTTTCCCGAGCGCTCGATGCCGATGACGCCGCCTGGTGCGCGCGCATCCTCACCGCCTCCGCCGTGGCGCACCAGCCGGTGAGCCGGGAGGAGGTCGCGGCGCTGTTCGAGATCAACGAAGCCGCGGCCGAGCGCAGCGATGATGGTCGTTTCGACGACCTCTTGGCCAAGGCGGTCGCCCATCACGCCGCTTCGATGTCCGGCCTGCCGGTGCCGCCGCGCACGGTCGCGCTGTCGCCGGACACCGACATCGAGAGCTGGGCGCCCACGCACGCCGGCAATATCGACATCAAGGTGCTGGAGTGGATCGCGAGCCAGATGCGTGGCAAGCGCCGCACCAGCCACGCGCTCGCCGCGATGGTCGCCACGCTGGTCGGCGCCGCGGCGCTGCCGCTGGTGCAGCTCCCGAATGTGCTCGATATCGGGTTGATGTAAATCGCCCGACAGCGAGAAGAGGATCAACGGCGGGGCTATTTCCCCGCCGTTTTCTGTTTGCCGCTCTCGACCTCGAGGCCCAGCGTCCGCCCCGGAAAACCGGCGACGTCGAAATAGCGGGTCGACAGCACGCGCTGGAACTTGATGACGGTGCGTAGCCCGTTGGTGTCCGGCTTCGAGGTGACGGTGCCGTCGGCCATCTTCGGGACGATGCCGTTCGGGATCGCTTCCGACATCACCCGGCCCAGCAGCCCGCCATTGGCGCTGGCGCGGAGGTCTAGGAGCTTGGCGATGGTCATGCCGACGTCGGCGTTGCTGACGGGAAGGGGATCGACATAGCCGGATTTGAAGTCGGGTCCGATCGCCGCCATGAAGTTCAGCGTGTCGCCCCGGCTGAAGCTGCCGTGCATGCCCTGGCCCTGGCGCAGGACCGTGTCGGCGACCTGGACCGAGCAATTGGTCGGCTCTTCGCAGCCCGACGACCAGGAACGGAAATTGACTACGATCGACGGCGTCGGCGTCGCCGCCTTGCCACGCAGGTTGAGCTGGGAGATCGGCAACGTGCCGGGGAAGCGCCCGAGCCGGTCATCGACGAACAGGCCGCTGACATAGTCCTGCTCCAGCAGCGCCTTGATGATGCGCCCAGTGAGCTTCTTATCCCGGTTCGGCAGATAGATCAGGTCCGACCCGCCATTGGTGGCCACGACGACGTCGGGCTTGGCGGGGTCCTGGCCGAGCACGCCGTTGCCGGCCTTGGGATGGGCGTTGTCTGCGACGCGGGCGTTCTTGTCGTTAGGATCGAACAGCGGCAGGTCCAGCGCCTTGGCCAGATCGATCGCCAGGAACCCCATCGGCAGGAAATCCTTCGGTGTGTCGTCGTAGGAGATTTTGGCCGCGGGGCTGGTCTTGCTCTCCTTCGAGATCGTTGAGAAGCCATGGTCGGCGGAGACGATGATGTTGGTGGAGGCGGCGAGCCCGAGCTCGTCGAGCGCCTTGCGCAACTGCGCGAGGTTGTCGTCGGCGTTCTTGATCGCGGCCATCGAGGTCGGCCCGTTGATCCCGGGCGTGATCGTGTTGAGGCTGTCGCCGGTGTTGTGCTGGCTGCCATCCGGGTCGCGCGACCAGAACACCAGGACAAACGGCTTGTTGCGCGCCTTGAACATCGGCAGCACCACCTTGGTGGCGACGTCCGCGAAATAGGCCTGCTGGGCGACATTGGCGACCGTGGTGCCGGGTGTCTTGGCGTCGCCGGCCTTGCCATTGTCGCCGCGGCTTGGCGTCGTCAGGGGCAGGTTGGCTTTGGTGAGCGCATCCTTCACCTCCTCGGATACGGGAACGCCATTCTTGCCGCCGGTGGAATCGTCGAAGATGATGGTGTGCTTGCCGCGATCGGTGTGGTCGAACAGCAGCGTCGGGCCGACCTTGCCGATGGCGGCTGTGCTGAAACCCTTCTCGCGCGCCATCTTCAGGATGGTCTCTTCGTTCAGATAGTCGCCGTTGAAGTGATCGTCGATGTCGGCCAGCACCGCGTCATTCTCGATGAAGGGCACAACGGTGTCGCCTGCGGGGGCCGAAGAATAGCCGGTGTAGATGGTGTTGCTGAAGGTACCGGTGTCGCCGAGATAGTGGCCGGTCGACATCGCCGAGCTGTTGGCCATGGTGAAGGTCGGAAACAGCGAATGCGAGTTCTTGAAGTTGACGCCCTTGTCGCGGATATCGGCCATCGCCGGCGCCGTCTGCGGAGTGACGATGCGCGAGCGCAGGCCGTCGGGGATGAACAGGATCACGTTACGTGGCGTGCTGTTCTGGGCCGATGCGGCCCCGGCCGCGAGTGTGATCAAGCCTGCCGATAGCAATGTTATTGTGCGGCGCATCTTCATTTCCCCCATCAGAAGCGACGATCCTGCGATCGATCGTCGCACCCGTTTAGTTTTGCTATATGACAGAATTGTTACAGGCGGGCTCCTGTGCGTGCTCTGCGACAGGTTTGTCAACGCGCCGTCCGAACCGTGCGTAGAGCGCCGGGAGGACGGCCAGCGTCAGCAGTGTTGCGCTAATCAGGCCGCCGATGACGACGGTCGCCAGCGGCTTTTGCACCTCCGCGCCCGTGCCGGTGGCGAAGGCCATCGGCACGAAGCCAAGCGCCGCCACGAGTGCGGTCATCACGACCGGGCGAAGCCGGGTGAGGGCGCCATTCTCGATGGCCTGCCGCAGCGGCATGCCGTCCTCATGGAGCTTGCGGACCAGGCTCAGCATCACAAGGCCGTTCAGCACGGCGACGCCGGACAGCGCGATGAAGCCGACCGCCGCTGAGATCGAGAACGGCATGCCGCGAAGCCAGAGCGCGGCGATGCCGCCGGTGAGTGCGAGCGGCACGGCGCTGAACACCACCAGCGCATCGCGCGCCGATCCCGTGGCCGCCAGCAGCAAGAGGAAGATCAATGCAAAGCACGCCGGCACGACGATGCCGAGCCTCTGCCGGGCCGCGGCCAGATTCTCGAACTGTCCGCCCCAGCTCGTCCAGTAGCCTGGCGGCAGCTTGACCTGCTGGCCGACCTTGGCCTGGGCTTCCGCGACCACCGAGCCGAGGTCACGGCCGCGCACGTTGGCGGTGATGACGATGCGGCGCTTGCCGTTCTCGCGGCTGATCTGGTTCGGCCCCTCGGTGAAGGAGAAGCGCGCCAATCGATTGAGTGGCAGGCTCTGGACCGGGGCGTTGGGCGTTGCCTTCGGCAGCGCCACGGGAAGGTTGCCGAGCGCCTCGAGGTCGGATCGCAACGCTTCCGGCAGCCTTACGACGATGTCGAACCGGCGGTCGCCCTCGAACACGACGCCTGCGTCCTGGCCGCCGACCGCGGCGCCGATCACATCCTGCACCGCCGCTGCGCTCAGACCGCGACGGGCGATCGCGGCGCGGTCGACCTTGATGTCGAGGACAGGAAGGCCGCCGGCCTGCTCCACCTTCACGTCGGTCGCTCCATGCACCGAGCGCAGGACCGAGGCCACTTCGTTGGCCGCTTTCAGCATCGGCTCGAACTCGTCGCCGAACACCTTGACGGCGACGTCGCCGCGAACGCCGGCCAGAAGCTCGTTGAAGCGCATCTGGATAGGCTGGGTGAATTCATAGACGTTTCCGGGCACGCGATTGACGGAGCTTGCGATCTGCTCGACCAGTTCCTCCTTCGTCATCGACGGATCCGGCCATTGATCGCGCGGCTTGAGCATGATGAAGGTGTCGGACGCGTTCGGCGGCATCGGGTCGCTCGCGACCTCGGCCGTTCCGGTCTTGGAGAAGACGAAGGCGACCTGCGGCAAACGGCTGACGGCGTTCTCGACCGCAAGCTGCATCGCCTGCGATTGCGACAGCGCGGTGCTGGGAATCCGCAGCGCATGCATGGCGATGTTCTTCTCGTTCAGCGACGGGATGAACTCCTGCCCGAGGCGCGCGAAGCCAGCGAGTGCGACCGCAAACAGCACCGCAGCCGTTGCGATGACGGGCAGCGGGGCGGCAATCGCATAGCGCAACAGCGGCCGGTACAGGTGCTTCAAGGCGCTGACGAGCCTGCTTTCATGCTCCTGTACGCGTCCCGTGACGGCAATGGCAATCGCGGCGGGAACGAGCGTCAGCGACAGAACGAATGCCGATGCCAATGCCAGGATCACGGTCACGGCCATCGGCGTGAACATCTTGCCTTCGATGCCGGTGAAGGTGAGGAGCGGCACGTAAACCAGGAGGATGATGGCCTGCCCGTAGAGGCTCGGGCGGATCATCTCGACCGCGGAGGCGCGCACGGTGGCCAGCCGCTCGTCGCGGGAGAGGGGACGCCCAAGGTCGCGCTGCCGCTCCGCCAGATGGCGCAGGCTGTTCTCGGTGATGATGACGGCGCCATCGACGATCAGGCCGAAATCGAGTGCGCCCAAGCTCATCAGATTGGCGCTGATGCGGCCCTGCCACATGCCGATGGCAGTCATCAGCATCGCCACCGGGATCACCAGCGCGGTGATCAGCGCTGCGCGAAAATTGCCCAACAGGACAAACAGCACCGTGACGACCAGCAGCGCACCCTCGCTCAGATTGGTCGCAACCGTTCTGACGGTGGCATCGACCAGTTGGGTGCGGTCGAGCACGGTCTTGACCTCGACACCCGGCGGCAGTGTCGGCGCGATCTCGCGCAGTCGCGCATCGACCGCCGACGACACGGTGCGGCTGTTGGCGCCGATCAGCATCAGCGCCGTGCCGACCACCACCTCGTGGCCGTTCTCGCTGGCACTGCCGGTCCGGCTTTCGCCGCCGATCGTGACGGTGGCGATATCGCGGATCCGCACCGGAACGCCGCCGCGCGTAGTGACGACGATGGTGCCGAGTTCCTCCATGTTCTCGATGCGACCGCCGGAGCGCACGACGAATCCCTCGCCGTTCTTTTCGATATAGCGCGCGCCGCGGCTGACATTGTTGGCCTCGATCGCGTTCGCAACATCGGCAAAGGTCAAGCCGAGGGCGATCAGCTTCGCCGCATCCGGATGGACCTGGTACTGCTTGAGATAGCCGCCGATCGTATCGACGCCGGCGACGCCCGGAACAGTCTTGATCTGCGGCCGGATGATCCAGTCCTGTACCGTGCGCAAATAGGCGTTCTTCTCGATGTCGCTCTTGAGCCGTGCCCCGTCGCTCGTGACGAAGCTGCCGTCGCGCTGCAGGCCCGGCGCGCCGTCGGCTCCGACCGGTTTGTCGGCGAAGCGGACGGTCCACATGTAGATCTCGCCGAGCCCGGTCGAGGTCGGACCGATCCGCGGCTCGATGCCTTGCGGCAGGCGCGCGCGAACCTCGGCGAGGCGTTCGGTGACCTGCTGGCGCGCGAAGTAGATATCGGTCGATTCGCTGAAGACCGCGGTCACCTGTGAAAAGCCGTTGCGCGACAGCGAGCGGGTGCTCTCGAGGCCGGGCGCGCCGGCGAGCGCCGTCTCGACGGGAAAGGTGACCTGCTTCTCGATCTCGAGCGGCGACAGCGCGTGGGCCGCGGTGTTGATCTGCACCTGCTTGTTGGTGATGTCGGGCACCGCGTCGATCGATACCCTCGTCAACGCAAAGCCGCCGAGCGCCATGACGACGGCGCAGAGCGCAACGACCACCCAGCGGCGGTGAACGGAGAAGCCGATGATCGCCTCAATCATGGCCATGCTCCGCTTCGGCCGTTTCCAGTTCAGCTTTGAGCGTGAACGTGTTGGCGACGGCGATCGTCTCTCCCGGAGCAAGGCCGCTCACGATCTCGACGTCGTCATCATCCTCGCGACCTGTACGCACCTGTCGCGCCTCAAACCCTTCCGCGTCACGGACGAATATCGTGGCGTTGCCCTTGACGGTCTGCAGCGCTTTCTTCGAGACGATCACCTTGGAGGGCTCGCCGCCGAGCGGCACTTCGGCGGTGACGAAAGTGCCGGGCCTCCACCGGTGATCCCGGTTCGGCAGCGTCGCGATCACGCGAGCATTGCGGGTCTCGCGATCGAGCAGGGGGCTGACAAAGATCACTCGCGCGACCGCTTCGTCGTCGCTACCGATGGCGCGGATCGTGACCAGACCGCCCTCGCGCACGGCGGCGATGTCTTCCGGGGAGACCGCGAGATCGACCCAGATATCGTCGAGATTGACGATGACGAACAGTTCGCTTTCCTGGCCCTCGCGGCCGATCAGCCCGCCGAGGTCGACGCGCCGCTCCGAGACCCGGCCCGAGATCGGCGCACGTAAATATTGCTGGCGCAGGCTTTCCGGCGGCTGGTTCGGAAGATCGGCGATCTCCTGTTCGGACAGACCCAGCGCGAACAGCTTTTGCCTGGCGCCGTCGAGCTTGATCCTAGCGTCGTTGGCGGCGAGCTGGGTCCGCAGGAATTCGTTTTCCGACATGGCCCGGCTTTCGGCCAAGCTTTTTTGTCTGTTGTAGAGGGTCTGCTGCAGATCGTTGGTCAGCCGCGCGGCGAGGTATTCGCTCTTGGCGTCCGCCACTTCGCGGCTTTCGATGACGGCGACGATCTCACCTTTTTCGACACTGTCGCCGAGGCGCTTGCGCAGTTCGCCGACCGTTGCCAGCACGCGTACGGAGACGCGGCCGACGTGGTCGGCGTCGGGAATAAGCGAGCCTGGCGCCAGGAAATGGCGTCTGAGCGTACCGCCCGCAACCGGTGCCAGCCCGATGCCGGCATCGCTGATCTGCTCCTCGCTCAGCACGATGCGCTCGGTGCCGTGATCCTCGCTTTCGGCTTTTGCTGTCCCGGTCGTCGCCGCTTCCTGTTGCGCTGGCGTTCCCGACAGCGGCCAATGCGACCAAACCGTGATGCCCAGGCCGCTGCCGACGATGATGCCGGCAACGAAAAGAAGAATCCGTCTCATATATGCCTTCCCGCCGCGCGCGGGTCCGGGCCCGGCGCTGCTGCCATAACCATGCGTGCAAGTTGGGCGCGCTGCCGGGAGGCAGCGCGGCCGGATCGGTCATGCCGATCGGATCAGGCGCGGGGTGGCTTGAAGGGGGAGATCGGTTCGGCCGCTTCGGGGGCACGCATGGCAAGGAAGCGATAGGCGTGCGCGGTATGCTCGATCGTGATCGACGTGTCCTGTGTCGCCACGGTCGATACGTGGGTCAAGCAATGATCGCCATGGGGCAATGCTGGATGGACGGGAGCCTTGTCGGTGGTATCACCGGCGAGTTGCGCGATCGACGTTGCCGGCACTCTATCGTCGCTGTCGAAGCCGAGACCGTGAAAGAAGGACAGCACGAGCGCTAGCGAGATCAGTCCCGCAAGCAGGCTGCGCCACCGGCGCGTCGGGGCCTTGCGGGTCGAAGAATCCGGTGCGGCGAAGCGAGAGTCCATGCCGTTAGTTAGCGCCGCCCCGGTGCCGATTCAAGGCAGCAGAGGGCTAAATGCTATAACGTTACGCTTTCGCCGGCGGCCGCTTGTTCCTTGTGACCCCGAACATGACGGCGCGACGACGGAGTCGCGCAGTTAGGGGCATTGTAAAAGCCGAGCCTCCGATCGCTGCGGCGGATCGCCTCGCTTATGGTCGGGCATGCTGAGATGAAGTAGAACTTCCTAGACAGCCGGCTTGGCGGAGGTGGGGAAATGCTCGCACGAATCGTGGTCGCAACTCTTCTCATGATCTCCAGCGCGTTCGCGCAGGAGCGCTCAATCACGGTGGCATCGACGACATCGACCGAGCAATCCGGGCTGTTCGGTTTCCTCTTGCCGCGCTTTACGGCGGCAACCGGGATCGGTGTCAAGGTCGTCGCGGTCGGCACCGGCCAGGCGCTCGACATCGGACGGCGGGGCGATGCCGACGTGGTGTTCGTGCATGATCGCCCCGCGGAGGAGAAGTTCCTGGCCGAAGGATTTGGCGTCAAGCGCCAGGACGTGATGTACAACGATTTCGTGGTGATCGGGCCAAAAGCCGATCCGGCGTATATTGCCGGCGGTAAGGACGTCACGGAAGCGCTGAAAAAGATCGCCGCCGCGAAGGCGACCTTCGTCTCGCGTGGCGACCGCTCCGGCACGCACCAGGCCGAATTGCGGCTATGGAAGGAGGCGGGCATCGACATCGCGACGGCGAAGGGATCCTGGTATCGCGAGATCGGGCAGGGCATGGGGCCAGCACTCAACATGGCCGCATCCGACAATGCCTATGTGCTCTCCGATCGCGGCACTTGGCTGTCGTTCAAGAATCGCGGCGATCTCGCGATCCTGACCGAGGGCGATCGGCGCCTGTTCAACCAATATGGCGTGATGCTGGTCAATCCGGCCAAGCACCCGACCGTGAAAGCCAAGGATGGCCAGGCCTTCGTCGACTGGCTGATCTCCGCCGAGGGACAGAAGGTGATCGCCGACTACAAGGCCGGGGACGAGCAGCTATTTTTCCCCAACGCGTCCGACTAGCAGGAACGCGACCGTGCTGACGGTCACGCTGAGGCCGAGCAGGATCAGGCCGAGCCCGAGCGCAAGTGGCAACTCGCCCTTGCTGGTTTCCAGCGCGATCGCAGTCGTCATGGTCCGGGTGTAGCTGCGGATATTGCCTCCGACGATGATGATGGCGCCGACTTCGGCGATGGCGCGGCCGAACGCGGCGAGGAACGCGGTCAACAGCGAGGCGCGGCCAAGCGACGACAACAGCGCCATGCTGCGCAGGCGCGACATGCCATCGGTGCGCATGAGGTCGGCATATTCCGCCCACAATAGCGAGACCGGACGGTGCACGAGTGCGACCACGATCGGCGTGGCGAGGATCGTCTGCGCGACAATCATGGCGCTCGGCGTGAACAGCAGTCCGGCAAAGCCGAGCGGACCGGAACGCGACAGCAGGAGGTAAAGCGCCAGTCCGACCACCACGGGCGGCAGGCCGAGCATGGCGTTCACCAGCACGATCGTGGCCTGCCTGCCCTGAAACCGGCTAATCGCGAGCAGGACGCCGAGGGGGGCGCCGATCAGCAGCGCCAGCAGGCTCGCCGTCAGGCTGACGCGCAACGATAGCAGGACGATGCCGATCAGCTCAGCGTCAAGGCTGGCGATCAGCGAGAGCGCCGTCGCCACCGATTGCGTGAAATCATTCATCCTGCTGCGCGCTTGGCCGCCCCGGTGAGATCGCCCGAATGAAGATTGCCGGCTGCCACCATCCAGCAAACACCTAAATCTCTCATAAACTGCGTAACGTCCAATACCGCACAAGCGATGTTGCGCGGTCGAAATCTGGTAACACTCAGAAACAAAGTTCCACGTTAACCGGCTGATAACTCATTTTCCTAACGCCCTCTTGGGTTGTGTCTCCTACAACAAGCGCTTGTAGGGGCAGGGAAATGTCAGACAGCTCGGCCAAGAGCGATATCTTGCAAAGCCGGTGGTGGCCGAAATGGGCCGCCGTGCCGCCATTGCGATTGAGCGCAATTCAGTGGCTCGTGCTGTGCGCGGCGGCGCTCGTGGCCGCGATCGGGCTCGGCACCGGGTACCTGGCGCTGCAATTCCGGGAGCGCGCGCTCGATCTTGCCGAACGCGAACTCTCCAACACGGCGCTGCTGCTGTCCCGCCATTTCGATCAGCAGCTCTCCGATCTCCAGCACGTGCACGATGATGTCGTCGCCAACATGCGGGCTAACGGGGTCGATACGGCCGATCAGTTCGAAAAGATGATGTCACTACTGAGCGCGCACGAAATGCTGCGCACCAGGCTTGCGGCGCTCCCGCATGTTGGTGGTCTCAATCTGTTCAATGCCGAGGGATGGCTGATTAATTCCTCCGAGATGTGGCCGGTGCCCGACCTCAATGTCAGGGATCGGCGATATTTCAGGGAGTTCACCTCCGGCAAGCCGACGCCGGATGTGATCGTCGAGCCCGCCGTGAGCCGCGTCACGGGCAAGTGGACGACGCTGTTCGCCCGCAAGATTGTCGACGGTAATGGCGCCATCATCGGCTTTTCCAGCCGGGGTGTCGAGCCCAGCCAGTTCGAGGATTTCGTCGCCTCTCTGGCGCTGAATGGCGACACAATCATCTCAATGATCCATCGCGACGGCACGGTGATCGCCCGCTATCCCACGGATGACGGGGCGGTCGGCAAGAGCGTAGCCGGTCTCCGGCCATTCCAGAAGGCGCTGACGCTTGACGGGAATATCTCGGGGCGCTTCAGCACTGAAGATGCCGAAGACAAGATCGGGGCGGTTCGACCGCTCACTCATTTTCCGATCCTGATCGTTGCCACGACCAAGACCTCGACCGCGCTCGCCGACTGGCGCGCGCAGACGAAACTACAGTTCAGCGCCGCGATCCTGGCGATCGTCGTCGTCATCGTCACGATCTTCCCGATCGTGAGACAACTGCAGCGACAGCATGAAGCCGCGCGCCAGAAGCTGTCGGAGAAGAGCCTTCATCTCGACACCGCCATCAACAACATGACCCAGGGGCTGTTGCTGTTCGATGCGTCGGGTCGGCTCGTGGTCTGCAATCAGCGCTATCTCGATATGCTCGGCGTATCGCCTGACGTCGCCAAGCCCGGATGCCACCTGCGCGATCTCGTGCTGCACCGTAAGGCGATCGGATCCTTTATCGGCGATGTCGACGAATATTGCGCGCACTTCATCGGACCTAACAGCAGCGAGATCGGCGAACGCCACTTCTCGACGCAGGACGGACGAATTATCCGAATGATCTTCAAACATTCGCCGGACGGGGGCTGGGCCACGACGTTCGAGGACGTGACCGAGCGGCGCCGTGTCGAGGCGAAGATCGAACATCTCGCCCATTACGATCCGCTGACCAATCTGCCGAACCGGACGCTGTTCCAGCGCCACGCCGAAGGCTTGCTGCTCGAAACAGCCGACGTGCAGTTCGCGATTCTCTATATCGATATCGACGAGTTCAAGCGCATCAACGATTCGCTCGGCCATCTGATCGGTGATGAGTTCCTCAGAGGTGTCGCCGAACTGTTGCGGCAGTCGATCGGACCGGAGGATTTCATCGCGCGTCTCGGCGGGGACGAGTTCGCTATCGTTCAGCGCGGCATCACGGCCGATGGCGATGTCAGCGCGCTGGTTGAACGGATCTATCAGGCGCTGCGGACGCCGTTCGATTGCCACGGCCATCACTTGTCCGGCGACGCCAGCATTGGCATCGCGGTCGCGCCGCGGGATGGTACCGATCTGCTCGGCCTGTTGAAGCGCGCAGACCTTGCGATGTACGCCGCCAAGGCGGCCGGCCGCCGCACCCACCGGTTCTTCGAGCCGGAGATGGAGAAGGAGGCCAAGCTCCGCCGCGAGCTCGAAGCCGATATGCGCACTGCGCTGGTCGAGGGCGGGTTTGAAATCCATTACCAGCCGCTGGTCGACCTGCGCAGCGACGAGGTGACCGGCTGCGAGGCGCTGGTGCGCTGGCGGCATCCGGTGCGCGGCATGGTATCGCCGGCCGAATTCATTCCGGTCGCGGAGGAGACGGGCCTGATCGAGGAGATCGGGCAGTGGGTGCTGCGGACCGCCTGCACTGAGGCTGCCACCTGGCCCGCCCATGTGCGGGTAGCGGTCAACGTGTCGCCAGTCCAGTTCAAGTCGGAGGCGCTGTCGCTGAAGGTCGCGACGGCATTGGCCGAGAGCGGGCTTGATCCACGCCGCCTCGAGCTCGAAATCACCGAGGCTGTGCTGATCGCGGATGATGATGCCGCGCTGGTCGCGCTCAACCAGCTCCGCGCGCTCGGCGTCCACATCGCGCTGGATGATTTCGGAACCGGCTATTCCTCGCTGCAATATCTGCAGCGCTTCCCGTTCGACAAGATCAAGATCGACCGCAGCTTCGTCAAGGAAGTCACCCGCAACAGCTCGTCGGCGTCGATCATCCGCGCGGTGGTGAGCATCGCGGCCGACCGCGATATGATCACGACGGCAGAGGGCGTCGAGACCGAGCAGCAGCGCGACACCGTGCACATGCTGGGATGTACCCAGATGCAGGGCTATCTGTTCAGTGCGGCGCGCACTGCACAGGATATCCGCAGGATGCTGGCGGCCGAAGCCGAGGAAGACGCTGCCTGATCGGCGATATTTCAGCGTTCGCGCGAATCCTTGCCGTAGCCTGTGATGGGACGCAACAGCCGTTCGGTCAGCGCGCCGATCGCGAGGCCGGCAACTACATCGCTCAGCCAATGCGCAAGCAGGACGACGCGTGTCAACACCAGGCCTCCACCGATCGCCCATACCACGTTGCGCTTTGCCGGCGGAAGCACGGTTGCGGCCGAGGCAATTGCGCCGACGTGAATCGCATGGCCGGACGGAAAGGCGTCCTCGGGCTTGCCGGAGTAGGGTACGCCATGAAGGTGACCGCGAGCGGTTTGTCGATCGGGGCGCTCCTGGTCGAATACCGTCTTCAGCACATGGGGCAGGATAGCCGCGACGATCGTGGTCAGGAGGATGTGGTTGCTGCTGCGGCGCTGCTTCGCGTCCTTGTCGCGAGAATAAAGCCACCAGCCCAGCGCAAGCGCGCTGAGCACGTGCTCATCCGCGCCCCAGGTCAGGACCTCGGCGACCCGCTCGGCTGTCGGCGTTGTGTATTCCGATACGGTGTCGGCGATTGCCTTATCAGCACGGGTTGGCTGCACCCGGAAAAGCGCCATCGGATTCTCCCTTCGAGACTACAAACCTTTGACGGCCGCGATGGTTTCGCGGGCGCACCCGCGCATAGGAACGAAAATTTCGGCCACGAGTTTGCCGCTCACGATCCCGAGGAGAGGCAAGCACCATGAAGAGATCGATCGTGGTGACGGCGGTTGCGGTTGCCGTCGCCCTTATTTCCACCTCGGCAGCTGCGCAATCGGTCGGCGAGAAGACCGGCGTCAATTCGGTACTGGGGGTCGCTCCCTCAACGGCGGATTTCGTCAAGGAAGCGGCGATCAGCGACATGCTGGAGATCGAGGCGGGCAAGGTCGCCGAGCAGAAGGGCAATGCGGAGGAGAAGAAGTTCGCGTCCCAGATGATCGCCGACCACACCAAGACCAGCAGCGAGCTGAAGGGCCTGGTCACGAGCAGCGAGGGCGTGCAGATTCCATCGGGCCTGGATTCATCTTCGCAAGGCAAGCTCGACAAGCTGCGCGACACCAAACCGGAGAACTTTGCAAGCCAATATAACCCGATGCAGGTGAGCGCGCACAAGGATGCGGTGTCGCTGTTCGAACGTTACGCCAAGAGCGGCGACAATCCGAAGCTGAAGGATTGGGCCGGCAAGACGCTGCCGACGCTGCGGCACCATCTCGAGATGGCGCAGGCGCTGGACAAGAATCGCAAGTGACGCCGCGGCGTCACGCCTTGCGCTGGTGGCGCGTCCATCGCACGATCAGCGGCAGAGCGTACCAGAATCCGACCAGGACGAGAAAACTCGCCGTCGCGCAAGTTGCGGCGAGTTCGCGGTTGGTGATCCTGCCGAGAACGACGTAGCTCTCTGCGGCTATGCCCGCGGCCAGAAACAGCGGCGCCGCTGTCACCAGCGCGGAGGCTGTGCGCAGAAATCTCGGAGAATCTGCGCCGCCATAGGAGAGCCGGTGCAGGGCGGCTGGCGTCATCAGGAGGATGACGTTCACGGCGACGAGGCCGAGCGCGACGGCATGCACGATCTTTGCCGTCTGCGGCATCTCATCAAATCCAGCGGTAAGCATGGCGATGAATTGAAAGCCGAACAGGGCCTGTGCGCCGGGGATGATGACCCGCGCTTCGGTCAGCAGTTGCTCGACTTTTGTCGCGAGCGGGGTTGTTCCTCCTGAATCGGGCATTGGTGTTCTCTCCCGGTGAAACAGCTCCAATCCGAACCACGCAAAGCTTGATGCGAGTATCAGCGCGAGTCCGCTGGTGGTACCCGCGAACCAGCCGAAATGTCGTTCGATCACGACATAGGCGGCAACGCCAATGCTCAAGGAGAAGGGAACCAGGCCGGCGGTCGCGTACAAAGAGGTCGCGCGCACGAGGCGCTTCGACGATGAACCTCCCTCGACCATCCGGTGTTCCATCGAGGGGATGATCAGGAGCCCCAGCGAAAGCGTCAGCAGCGCAAGCCCAACGGCGCAGAGCATTTTCGACGCGGAGGAGAGCGATGGAAAGCCGGTCTGGAAGAAGGCCTGGAATTGAAATCCGAGCAGGACCTGGATGCCGAGGACAAGCAGACGAGTTTCGTCAAGCGCCGTCTTGACCATGCGGTCCAGCTTCTCGGACATCCTGGCCGCACTCCTTTCTCGCCGCGCCGGAACCGTCGCCGATGTCGTGTTGTTAACGCGACATGTCATCTAACGTTCATCTACGGCGGGGTGCGACATGACGGCGCCAGACGTCCGCAAGGGGATGCCATCAGTCAAATTGCCGCGCGAGGAGTTTGCGGAACGCTACCGCAGCCGTTTCGTCGATCCCGCCTTCAGGCCGCTGCAGCGGGAGATCGATGCCATCATCGACGCGGCGTGGGATGCCTACAGTCATTCGCGCAAGTCGCCGCTGACGCGCAAAGCGGGGCCGGGCTTCGCCGATCCGGAATACGAACTGGCGGTGGATTGGCTCGCGGCGCGCGAGGCGATCCTGGCGGCGCAGCGGCGCCACGACGATGCGGCGGAGAGACCGCGCATCCTGATCATCAACGGCTCCTCACGCAGCGAGCATACCTGCCCCGGTGAAATGTCCAAGAGCTGGCGATTGGTCAAGCTCGCCGAGCCTGTGTTCGTCGAGATGGGCCTTGCCGTCGACATCCTCGATCTCTCGCGACTGGCATCCGAGTTCGGCAAGCAAATCCATCCCTGCAAGTCCTGCGTCTCGACATCGCCTGCGCTGTGTCACTGGCCCTGCAGTTGCTATCCGAATTACGCGCTCGG
Source organism: Bradyrhizobium sp. LeoB3 (assembly GCF_055456055.1). Classification (NCBI taxonomy): domain Bacteria; kingdom Pseudomonadati; phylum Pseudomonadota; class Alphaproteobacteria; order Hyphomicrobiales; family Nitrobacteraceae; genus Bradyrhizobium; species Bradyrhizobium sp. LeoB3. Next base: position 66,658 of record NZ_JBVBEF010000019.1, read on the forward strand.
CCAGACCGACGACTGGATGAACGATATCTATCCGCTATGGGTGGCGGCCCACGGCATCCTCATCGTATCGCCGGTGAATTGGTATCACGCGCCGACGGGGCTGAAAGCCATGATCGATCGGATGGTTTGTGCCGACGGCTGCAATCCCGACCCGACCTCCACCCACGGCAAACACGCGGATGAAGCCAAGGCGCTCGAGTTGAAGGGCTGGCCTTATCCGCGGCATCTCGCCGGCCGCAACTTTGGTCTCGTCGTGCACGGAGACTCCGTTGGCGCGGAAACGATGCGACGTTCGCTATCGGATTGGCTGACGGATATGGGGCTGATCCCGGTCGGCCGAACGGGCGAACTCGACGGCTATATCGGCTACATGGAGCCTTACGCGACCTCACATCAGGCACTCGATGAGGACAAAGCGTTCCAGGAACAGACCTTGAATGTCGCGCGAGCGCTCGGCAACGCCGTGAAGCTTGCGCGTGAGGGCAAGTTGCGGGATCCGGCAGCGGGGCTCGTCGAGCCGAATCCGAAATAGTGTCACCGGCGGTTCCCGGCGAAGCGGGATCAATTCGCCGTTGCGCAGGAACGATGCTCGGCATTGCCGATTGGTCGGCATCTCCCATCCACTGCGACGGAGTTTCCCATGGACTTGAAAGGCAAGAAGATCGCAATCCTCGCAACCCACGGCTTCGAACAGTCGGAACTGGAAGTGCCGCGCGACCGGCTCAAGAAGGCCGGCGCAACCGTCGACGTGATTTCGCTGGCCGCAGGCGAGATCAAGGGCTGGGACATCAAGGATTGGGGCCGGCCGGTGAAGGTCGACAAGACGCTCGACCAGGTCTCCGCGTCCGACTACGACGCGATCGTCCTGCCGGGCGGACAGATCAATCCGGACCTGCTGCGGGCCGAGCCGAAGGCGCTGAAATTCATCAAGGAGATATTCGACGCCAAGAAGGTCGTCGCGGCGGTCTGCCACGCGCCGTGGCTTCTGATCGAAACCGGCATTGCCAAGGGGCGGCGGATGACTTCGTACAAGTCGATCAAGACCGACGTGATGAATGCGGGTGCCAAGTGGGAAGACTCCCAGGTGGTAACGGACCAGGGCGTGATCACGTCCCGCAATCCCGGCGATCTCGAAGCCTTCAGTGCCAAGATCATCGAGGAGGTGAAGGAAGGCCGCCACACCCAGCGCAGCGCAGCCTGATCAAGCGAGCCAGCCGATGCAAAGCAAATTGATCTCCGACGAGCCGGGCGCGCAGGTCCATGTCGTCATCCTCGACACCGGCGAGGAAGCATTCGCGGCGCTGACGAAGTTCGCCAACGAGGCCAGGATCTCGGCGGCGACGCTGACCGCGATCGGCGCGTTCGAGAAGGCGACCGTCGGCTGGTTCGATTTCGCCTCGAAATCCTACCGGAAGATCGAGGTCAACGAGCAATGCGAGGTGCTGAGCGCGATCGGCGACGTCGCGATCGGCGATGACGGCAAGGCCAGTCTGCACGTTCACATCGTGCTCGGGCTGTCGGATGGCTCCACGCGCGGCGGCCACCTGCTCGCGGGCGTGGTGCGGCCGACGCTCGAGGTTGTGCTGACGGAAGCGCCGGCAAAGCTTCGGCGGAAGAAGAGGGCGGACCTCGGCATCGCCCTCATCGATATCGCGGCCCAATAGTGCCAATAGAAAAAGGAGACGCGCTTAGCGCACGCCGAGCGCGTTCTCCAACTGCCGCTTCGTCATTTTCGAGCGGCCTTCGATTCCGCGTCGCTGCGCCCTCGCGTAAAGCTCTCGCCGCGTATGTCCGTCGCGCTTGCGGGCGCGGGAGCGTGCCGCTTTGCGTCCGCGGGCGGTGAGCTTGCGGGCATTGTGGCCGCCCATCGCGCGGCTGCTTTCCCGCTTGCCGGAAGCCCCGACATGCGACTTGCCCTCGCGTTCCTGCTGGGCGGTACGGCCCTGCGCTTCCTTTTGTTCGGTACGGCGCAGGTCACGACGGTTGCTGCGCTCGCTCTGGTATTTGGAGGCGCCCGCTTCCTGCAGCGCAATGGCGATCGCCTGCCGACGATTCTTGACCTTGCCGGCGCGGCCGCCACGGCCGCTCTTCAGTTCGCCATGCTTGAATTCGTGCATCACCCTGCCGGTGACGCGTCGTTGACGCGATGAGGATGCCATCGTCTTAATCCTCCGTTTATCGGCAAGAACCGCCGACGGCGGATGTCGTTCCAACGGAGGGCAGAGGTTAAGGCCGCAGACGTTAAGGCTCAGACGGTCGAACTGATCGACCCCCGATCGACGATCGCTTTCCGTAGGATGCGCGACAGCGACTCGACCGAATAGGGTTTCTGGATCAGCTCGAATCCGCGATGCGCATTTTCGGCGAGCACGTTGCTGTATCCGCTCGTCAGGACGACCGGCAGCCCGGGATAGCGGTCGCGGATCACGCTGGCGAGCTCCACGCCGTTCATGCCGGGCATGATGACGTCGGAGAATACGAGGTCGGCGGAAAACTCGTCTTCGGACAGCAGGGCAAGCGCTGCATTGGCATTCGCCACGCGTTTGACCGAGTATCCGAGATCTTCGAGCAGCTCGGTGGAGAACTGCCCGACCTCGTCATTGTCCTCCACGACCAGGACGCGGTAGCCGCGGCCCGTGGTTGCCGGCTCGCTGGCGATGGCTGCAGCGGACGCCGCATCGGCCGGTCGTGCTGCCTGCGGCAGGTAGATCGTGAAGGCCGCGCCTCGTCCGAGCGTACTGACGACATCGATGTCGCCGTCGGACTGCTTGGCAAAGCCAAATGCCTGGCTCAGGCCAAGCCCGGTTCCCTTGCCGACTTCCTTGGTGGTGAAGAACGGTTCGAAGATCGATTGCAGATGATCGGGCGCGATGCCGCTGCCGCTATCGGCCATGGTGATCGCGACAAAGTCGCCGCGGCGCGCCGGCTGGGCGCGCAGGGCAGGGATGCCCCGCACCTTCCGCACCGCAATGGAGAGGCGGCCTTCGCCATCCATGGCGTCGCGGCCGTTCACCGCGAGATTGATCAGTGCGGTCTCGAATTGGGCGATGTCGGCGATCGCAAAGCAATCGGGGTCGTCGATCTCGACGTCGATCTGGATGCGCGCACCGACCAGCGGCCGGATAAGCTGGGTCACGCCCTCGACCTGCGTGCCGACATTGAAGACCTGCGGCTTCAGCGGCTGGCGGCGGGCGAACGCCAATAGCTGCGCGGTCAGCTTCGAGGCGCGCTCCACCGTCTCGGAGATCGCGTCGATGTAGCGATGACGGCGCTCTTCGGGCAGGTCGCGGCGGCGCATGAAGTCGGTCGCGGAGCGGATGATGGTCAGCAGATTGTTGAAGTCGTGAGCCACGCCGCCGGTGAGCTGGCCGACGGCTTCCATCTTCTGCGATTGCCGTAGCACCTCTTCGCCCTGGCGGCGTTCGGTGATGTCGACGGCTTCGGCCACGGCGCCAATCACAGTGCCGTGCTGGTCGCGAAGCGGCCGCATCGCGAAATCGAAATAGCGCTCGCCGACCGGAAGCCGCAGCATCATCTCGGTCTTGACGTCGTCGCCCTTCATGACCGCCATGAAGGCGTTGCGAACCAGCTTGGGCAAGTCGTCGGTGGCGGCGAACCAGGGCGTTTCCCAGAACGGCTTGCCGATGGCATCACGGGCCTCGGCGCGGATGCCGGCCAGTGCCGTCCGGTTGGCATGGAGCACGTCGCCGTGCTGATTGAGCAGCACCTGATACTGGTGGCTGGTCTCGAAGATCGCGCGCATTTGCGCTTCGCTGGCTTCGAGCTGCGCGGTGCGCTCGGAGATACGCAGTTCGAGCGTTTCGTTCAGCCGGCGCAGTTCGATCTCGGCCTGCTTGGCCGCGGTGATGTCGTGGGCGACCCCGATGAAGCCGATGTGGTTGCCGGTCGGATCCCAGCGCGGTTGTGACTCCGACCTGAGCCAGCGCCATTCGCCGTCGGCGCGCAGATAGCGCGCCTCCAGCACGAAAGGCTTGAGCGAAGCTTCGCCCGCGATCGATTCCTGCACGATGCGCGACATATCGTCAGGGTGCAGCCGCTTGCGCCAGTCGAACTTGATGGCTTCTTCGAAGGGAAGGCCGAGGAAATCGATATAGGCCCGGTTGGCGAAGGAGCGGGTGCGGTCGAGTTTGGTCACCCAGATCGGAACCGGCGCGCTGTCGGCGATGAGGCGGAAGCGCTCCTCGCTTTCGCGCAGCTTTTCCTGGGCGAGCATGCGTTCGGTGATGTCGATGTGGGCGCCGACCAGACGGAGTGCGCGGCCGTCGCGGTCGCGCTCGATTTCCCCGATCACGGCGATCCACCTGACCTCACCGTCGCTCGGACGGAGGATCCGGTATTCCGCCATATAGTCTCCGCTCGTCCCGGCCAGGGCATCGAAGAAATGCCCGATCGCGCGGTCACGATCGTCGGGGTGGATGCGGTCGACCCAATCCTCATGGGTCTCGTTCACCGCATCCGACCCCAGTCCATGGATGATCAGGTATTCCGGCGAGCGGCGGTTGCGGAAGCCCTCGCGGAAATCGACCTCGACACCGCCGACGCGGCCGATACGCTGGATCCGGGCAAGCTCCGCCTCGCGCTCCTGCAATTCGCGATGCGCGCGGTCACGTTCGCGGGCAATTTCTTCCAGATGCTGGCGCAGCCGTTCAGCGGCGACCGTCTCGGGAAGGACGTTCATAGGGTCTGGCGGCATCGGGGCGGGCGACCTCTTTCCGTAGTCTCACACAACGGAAGAGGGCTTGCCAGCATCATTTGGCCTTGGTGCCGGGCCTGCAGTTATAGGCCCTGCGGAACCCCGCCGCCTGTGCGTCATCTTCAGAGCAGAACCAGCGGTCTGGCCTGGTTAATCCAGGGTAACTGCGGCACGCCTGCAAGTGGTAGATGCCGATATCGCCGGTGACGCGGGCGCGCACGGCGAACTTGCCCTTGATGTTGCAGCTTGCCGGCATGGGAAGATCTTCAGGGAAGAGCACGTCGCGGATCGCGCGATCGCGGTCGGCGGGACATGATGCGCCCAGCAGCGCGCCGTCCTGCTTGCCGCGGCGGAACTCCTGCGGGGCAACAAAGCAGCCTTTCCACATGCCCTGGCGGTCTTCCCTGGCGCGCGCCTCGTCAGGCTTGAAGCGGCCGGTGGCGGAAGCCTCGACGTTCAGGGCAAAGCCCCGCTGGACCATCACCTCGCTAAGGCTGGTCGGATCGCCTTCGATCTTGCACACGCCGAGATGTCGTTTCTTGTAGGCCGGGTCGGGACCGAGATCGTCGCAGCGGACCTGACGATCGCCGATTAGCTTCGCCAACTGGTCGCGGGCCTCGATGCCGCAGGTCCAGCTCTCGGCATGCTCGTCGATGCACAATTGGTCGATCGGAGGCACGTCGATGCCATCGAGCCGATAGGTCACGTTGCCGAGCTGCAGCGTGCTGCCGTCCCTGACGGTAGCGTTGGCGGCGAAGCCTTGGCTCGCCGGAAGGGCTATCAGGATCAGCCCTGCGATCAATGTGCGTAATGGCATGGTCTGCATCGATGGGGTGGCGTGCGGGGGCAAAGGTTCAAGATCATGAGCTGATTGGACGGAATCGGATCATGATCTCATCTTTCTTGTTTGAGCATGATCTCCGCGCAAACGCTTCGCGTTTGTCGTGAGGGAAAACCGGTTTCCACCGGATCATGCTCTAGCACGAAGCTCCCGCGAAGCTATTCCGCATTGGGAAAAAGCCGCCGGAACTGGTCGACAGTGACGGATCCATGGTTGACTTGTTGAGAACAAAAATAGAACATAAGTGCTCGCCCCGCATCCCGGAAACCGCCAGATGTCCTCTCTTCCCAGTGCCAGCAGCGAGGATATCGACGGCTTAGAAGCTGCCGTGGATGAGGCGATCGCGGCCTGCGGCGGGGATATGCGGGCCACCGTCCGCGCGCTGATCGTGGCCAATGACTATCTGGAAAACGAGGTCAGCGAGCTGATGAAGGCCGTCTCTCGCGCCCATGTCCGTGGTAGATTTAATACCTATTCGGGTTGATGGCTTCGGGTGCCGGGTGCAAGCCGGCCGCCTCCTTATATAGACCGTTGCCTCTCCTGAGTTTTCCTGTACCACGTTAATTGAGACGCCCACCGCCCGTACCACATTGCGGGCGAAGATCCTGCCCAAACGCTCAAGCAAGAAGCACATGTTCAAACGAATCCTGATCGCCAATCGCGGCGAGATCGCCTGCCGGATCATCAAGACTGCGCGCCGTATGGGGATTGAGACGGTCGCGGTCTACTCCGAGGCTGACCGCGATGCGCTGCATGTCGAGATGGCCGATGAGGCTGTGCTGATCGGCCCGCCGGCGGCGGCGGAGAGCTATCTGTTGATCGAGAAGATCGTCGAGGCCTGCCGCAAGACCGGCGCCGAGGCCGTCCATCCCGGCTACGGCTTCCTGTCCGAACGCGAGGCGTTTCCGCGCGCGCTGAAGGAGGCCGGCATCGTCTTTATCGGCCCCAATCCCGATGCCATCGCCGCGATGGGCGACAAGATCGAATCCAAGAAGGCGGCAGCGAAGGCCAAGGTCTCCACCGTGCCCGGCCATCTCGGCGTCATCGAGGACGGCAAGCATGCGGTGAGGATCGCCGACGAGATCGGCTATCCCGTGATGATCAAGGCCTCCGCCGGCGGCGGCGGCAAGGGCATGCGCATCGCGCATTCGAGGGCCGAGGTCGAGGAGGGCTTCAATCTCGCCAAGGCCGAAGCGAAATCCTCTTTCGGTGACGACCGCGTCTTCGTCGAAAAATTCATCGTCGATCCCCGCCACATCGAGATCCAGGTGCTCGGCGACAAGCACGGCAATGTGATCTATCTCGGCGAACGCGAGTGCTCGATCCAGCGCCGCAACCAGAAGGTCATCGAGGAGGCGCCGTCCCCGCTGCTCGACGAGACCACGCGCCGCAAGATGGGCGAGCAGGCGGTCGCGCTGGCGAAGGCGGTGAGCTACGACTCGGCCGGCACGGTCGAGTTCGTCGCCGGCCAGGACAAGAGCTTCTACTTCCTGGAGATGAACACGCGCCTGCAGGTCGAGCATCCCGTCACCGAGCTCGTCACCGGCATCGATCTGGTCGAGCAGATGATCCGTGTCGCCGCCGGCGAACAGCTCAGCCTTACGCAGAAGGACGTGACGCTGACGGGATGGGCGGTGGAATCGCGCGTCTATGCCGAAGACCCGTTCCGCAACTTCCTGCCGTCGATCGGGCGCCTGGTGAAATATCGTCCGCCGGCCGAGAAGAGCCAGGATGGCGTCACTGTCCGCAATGACACCGGCGTGCAGGAAGGCGGCGAGATCTCGATCCATTACGATCCGATGATCGCCAAGCTGATCACGCATGCGCCGTCGCGGGCGGCGGCGATCGAGGCGCAGTCGACCGCGCTGGACGCGTTCTATGTCGATGGCATCCGCCACAACATTCCGTTCCTGTCGGCGCTGATGAACCATCCGCGCTGGCGCGAGGGAAAGCTCTCCACCGGCTTCATCGCGGAGGAATATCCGAAGGGATTCTCGGCGCGACCGCCGGAGGGCGAGATCGCGCGACGGCTGGCGGCGGTGGCCGCGGCGATCGACCACGTGCTCGGCGAGCGCAAGAGGCGGATCTCGGGCCAGATGAATGGCCGACTGGTGCAGCGGGAGCGGCGCCGCGCGGTGTGGCTCGAGCGTGATGAGATCGCGCTCGACGTCGCGCGCGAGGCCGACGGCATCGCGGTCCGCTTCATCGGCAGCGATGGGCTGCCGGGCAATCCGCACAATCTGGTCTCGAGCTGGGTGCCGGGCGAGCCGGTGTGGCAGGGCACGATCGATGGCCAGTTCGTGGCGATGCAGGTGCGCCCGATCAACAACGGCTTCCGCCTCGCGCATCAGGGCTTTGAGGTTCCGATCTATGTCTTCACCGAAGCCGAAGCAACGTCGGCGCGTCTGATGCCGGTGGTGTCGGCCGCCGATACCGGCAAGAAGCTGTTGTGCCCTATGCCGGGACTCGTGGTGTCGATCGCAGTCAGCGAGGGGCAGGAGGTCAAGGCCGGCGAGACGCTTGCGGTCGTCGAGGCCATGAAGATGCAGAACGTGCTGCGCGCCGAACGCGACGGTACGGTGAAGAAGATCCACGCCGCTCCCGGCGCAACGCTGGCGGTCGACGCGCTGATCCTCGAATTCGCCTAGAGCATGATCCGGAACGTGGATACCGGTTCCACGAAAGGATCGTGCCCAAGCTGACATAGAGAGAGCTCCCATGACCTTCCGTGCGCGACGCGAAGCACTGCGTTCGATCCTTGCGGGCACCGGCTGCGTTCGGCCAGGTTCGGTCTACGATGCGACGTCGATCCGGATTGCCGAGGATCTCGGCTTCGAGGTCGGCATGTTCGGCGGCTCCGTCGCCTCACTCGCGGTGCTCGGCGATCCCGACATCGCACTGATTACGTTGACCGAGCTTGCCGAGCAGATGCGGCGGATGTCACGGGCCTCTGCTCTCCCTGTGCTTGTCGATGCCGACCACGGCTATGGCAATGCACTGAACGTCCGCCGCACGGTGCAGGAGCTTGAGGCCGCCGGCGCCGCTGGCCTCACCATCGAGGACACCTTGCTGCCGCAGGCGTTTGGCGAGGCCAAGACGCAACTGATTCCGCTCGATGAAGGCATCGGCAAGATGAAGGCGGCGCTCGACGGCCGCGGCGATCCATCGCTCGTCATCATTGGCCGCACCGGCGCGGTGTCGATCACCGGCCTTGACGATGCAATCGCGCGAGCAAAGGCCTATGAGGCCACCGGTGTCGATGCGTTGTTCTTCACCGGCATTAAGGTCAAGGCGGAGCTGGAAGCGATCTCCGCGGTAACGACACTGCCGATCGTGCTCGGCGGTGCGCCGGAGGAGATGGCTGCGCCGGATTATCTCGCGGGCCTGCGCGTGCGGATTGCGCTGCAAGGCCATGCGCCGTTCGCAGCGGCGACGCAGGCGGTCTATGAGACGCTGAAGGCGCTGCGCGAGGGCGCGTCGCCGAAAAGCCTGAAAGGGCTGCCATCCCCGGAACTGACCGGCCGTGCGATGCGCGAGGCTGAGACGAAAGCGCGCGGCAGCGAATTTCTCGGACTGAAGAAGTGAGCGACACGATCCGTCATGTCATGATCCGCGGTCGCGTCCAGGGCGTCGGCTACCGCGCCTGGGTCGAACACCAGGCGCACCTGCGCCGGCTCAATGGCTGGGTACGCAACCGCCGGGACGGCAGCGTCGAAGCGGTGTTTGCCGGGCCCGAGGCGGTCGTGTCGGGAATGATCGCCGCGTGCCGGCGCGGGCCGACCGCGGCACGCGTCGATGCCGTGCAAGACGACGCCGGCCGCCCCGATCTGCTCAACCTGCGCGAGGCAGGGGAGGCTTTCTCGGTGCTGGCGACGGTGTAGGTGCGATCATGTGAGGCCGTGCGCGGCCCCGTGCTGAATCGTCTCCAGCGGTCGCGCTTCGGTTTCGCCGAACACCTCGGCAAAGGCCTGCCGGAGCGCCACGTCGACATCGGTGAGCGTCACCGGCAGGCCGAGATCGACCAGTGACGTGACGCCGTAGCGTGGGTCAACCACGCCGCAGGGCACGATCGCGGAGAAGTGCGCCAGATTCGGCTCGATGTTGATCGCGATGCCGTGAAAGGACACCCAGCGCTTCAGCCGGACCCCGATCGCTGCGATCTTGTCCTCGAATCCCGATCCCTTGTCCGGCCGCTTGACCCAAACGCCGACGCGGTCCTCGCGGCGCTCGCCGCGGACATTGAAGGCGGCAAGGGTGCGGATGATCCATTCCTCCAGCGAGGCGACATAGGCGCGCACATCCGGCCGGCGCCGCTTCAGGTCCAGCATCACATAGGCCACTCGCTGGCCCGGGCCGTGATAAGTGATCTGACCGCCGCGCCCGGTCTGGAATATCGGGAAGCGCGCCTCCAGGAGGTCGCCGGCCTTGCCGCTGGTGCCGGAGGTGTAGAGTGGAGGATGCTCCAGGAGCCAGACCAGTTCGGGCGCTTTCCCGGCGGCTATATCGGCGACGCGTGATTCCATCGCGGCGACAGCGTCAGGGTAGGGCACCGGGGCATCCGAAATCCGCCATTCCACGGCTTCTCCGCCGTCTGGGTGCGCGAAAATCGTCAAAACAAGGTCTTGGCGGACATTAACCATTGGCTAACCATCACGTGGTCAGGTGGAACCACAATCTAATCCCGGTTTGGCGGTTCAAAAGTGCCTACCCTCGATAAAGTCAGTGTCGATCTCATGGTGGTGCTCGGCACCACTACCATGCCCATCCACCAGGTCATGCGGCTTTCCCGCGGTGCCATCATCGAACTGGATGCCACCGAGGCCGACGAGGTGAAGATCCTCGCCAACAACCTGCCGATCGCCAGCGGCGTGGTGCTGGTCGACCGCAACCGGATCGCGGTCGAGGTCAAGCAAATGCTGCCGAAATCCCCGGATGTTAGGTAGTTGATAGGCCACTTATCGGCTTGTCCCCCACCTTCCGATTTGTTACATCCCGCGCCGTCGATCCGGCGGCGCGCCCTTTAGGTTCCCTCCGGCATCCCAAGCGCTCGTGGCGGAATTGGTAGACGCGCTGCCTTGAGGTGGCAGTGAGTAAAATCGTGGGGGTTCGAGTCCCTCCGAGCGCACCACCCCCACGATTCGCATTGAAATCATTCAGCTTTTTTCGGAAAGTTACTCCGATTTGCGGGAATGGTTACTACTTTGTTCTCCATTCCCGTTCCCAGTCCGTTCGTGAGTGACAGCAGGTCCGCCCCTGTGGACTGGTCATAGGCCACGATCCGCTCCATCCCCGTGATTCCGAGCTTCTCCCGACGGGCCTTGGCGATGTAGTGCGCCGGCATCTTCGGGTCGGTCCAGCCGAACATCGCCATCATCTGCGCCTCGGTGCATTCGGCATAGGCGGCGACCTCGGCCCGCGCCTTCCGTACCCCATGGCAGTTCTTCTTGGGTTGGTTGACGCCGGCCAGGATCGCATAGGTCTTGAACTTCTTGGCCCACGACTTCTTACCGATCGGCAACGTCTTGCCCTTCACGATCTTGCCGGTGAATGTCTCCTCGCCAAGGATGCCGGCAGCGCGTGCTGCGCGCAGGCTGGCGGCAAAATCCGGATGGACCGGCACCGTGACGGTGGTGCGACCCTGGCTCTTCTCAGTCGCGATCGAGATCACGGTCTGACGCACCATCGCCTGCAGGTGCTTCGGCCCGAACCGGGCGGCGTCGCCGACGCGCAGGAAGGTGTAGTGCAGGATGTCGAACATGAGCCGCGCCATGGTGCCGAGCGGCCACCTCTCACGGAATTTGGCCATGTCCTCGTCGGTCCATGGCACCCAGCCGCCGCTCTCGCGGGAGGCGCGCGACTTGCCGGATTTGAGCCCGACGGTCGGGTCGTCCTCTTCCTTGAGGTGGCCGGCGTCGATCATCCAGCGGATCATCGCGCGCAGGGCTGAGAGCAGGTTGCCGGCCTGCGTTGGCGTGCGCAACTTCATCTCGGTGCGGACCACATCCCTGGTCAGCAGCGAAAATGGCTTTTCGCCGTTCTCCTCCAATAGACTCTCGATCAGGCCGGTGCGCTGCGTGCGCGTTGACTCCGAGAAGCCGCGCAGGCCCAGCTGCTCGCAGCCGAGCCAGTGATCGGACGCCTTGTAGAGTAGCCAGTACCAGCGCAGCGTGCCCTCGACGGGCGGCGTCGTGATGATCTTGCGCGGAGCGGAGCGCTGCTTCTGCGCCCGCACATAGTCGGTCTCGTTGCCATAGAGAGAAATCTGCTCGACGATCGCCTTCTCGACCTCGCGGTTGAAGTCTTCGCTGCCATACTCGCCCCTGATACGGATCTTTGGCAGCTTGTCGCGCAGCTGCACGTAGTAGCGCAGCTGTCCACGGTGAGAGACATCGGCGTGCAGATAGCGCCGTTCCGGCTGGCCATCGTGACGCTCGAATTCCAGACGTCGCATTTGTACGGTTCCTCCGAGGGCTTTGACTGCCGCCTCGAAAGCCGCATCGAACTCGGGTGTACCGTACTGTTCGGCAATGCCGATCCTGCGGCCCTTGCGATTGAGCCTGACGTACCAGCGCAGCTTTCGCTGCGGCCCGTAGCGGTCGAAGTACAGGTGCATCCGCGCATCATCGGCGCGGCGAGGGCAGTCGGGGTTGGGTTTGCGCATCGGAGGTTTTCCCTGCCAATGCGCAAGTGGTGGCTGAAATTTCCCCCGCTATCAATGGTCGCCGGCGCCGCGCAAAGCCTTGCTCGGAGCGGAAAAAGTCCATTCAACGCCGTGCGAAGCGGGATCATTTCCCTCTGCTTCCCCACCGAGGGGGAGGGCTTCCGCATCCGCCTGGCGCTCGAAAAATACGTGGACGCTGCCATCAGCGCGCACCTCGGCGTAGGCCGCGCCGGCATGCTTGGCCGCGCGCAGCACGCGCTCGATATCGGTGGAGTTGATGGCAGACGGCCGGCGCGGCATCAGAACGGCCCCGGCCGGTGATAGAACGGCTCCAGCGGCTGATTACCGGGCACATAGAGCGGGCGTCGCGGATCGTCCTTGCTGCGCATTTGCTCCATGTCGCGGCGCAAGCGCGAATTGTTCTCGATGCTGGTCTGCAGCTGTTTGGCGATCGATGCGTCGACCCGCTCGATGCGGGCGGTCGTGTCGTCCATCAACGTAACTCCGGAGCGAAGGGGATTTCGTCGTCCAAATCGGTGCGAACCGACGGCTTGCCACGGCTTCCGCTGCCGTAGTCATCGCGCGAGCGCGTAATGCCGTAGTCGCTCTCGTCAGGCGTCGGCCTGCCGCCGCCCTCGCTCTTGTCGAGCAGCGTGATCTCGCCACGGGTAAGCCGACAGCACGACCTCGGTGTTGTAGTGTGTTACCCCGTCCTTTTCGTATTTTCTGGTCGCCATCGCCCCTTCGACGTAGAGCTTGGAGCCCTTCTTGACGTATTGCTCCACGACCTTGGCAAGATTCTCGTTGAACACGACGATGTTGTGCCATTCGGTTTTCTCTTTGCGCTCGCCGGTGTCCTTGTCCCTCCAGCGCTCGCTGGTGGCGACGGAGAACCGTGCGATCTTGCGGCCATCACTGGTGGTGTGCATCACCGGATCTTTGCCGACGTTGCCGAGGAGAATGACTTTGTTCACCATGACGGTTAGTCCTTTCGGATGATGGTATCGCGATCGGTGATGTTGGGGCGCTGGCGGCTTTCCTGCGCGACCCGATTGACCCATTCGGTCAGGTCGGGTTTCGGCTGCGGCCACTGCCAGAACACATCGCCATTGATCGCGAGCTGCGGGCGCTCAAGCAGGCCCGCTTGCATCAGGCCCTCGGCCTCTTCGGCGCTGCCGATCCAGACCGGCGCGGCCTCGTAAACAAGGTCGCAGGTCTTGCCGGTCTCATCATTGGCATAGAGCACGGCCGGGCCGGCATAGAGCCGGCGGTTGAGCGCGAAATAGCCCAACGTGTCGGCTGGCGCGAACAGGCTATCCTCGTCGACCACGATGTTGAGACCAAGCCAGACCGTTCCGTGGTCGACTCTGCCGGGATTGAGACCGGCGATGCGCTGAGCCACGCGAAGATCGATAACATCAATGAGTCTGGTGGCGCGCGCCTTGGGATCGATGGTCTCGAACTTCATCGCTTCAATCTTTGATTTCGATCTTGCCGTCGAGGAGCTTGGCAGCTTGCTCGACGCCGCTCTTGCGCCTGCTGGTGGTCAGGTCGGTGGACAGGCCGAGCATGGCCAGCTGGCCAAAGGCCTTGCCGTCGGGCTCGAGCAGCAGCACCGCGCCGCCGACGATGCTGGAAAACTGTCCAGCTTGGGCTTTCAGTTTCATGGGGACGGCTCCTCTTTGTACGGCTCGACGTAGAGCATCACCGGCGGTTGACCGCCGACGACGCGCAGGATGACGGGGCTGCCTTCATTGAGGGCCTTAAGCTCGTCTGGCGTCGGCTCCCAGGCGCTTTCACAGCAAACCATCTCTTCGCCACGCACGAAGATGCGAACGGCGAGATGGGCGCAGGGGCCATCCTTGTCAGGGTCCCTGCCTTTCGGGGCGCCGAGATAATGGGTCGAGCCCTTGATGCGTATCGGGATCATTCGCTCACCATGCGCTGCGCCATCGAGATCGCGTCGGAGAGCCTGATCGGCTCGAAGTTATGGCAGTCCACGCCAACATCGAGCCGGCCGGTGACCTTGCGCGAGCGGCCGTGGCCGTGGCCGTGCAGCATTACGGCACCGCGCGTCATGCCGTTCCAGTCCTCAATCGGATAATGGAACAGCACCACGCGCTGGTTGTTCTCGCCGGACTTGAATTCCTTGTACTTGGTGACGCTCTGCCACGTCAGGCCCTTGGCGCCCTTGTTGTCGTGGTTGCCGATGACGAGGTGCTTGTTGCCCGGCAATTGATGGAAGATGGACGCGCCGTCACCAAAGGCGAAGTCGCCGAGGTGGATGACATCGTCATCGGGCTTGATCAGCCGGGTCCAGCGCTGGACCAGCTGGATGTTCATCGCGGTGATCGACTCGAACGGCCGGTTGCAGAGCGCAATGATGTTCTGGTGGTCGAAATGGGTATCGGCGGTGATCCACGTTGTCATGCTTGCACCTCTCTGAGTGCGGTGGCGCGCGCCCGGTTCAATTCCGCCATCTGTTCCTCAGAGCCGCCAGCGTCGGGGTGGCGCTTGCGGGCCAGGGCGCGATAGCTGTCCTCGATCAATTGCTTGGTGACATCGGTCTTGCGGCCGATACCGAGAATGTCGCGCCAGTGCTTGCCGGCGGGCGAGGGCAGGGCCTTGAAACCCTGGAAGGTGGCGCGCACCAGTTCCAGCGTGCCGTGCCGCAGCTCGGTACGCCTCGCTTCCAGGATGTGGTGGATCGCTTGCAGGTTCGCGGCCGGGGTGTCGTAGCGGTCGACCGGAATGCAAACCTGCATGCCGTCCCAGCCGAACCACACCGCGACACCGGGATCTGGCGGCCGGCTGCCGGTGCTCGCGGTCAGCGGGTTGAGGTCGATATTGCTCGACAGCACCGGCGAGGTGACGGCCTTGCCACTGTCCTTGCCGAACGCCTCAAGGCTCCGGCGGACATTGGCCACCGCGCCGTTGAAGTCGGTACGGAATCCGCCCGAGGTCCGCGCGTATTTCCAGCGCGGGAAACCCTCCGGCCATTGCAGGGGGTAGGCTTGAACCTGGCCTTTATCCATGGCGCGGGCGCTCCTTGAACCTGTACTGGGAAAAATCGGCGCCGGCGTAGGGGATGAGATAGAGACGGCGCTTGACCCTCTTCACGGGTTTTTGCCTTGGCTTGACCGGGAAATAGCAATGCTTGCAGCCGCGATGGCCCAGGTGCCTGATCCTGGGCCGGCGCCATGTCAGCCGGGCGGTCGGGCTCTTGCAGGACAACTTGCCGAGATAGAACAGTATGGTCGTATGGTCGTGGTTGAGCATGGCGGCGATCTGGTGTGTCGAATATTTGCCGCTGGCTTTGATGCGGCGCGCGGCTTCGATGCGCGCTCGCACCACGCGCGGGATGCGGCATTTTTCGGTGATGCGCTGCGCCGGCACCGCAAACTCAGTCGCAACCGATTCGATGATCGCGAGAACCGCCGAGTTCATTACGCCGGCTCCGCGGTGGCATCGACAACCTGCGGGTCCTCGACCTGCGAGGCGCAGTGATGACAGAGCGTGACGGGGCCGCCCATCTTGTCCATGGCGGCTTCGACTGCTTTTTCCGGCGTCTCGGCCGCGAGCTTGCCGAGATACTTGGTGCCGGTGACCTGTCCGTAGACGGGATACTCGGGCATCAGGAAACCCTTTTCCAATTGCGAAAGTTGATCACGGCGCGGCGCGCGGCCTTGTGCTTGCCACTGAGCGACCACAGCGTGAGCGCAAGACCGAACACGTTGACGCCAAGACCCCGCCAGAACTCCATCTCGTTCATCGAATGCTGCCCGGTCTTCGGGTTCTGATGGCAGTCGTGGCAGAGCGGTACGGTCCACTGGTCGCTCGGCTTTTCGCCCATGCCGGTTGGCGGCTTGCCGTATTCGACGCTGCCGGAGCGGACATGGGCGGCCTCGCCCGCCGGCTCCTTTAAGCAGGATGCGCAGGGCAACCGACGGACGAACGCCAAGTGCCGCTCCGACCGCATGCGCGGGCGACGCTGGTTGTCCTCGCCCAGGAGGCGAGGGCGTCTCCTGGGCTGTCGGGAGGATTTCAGCAGTGATCCCGGAGGCACCGGTGGAGCGACACGAGCCATGTTAATTTTAGCCTGCGCGAATTTGAGAGCGATGGCGCCGAGGATGGATGCAAAAATCCACGTCAAGGCGAACACCGGGAAAAACTGCGCGGTCTCTTTCGGCACGCGGAAGCAGCGCACCAGTGCGCCGCAGCCGATCGCGAACATGAACAGCGCGACGCCGACAATCGGTGAGGCGACCACGATCCACATCACATCACCACGGTGATGCGCTCGGCCGCGCGAGTCAGACCGGTGTACAAATGCCGACGGGCATCTTCGCGAAACACCTGGCTCTGGTCGAACAGCATCACGCTGCCCCATTGCGAGCCTTGAGACTTGTGAACGGTCAGGGCATAGCCGTAATCGAACTCGTCCGATTCCCGGCGGACTTCGCGCGCAAGCTCGCCCTCGCGACCCTCGAAGAAATAGGGGTGAACCTGCGCCAAGACGTCGGCCTTGGTGACGCCGGCATCCTCGGGCAGCAGCCGCATTTCGATGGCGTTGCGGCGCATCTTCAGGACATCGCCAACGCTCCAGATGCCGCCGTTGAGCAGGCCCTTCTCCCTGTTGTTGCGCAGGCAGACCAGCCGGTCGCCCGGAAGCGGCATGCCGCTGTCCTTGCCTTTGATCTGGCGGATGCGGTCGTTGTACATCCGCCTCGTCTTGTTTAGGCCGACCAGAACCTGATCGTGCGCAATCACGTCATCGGGGCTGATGTCCTTGCGCGAGACGACGCGACTGTCACCGAAGCCGCCATAGTCGAGCCGATCGCCGCTGCGCACTTTCATGGAAAGGTGGATGATCGGGTTCTCCCGCGCCTGCCGGTGAACCTCGGTCAGCATGATGTCGGGACTGGCATTGGTGAAGAAGCCGGCGCCCTTAACCGGTGGCAACTGCGCCGGATCGCCGAGCACCAGCACCTTGACGCCAAAGCTGAGCAGATCGCGGCCAAGCTCCTCGTCGACCATCGAGCATTCGTCGATGATGACGAGTTTGGCGTCCTTGACCGGGCTGTCCTGATCCAGCACGAAGCGCGGCTGGCCGCCGATTTCATCCTGCAGCTTGTAGATCATGCTGTGAATGGTGGAGGCGCCAACGCAGCCCTTGGAGCGCAGCACCAGCGCCGCCTTGCCGGTGAAGGCGCCGAACTTGACCCGGCCCTTGACCTGCTCGCGAAACTCGCGCGCCAGCGTGGTCTTTCCGGTTCCGGCATAACCGAACAGTCGGAACACCTGATTGGCCTTCTTGTTCTTGATCCAGCGGGAGACGGCTTTCAGCGCCGCCTCCTGTTGCGGCGACCAGCTTGTCATTGTCAGTCCGGGTTCTTTCGGGCGGGCCAGCGGCGCATGGTGTCGGCCAGATCGAGCGCTTCCTGCACCTTGTCGTTGGGACAGCCCGCTGCGCGCGCCCAGATTGCCCACTTCTCGACCAGATCGGCCGCCAAGGCGTCCTGGGCGCGGAGAACAAAGACAGGCTCGTCGTCAGCGGCCTTGCCGAGGCAGCCTTCGCCGCGCGCGGCGCGCTCGCGCTCCTCTTTAGCGAGACCCATGGACGGCTCCATTGGTCCTGGGCTGGTTGAGCGCCGTCACGATCCTGGCAGCCCAGTCGCGGTCGACGACAGAGGCGATGGTCTGCCGATTGACATAATCCATATCGACGGCGAACCGCTTGGCGTCGGTCTCGGCGGGAACGATCAGGTAAAACTCTTCCGTGTCATCACCCTGAACCGACCCACTGACAGTAACGGCTCTGACCTCCATGTCAGACCTCGCGGAACGAACGGGAGAACGTCATCGCCTCCTCGACTGGGATCTGACCGCGCACCCGCTTGAGGTGGACGGCATAGAGGTCGCGGATGTCCTGACGGTCCTCGTCCTTGAGCAGATCGATTTCCGGTTGGAAGGTCAGTTGGACCGCCTTGCACTCATCCTCATTGTTGCAACTCTCCAACTTGTAGGAGAGGCGGGCACCAAGGGGCGCGGCCGGCGAGGGCTCGTCGTCATCCGAGATCGGGTCATCATCGAGCACGTCGCCCTGGCTGTGCTCGATCGCGGCGATCCGGTCGGCGTCGGTGACGCCGCCGTAGACGATCTCCTCCGGCGTGTAAGCGCCGATCAGGACTTCCGGAATCCACAATCGCCCCCAGGCGCGCACCGAAAAATAGTGAAACTGAATGCGCGGATCGGATGTCCATAGTGGCGAGTTCTTGACCTTGATGTCCTTGAACTTCGGCGAGGTGTAGACGCGCCGCACACCCTGCTTGTTCTCCGGGTCCTTGCTCTTGACCATCGCAACGACGGTGCAGACCAGATCGGGACCTTCACCGTCGTAGGTGACCTCGATGTCGGAGAGCACATGCGGCGTCATGTTGATCACCGCGTTGATGGTCTTACCGCCATAGGCAACGATGCCGTTGTTGACGATGTAGGCATCAGTGATCAGATCGAACGGCAGAAAACCCCAATGCGCGGCCTTCTGGATCACCGAGAAACAGCCGCCAACGTTGCGCCGGAAGGCGGGCGAGACCGCGTTACCGGCTTCCGCCATCACCTTGGCCAACTGAATGGCTTCCTCGAAGGTGCGCGGCATCAGCGCGACGTTCATCGGGTTGGCGATGGCCAACTCCCGGTGCTCGCTCCCGACGGTGCGCTCGGCGAGCGCGGTGGTTTGGTTTCGAGACATCAGACAGTTCCTTTCGTGCGCTCGTGATAGTGGTGTTGGGCGGTGAACTTGGTGTCCTCGTCCATCTCGTCGGCCTTGAAGATGATCCATTCGAGATAATCGAGCGGGACCGCCGTCCACTCTTTGCCCTTGTGCTTGCCGAACCGGATCGGGCCGTGTAGCAGCACCGGCTCCGCGCTCCATTTGACGAAGAAGTCGATGACACGCTCGATCGGGTGGCCGCGGTCGAGCGCGATCTGCACCTGCTTTAGGAAGATGTGCGCTGTCACCCACGTGTCGGGACCGGCACGATGCGGCGGCATCGCCCATTCCGTGAACGAAGCGCCCAGGACGCCGTCGAGGTCGAGCATGTAGCGCAGCGTCTGGTTCTTGTGGTTGGGCAAATCCGGCCAGAGCCGGCATGCGACCTTGCGGGTGCAAATCCAGCGCGCGCCGTCCGGATCGAAGAACCGGCGCTCGAAGTCGCAGAAGTGCGCCACGAACACATCGGGCGAATTGATGTTGTCGTTGACGAGGCGGCGCTGCCAGTCGAACTCGACATAACCGCGCAAGCGGATTTCATCATCGGTGATGTGATGCACGCCGCGGGCGATCGGCGAGATCGGCATACCGGGATCGACGAAGCCCGCCACCGGATGCTCGACATGGCCGTCACGGCGGAAATCAACGTCCGTGTACGCAAATTCCAGTACGGCGTCGTTCTTCTCGTCGCCGGTCGCGGTCTCGAAGTCGATGACTCGAGCGAGCATCAGATCAATTCCTTGTCGATCGCCATGCGCTCGGGCAGCGTGATGTTGGCTTCACCGAACTCGTCGCCGCTGTTGAACTCGACCACGGCAGCCGGAATCCACACCGCGCTGTCGCGGTCGCCGTCCGTTGAGACCAGGAGCGCTTTCAGCGAGCCATCGCCGTTGCGCGTCACATGGTGAACCATCACGTCGATATCGGTCAGCTTCGTCATGGCCGGTACTCGCGCGCCTGATCGATGCCGGCCATCATCGCTTCGCGCAGCTCGAAATGGGACATCTGGTGATCCCTGTGCATCAACATCGCCAGCATCTCGGTGAGAGTCGTCGCGGTCTGTGCGATGTTCTGCAATGCGTGCGGCTTGCAGCAGCCTGCGGCCGACAACGAGACGGCGACCAGCCGGACGCTGGCACCGCAAACCACGGAATGCACATCATGGCTTTCGAGGCGCTGCGCCACCGCAAGGCGCGTCATCAGGGTTTCCATCGCCAGATTGGCGACCCGTGCAGCGCGGTGGGTGTTTTCGAGATATTGCTGGTCGTTCATGCGGTGCCGATCCCCATCCATGAGGGCAAATCTTCTGAGGTGAGATTGTGGGCCTCTGAGACGTCGACCCAGATGTCGGTGCCGAACACATCGAGGTGGCGGCGATAGCGCTCTAGCGCGAGGCGGATTTCGCGCTCGGCGGCCTCGTGGTAGTCGGCCTCGGGAAAGTAATCGACGCGCTTGGCGATCGGTGCGTTCTCGGCGTGATAGAAAATCCACACGTAGCGGAAGTCCTTGGTCGCAACGAGCCGCTTGAGCCACGACGACGACACCTTGCCGAACACGGAGCCGGCCTCGACCAGTGCCGGAATCTGCCGGCGCGCTTCGACATAGTGCGCGGCCTGAATGTCGTATCGATGTGCCGCGATGGTCTGGAAGATCGCGATGTCCATCGGCTTGTCGCGCCAGTTGCGGAATGACTTGAGATCCACCACCGCCTTGAAGCGCAGATAGTCGAAGCGCGCCTTGAGGCGGATGCCGTTGCGCGTCCAGAACACCGAGACCTCGGGATAGCCGTTGGTGAAGGCGTTGGCGCAGGACGGGTTCTTGGTGATCATCATCGAGGACAGCGAGACGCTGTCGTAGACCTCCGGCTTCAGGACGATGCGTCCCTCTGCCAAAATCTCGGCCTTGGCCACGATCTCGTCCCACACCGGCGCATCGGGATCAGCCGCCAGCACGCGCTTGATCAATGCGTCCTTATTGCCGGTGGTCGCAAAGCCGCGCAGCTGAAGCCAGCGCTTCATGTGCTCCATCGTCACCATCAGGTTGGGAAAGTCGCTTTTCGCCGGACCGCGGTAGTAACGCTCCTCGAATGCCTTGCGGCCCTCGCAGATCAGCGCGTGGAAGGCGGAGCCCCAGGTGCTCCAGTCGGTCTCGCGGCGCTCGCGGACCGGGTTCATCCACGAATTCCACCAATACTGCGCTGGATGGATCAGCAGGTTGCGGATGTCGGTCGAGCCGAGCGCGGTATCGTCGTGGTACTCGTCGGCGCCCATGCCGAAGTACACCCCGTCCGGGTGCTCGCGGATGACCTCCGGGGCTTCCTGCTCAGGGGCGAGCGGGGCGGTTTCGATGGTGGAGACGGCGTCCTCGGACATGGCTGATTTCCTCCCGACGCGCGGAAGATAGGAGGAAATTTCCGCCGGTGTCAAGCGTAAAAGTGGAAAGGGGGAGGGAAATCCCCTTGACGAAATCCACCCACGAGACGAGACGTCGAAAAAGAAAACCCCCCGAAGCGATTCAAGGCTTCGAGGGGATTATGATCCGGGTGAGCGGTTCGGTTTTGCCAGCCAGCTGCGCCCACGCCGTAAGGAGTGATCGATGTTGTATAGACCCAACGGAAAGAGCACAAGATGTGGTGGTGCTGCGATTCTGGACTGCACCGGCCCTGACAGCCACAACGTCAGCCGGGAATGGGCGCATCTGGTGATGGGCGCCTTCGGCGCTCACGCGCGGGTGCTCAAGCTCGTCATCGCCCTGAAAGACCTGATTGCTCGCTACGGCTACGCCAATGCCGGAAACGAATACCTGGCTGACTATTGCCACCTCGATGTGAGGGCGGTGGAGCGCGGGCTTACGGACATGGAGCGGGCCGGGTTCATCGTTCGAAAGCGCCAGAGGCGGCAGCGGAACATCTATCCATCGTTGCCAGCGGACACCGGCTGCGGCAGCCGGGTATCCTTCCTCGAAGATGACGAGTTACCCGGCTGCGACAGCCGGTCAGTAGCCGGTCACGGTGACCGGTCTAACCCGGCTATGGCAGCCGGGTATACCCGGTCACCACAGCCGGTCATAAGGGATTCTAAGGGGCCGGCGGCTTCGCCGCCCGGCCTTATTGAAGGAGAAGGGAAAGGAGATGAAACGCCAGATTGGATGAAGGAACCTTCAATTCCGAAACGCAGGCATCAGGCCTGCGACCATGTGGATTTCAACAAGTGGCCGTTCGGAGACTGAGCCGCGCGCCATGGGCGCGCTCAAACGATCATTTTTCAATCAAATAAACCGGATGAATGCTGATGATCTCGGATCGCTTGAAGGTGGTTTTCTTCGGCGGGTTCAACTGTTGGACCACGGCGCCCGATTCGGTGAGGGAAACGTATTCTCGGATGTAACCGGTGACGATGTCCTGCCTATCTTTTTGGATCTTGAGCACAACGTCATCCCCACGACGTGGCGAGCGGGACGGATCGACGTAGACAATGTTGGCCGGGTGAAGCCTCGGCTCCATGACGTCTCCAGAGACCATCACGGCATAGGGATCAACCACCGAGACAAGCTTCGGCGGGCAGGGGAGGTTACCAACCTCGGTGAAGGAAAAGCTGCCGTCGGGGTCTGGGACTGCCTGTCCGTAGAGCGGAATCATCTTGGTAAAATTCCGGACCTGCAGATCGGCGGCCTGCTTAGCCACCCGCGGCACGGCGAATGAGGTGCCCGAGCGACCGTTCAGCCATTCCAGGCTAACCTCAAGAATTTCGGCGGCCTGTGCCAGCGCATCGTTGCTGACGCTGCGCTTCTTGCCTTTGAGAAAATCGCGGAAGTAGGTACGGTCGCGGCCGACCTGGACCGCCAATTCGGTGGGGTTGGTCTGCTTTTTCTCGATCGCCTCCTTAAGACGCTCTTTCAGCAAATCGTTGGTGGTCATTTCAGATTGAGCCTCAGCCGGTTGCGGGTTCGTTGGGGGTATTTTACCCCATGGTTCCCCGTCAAACGAGGCGGAAATATCCGCCTTTCTCGCTGACGAGGGGGATGGAAATGTGCATCCATCCGCCCCATGGCGAAGAAACGAAGTCCCAAAACACTTGGCCGGCCGAAGCTCGACCCACCCACGTCTCCTCGCGTCGAGAAGCCGGGCGACCAGTTACGGCTGCAGGTGATTGCCGAGATCGAGCGCGTGGCCAGTCTCGTCGGCCAGTCGCCGGGCACCATTTGCGCCAAGGCGATGAACGACAAATCCATCCACAAGGCGCTCGTGAACCGCGAGCGATCGATGTCGATGGAGAGCGTCGACCGGCTGTTTGCCGCGTTGTGTAACATTGAAACCCAACACCTTCAGAAGCTCAGCGACCAACTCGGTCGTACCGAGGCCGCCGTCTAATCCTGGACGTGCGGCCTTTGCCGCGTTTGGCGGCAAATAACTTATAGACGGGAAAGTACATGAGTGTCCGCAAACCCCTGTTGCATATCGATGTCGGAGAGGCCCAGGCGATCGCCGACAAGCTGCTGAGGATGGAAAGCACCGGTCCCAACCAGACGCAGAAAACGATGCGTCGCATCGAGGAGCGCGGCGGGCCGTCCTACAGCTTCCTTTGGAATCTGCGCTACCGGCCCAGGAAGGAAATTCTCCGTAAGCCGTGGCTGGTGATGGTCGAGTTCTATCGGGCGGCGTGCATCAGCCAGCTGAAGAAGCTCGAGGCGGAAATCAAATACACGGAGGAATTGCTTGCTCTGGCTGAGGATCACACTGCATCGGCTCGCGCTCTGGTTCAGGAGGCGAGGACGACGCTCAACATCGACGAGGTAAATCATGGCGCGAAAGAAAAACGGTCAACCATCATCCGATCAGCAACCAGCCGCTACACCGGACCTGAGCGAAGGCAGGTTCTTCGAACTTCTCCGTGAGGTCGAAAGCGCCGAGCGGCAGAAGGACCAGGCCGTCGCCCTGGTGCGCACCGCGCGGAAGCGCACCAAGGAAGAGGGCGGGATCGACCTGAAAGCCTTCGATTTCGTGCGCAAGCATCTGTCGGGCTACACCGAGGCCGAGCTGATCTCCTTCGGCAATTCGATCATCCTGTACGCGAAGTATCTGCGGGTGCCGGTGTTTCAGAACCTTCAGCTGTTTCCGGTCAAAGAACCCTCCGAGGATGACAAGCTGGAACAGGCCGCGGCGCGTGGTCAGGTCGCCGCCCGGCGCGGCGATTCCGCCGAGCAGAATCCGTGGACGCTCGACAACCCGCTCGGCCAGGAATGGGCACGGGCGCACGCTGAGACCCAGGCGCAGATGCTGCAGGAGGGCATCAAGCCGCTACCAGAGAACCGCGGGACCGCACACTGATGTTCAAGGCGCTCGACCCCTCTCGCTTCACTGGATGGGCCGTGTGGGAAGCCACCGGCCCGCGGTCGGGCGTATTCAACCTCAACGCTGACAGCGAGCCTGCGATCTATTCGCGGGCCGAGACGCTGATCGGTGATTTCGTCCAGCCGGGCGACATCATCGGCGTCGAGGCGCCGCTGCTACCGGCGGGCATGTCGATCCAGTCGCGTCAGATCCTGCTCGGGGTCAGGGCGATGATCTTCGCGACTATCTTCAAGCGGCAGGCGCGGGTGATCGAGATCGAGCCCGCGCGCTGGCGTTCGAAGATATTGGGGTTGACTCAGGCGCCCAAGCACATCGGGCAGGGCCTGACGAAGTCCAAGAAGACCGCAGTTCGCCGGGCGTGGCTCAAGCAGCGCGCGATCGATGAGGTTGCGGCGCGGGGGTGGGGCAAGACCACCGACGATCAGGCGGATGCGCTCTGCATTCTCGATTACCTGCGCATGCGGCTCGATCCGACCTATTCGAGCGACACCACCAAGCTTTCTGGATTTGCGGCATGAGCATTGGCACTGCGGCCGAGCGTCAGATGTTGCACGAGATGGGCACGAAGCTATCGGTTCTGAAACCCTCCAGCATCATCAGCGCGGCGAAGAATGACCTTGCGCTGCGCGATCGCAAGCGCAACGCCGAGTTTATCGACGATGAATTGCAGCGTGAGCACTACGCCTTCCATCGCAAGCATGTCGCCAAGGCGGCTTCGGTGGCCGAACTGCTGCAGAAGGCGATCGACGAGCGGGCGATCGGGCTTTCAAGCGGCAAGTTCAACACCCGTATGATCTACGAGAACACCCCGCTGTTGCGCGCGGCACTGGCGGAGATCGCCTGATGGTCCAGCGCGGCGCCAACCACCTCCGTCAAGATCGTGAATTCTACCGGACCCCGCCAAAGCCTACCTACACCGTGATGAACATGGTTCAGTTCGGTCCGCGGCTGTGCGATCCCTGCTGCGGCGACGGCGCGATGCTCAGGGTGTTCTGCGAGCGCGGCCACGAGGCGTTGGGCGCGGACATTCACCCCGTCGGCGTGCCGCAGGCCAAGACCTGCGATTTTCTCGCCGATCCGTTCCCATGGGGGATCACCTGCGACATCATCACCAATCCGCCTTACGGTCAGCGCGGTGCGCTCGCCGTGAAGTTCATCGAGCGGGCGCTTCAACTGACGAAGCCATGGCGCGGCAAGGTAGCGATGCTGCTGCCGGTCGATTTCGACAGCGCGGTGACGCGCTCGCATCTGTTTGGCGATCATCCTGCCTATTCACTCAAGATTACGCTGCTTTATCGCATCAAGTGGTTCGAAGGGCCTGCGATCTGCAAGAAGTGCAACGGCACCGGCAAGATCATCGGTCCGATCGGCATCGAGGGTATTGATGCCGTGAAGGATTGCCCGCGCTGCGACGGTCTGGGCGAGAAGGATATGTCGCCCGCCGAGAACCATGCCTGGTTCGTCTGGGATTGGAAGTCACCGGGCATGCGTCCCGTCATCAAGTATGCCGGAGCCTGAAGATGCGGCACTACCGCAAGATCAAAGCCGCCGCAGGCGACAATGACGCCGAAGTCCGCCGGATGCTCGCCGAGATCGGCATCCATCTGTTGCCGTACCCGAAGGAACGGCTGGCGCCCAACGAGACGTTTTCAATCACAACGATCAAGCGGGTTCATGCGCTGTACGGCACGAGGCTGGTGACCGTCGGATTACAGAGCCTTGTCGCGACCGGCAAAGCGGGCGAGCTTCGCGGCGACAACATCAAGGCGATCTGCGAGATCGTTCGCGCTTTCCCGCGATGGGTGACGGAGGACGATCGGAGCGGCTTCGTGTCGGCGCTGTCCAAGATCGATTTTGACGAGATTCGCGAGCGCGCCCGCTTCCACAACTGCAAGCGATGGCTTGCGATCACCATGCTGCTGATCGAGCGGCTGACCTTGATGTTGGGCAAGGGAGTTTGATGTGCGGCTTACCTGCTGCGTGCCGTATTGCAAGCGCACCACCGATCGACCGTTCGATGAATGGTTGTGCGGCAAGCATTGGCCGCTGGTCGACAAGAAAGCACGTCGCGTCTACGGGCGCCGGGCCAGGATATGGCGTCGCTACCATCGGTACAGTGATGGCGAAGCCGGCTGCCGGCTGTGGCGGTGGATCAAGCGGCAGGCCATTGAACGTGCGGCGGGACTCTCATGACACGCGACCAGTTCGACCGGATCGACATCGAGAATGCAAAGGCGCGCGAGCGCCTGAGCGACGTGTTCGAGAAGCTCGGGATCAAGGTGAAGGGCAAGATGTGCCTGTGCCCGTTCCATATCGAGAAGACGCCCAGCTGCAAGGTCGACAATCGGAAGGGCCGCTATGAGTGCTTCGCCTGCGGCGAGTGGGGCGACCATTTCGATATCCTGCAGCACATGCGCGGGCTTTCGTTCGTCGAGGCCGTCGAGGAACTTGGCGGCGTCCGTCCGGCCACGCCAGAAGAGCGCAAGAAGATCGAGGAGCGTCAGGTCGAGATCGAGAAGGAGGACGCAGAGGAGGCCAAGCGCAGGGCGGCCAGGGTCCACCAGCTGGTGGCGGACGCGCAGGACTGGCGCGAGACCCTGGTCGAGCAGTACCTGGCGAACCGTGGCATCGTGCTCGGTGGCGGCTTCGGCCTTGACCTGAAATTCGCGCCCAGGCTTGGCTATTACGGGTTTGCCGATGCGCAGGCCGAGGAGGTCAAGCTGCTCGGCGAATATCCGGCGATGCTCGGAAAAATCCGCGACGAGCGAGGCGCCGTCATCGGGATCCATCGCACCTATCTCGATCCTGCCGGAGTCAAGCTGGCCCCTCCCGGCGATGCCAAGCGTAACAAGGCCAAGAAAATCACCGGGGACATGCGTGGTGGCCTGATCTGGCTGACACGCGCCTCGATCCGTCTGGGAATGGGCGAGGGGATCGAGACCACCTTCTCGTGGTATCTGCTCGGCGGCGGCGAGGCGATCGGCTGGGACGCGGAGGCGACCTCGCTGGCGGCCGGGGTGTCGATGTCGAACATTTCGGGCCGCTGCACCGGGCGCATCCGCCATCCGCGCAATCCGTCCAAGACCATCCCGAACGGGATTCCTGACCTCACCCAGCCCAGCATCGTGCTGCCCGAGACAGTTCGCAGCGTTGCCTTGCTGGGCGATGGCGACAGCGACGAATGGGCGACGCGCCAGTGCCTCGTTGCCGGCGGAAACCGCTTCAAGCATCAGGGGGTCGAGGTGTTCGTGTCGATGGCCGATGCCGGCGTCGACTTCAACGACATGCTGGTGAAGCCATGAGAAAGCCGCTGCCGAACCGTCGCGCCTCGGAGACCTTTTCGTTCCGTTTCCAAAATATGGACTACACCGTCACCGTGGGTTTTTACGACGACCTTGAGACGATCGGCGATGTGTTCATCAATGGCGCCAAGTCCGGCGCTCAGGTCGAGGCGATTGCCCGCGATGGTGCGATCCTGGCGAGCCTTGCGATCCAGCACGGCGTTCCGCTTGAGACGATTTCACATGCGGTCACACGTGACGGCCGCGGCGAGCCGCAGACCATCGTCGGCGCGATCATCGACGGCTTGATCCCGAAAAAGCGGCAGGACGATGAACGCACTGCCTAACGTTACCGCGTTTGCGGCCTTTGCCAAGGAAACCTCGGCGATGGTGAGCCCGCCGCCGTTCGGGGCGATGTGGTTCAATCAGGCTGTCAAGGATCTGCCGCCGCAGAAATGGCTGATCGACCGGATCATGCCGGAGGATGCGCTGGTGATCCTGCACGGACCGCACGGCGTCGCCAAGACGTTCGTTTCGCTCGACATGGACATCAGGATTGCGATCGGCGAGGACTGGCGCGGCCATCGGGTCTCAAAGGGCGGGGTGATTTATGTGGCGGCCGAGGGCCGGGCGGGACTGCGCAAGCGCTTGAAGGCCTGGTGCGACCACTATGGCGATCCCGGCAACATCCCGTTCGTGCTGATGACCGAGCGCGTCAACCTCCTGGACGAGGACGAGGTCAAGCACTTCACCGAGACCGTCAAGCGCGTCAATGCGCGGATGGAGATGATGGGCACGCCATTGCGCAAGATCACCTTTGACACGCTGGCGCGCTGCATGCCGCGCGGCAACGAGAACAGCCACGAGCACATGGGGGCGCTGGTCGACAACGTTGACCGGATCAGGCGCTCGGTCGGCTCCGTGACGGCGATGTTCTGCCACCATTCCGGGAAGGATCAGACGCGGGGGCCGCGCGGCCATACCGGCGTGCCTGCGGCGGCCGACACCATGATCGAACTGTCAAAGGACGGCAGCCGGCTGATCACCGCCAAGGTCTCCAAGCAGAAGGACGAGGAGGACTCGGCCAAGATCCATTTCCGTCTCAAGCGGCTGGTGATCGGAAAAAACCAGTGGGGCGAGGATGCAACCTCGTGCGTTGCCATCGAGGGCGAGAGCGACAGCTACACGCACCGCGACAAGCCGACGATCCGCGGCCCGGCGAAGATCGCCTACGATATTCTGACGCAGTGCGTTCTCGACTACGGCAAGGACGCTCCAACCACCAGCGTGCCACGCGGTTGCAAGGCGGTGGGTTGGCGGCAGTGGCGCGAGGCCTGCTTCCGGTTGGGCCTGACGATGACGGAGGACGAACATGCAAAAAACAAGGCGTTCATTAATGCAGCCCGACACCTCAAAGAGAAGCAGTGGATCGGCGTCTCCGACCCCTGGGTCTGGCAGGCTCGCTGAGGTGTGGACCGCCGAGCACGTCCTGATGCGGTTTCTGGAGGCGGCTGATACCGACCGCCGGCTGCCGCGGGTGCATGGACCGAAGCCGCCGCGCTCGGCGAAGCTTGAAATCTTGCACGACAGCGATTTCGACGCGAACTCGCAGGAGGGCACCCGCGACAAGACGGCGTGGACCGGCTTCAAGCTGCGCACCCCGCCGACAGGCTGGGCGATCTCGCGGCACGACGAATGCCTGGATTGGTCCTTGACCCTTGACCCGAAGCTGTCATCGGCGCTTTGGTTGTTCTGTTTTGCCCGCGTGGATGGCCGCGCGGC
Organism: Bradyrhizobium sp. LeoB3; assembly: GCF_055456055.1. Classification (NCBI taxonomy): domain Bacteria; kingdom Pseudomonadati; phylum Pseudomonadota; class Alphaproteobacteria; order Hyphomicrobiales; family Nitrobacteraceae; genus Bradyrhizobium; species Bradyrhizobium sp. LeoB3. The sequence continues at coordinate 96,059 of NZ_JBVBEF010000019.1, forward strand.
GCAAAAATATTGGAAGCGCGGCGGCATCTCGAATCGAACGGGATACCGTCGTTTGGAGCAGGGAATTCGGGCGCTTGTCGGCTATCTCACTAACAACGACGTTTTATTAGTGCCGGCGGACCTTGACCGTTTGGCACAGATTGGGCTTACTCCACGCCATCCCGATGCAACATCGCCCATTGCGTCCTCGCCGAGTTGGCGGGCTCCTGACGCTGTCTACGGCGATACGGTCCCAGACGAGGTGGTGACCGCGGGCGGCATTCGGCTCGCCGCGATCCCGTATCCGAGGCGGCGTTCGCAGCGCATCAAGCGTCGCAAGAAAAATCCCCGGCACTGAGGCCGGGGACTTTGTATTTCATTGCTCTGGCGTTCTTTCCACCAGCATCAGGCCACCTTGTCGAGAATGCGCTTGGCCTCAAGCTCAAGCTCCAGCCGGTCGTCGGTGTTGGCCTCGTTGCGGGCCACCGCGGTGATGCCCTGAGCGACATCCCAGACGGTGCGGGCCTTGCGGCCTTCCTCGCGCTCGACAGCCTCCATCACTGCTTCGGCCTTCTTGATCGAGAACCTGCGCTCTTTGAGGAAGGCTTTCATATCGTCATCGTCCGAGGCGAGCTTCGCCGCTTTGGCCTTCTCGACTCCTTCCTTGAGCTTCTGCACCGAGCCGTCGGCAAATGACCGAAGGGCGGGCAGAGCGGTCTGGAGGAAGCGGTCCGGTGCCATCTTGGTGTGGCGGATGACGAACTCCTCGAAGCCCTCGACGCCCCACATGATCCGGTTGCAGCAGATGGCGCGCAGATAGAACGTGCAAATCTTGCAGGCTCGCGCGCCGACCTCCGAATTCTGGATGTAGAAGCCGCGAAACACGATGTCGTCGTGGCCGTCCTTGGTCTTTCCGATCACGATCGGGTTGAGATCGTCGACCAGAAAGATGAACACGTCGCGGTCCGAGGCATAGAGCGTGGTGGTATCGATCGTCACACGTGCCCGCGGATCGTAGATGCCGGTGCGCCAGTCCAGCGTGCCGGGAATCTTCCAGCGTTGTTCGCCGGTGCCGTCGCCGGCCACCTGCATCACCGCCTGCACCACCTCCAAATCGGGGATGCGGCCGTAATCCGGGCCGGTCACCGCGCGCAATTCGTGCGGCGTCGCGTAGGTCTTGATGCCATCCGCCTTGCGGTTGTACCGCAGGCCCCAGTTCAGGTTGTCGGCGACCAGTTGCGCCGGCAGCGTTCTGAGATAGGCGCCGGGCGCGGCGGCGAGGTTGGCGATCTGGGAGAACGTCCAGTGCGACAGGGCGAGTTCGAGGTCGTCGTGCAGCAAGACGCCGAGCGAGTGGCGGTCGGCCGGGTCCTCGTTGGCGATGATGCCGATGGCTTTCGGGGCCAGGCGCTCCTCGCTCGCGGATTCAAAGTGGCCTTTCACCGATTTGAGCAGGTCCGAGAGATTCAGGAATCGCTCGTCGGCGGGTCTAGCCATCCACTGGCGGGACAGGTCCATACGGCTTTCGCCGGCGAACACGTTCGGCTTCCAGGGTGCATTCATAGCTTCGTCCTTCCTCTTTGCGCCATTGGCGCGGGTTTTGGGGCGGCAACCCCATGTGGATGCTAGGCGGGATATTTCCACCCGGCAACATAACTTTTTCAGAATTTTGGATACCCTGCAGGGGTAGCAAGGGCTGGAACAGGTTCCTGCAAGGGCCTGATTTAAGGGCCAGTTGCCGGGCCTGCGGGGTTCGGGGAGTGACCTTCCGTAGACCCTTGGCTACTCGGGTCTGGGAGGAAATAACCACACAGGCGCCCGCCGTGGCGAGCGCCTGTGTGGGCTTACAGGAAGTCCTGTAGGCAGCCCACCGTCTCGTATTCGGCCTCCTCGCCTTCATCGATGGCTGCTTGGAGGGCGGCCGAGGTGAAGACCTCGTCCCGCCAGATGTGCAGGGCGGCCGGGAAATGTGGGCCGGTGATCTGCATGTGGCGGTGACAGCCTTCTGGCGAGTCGCAGACGCACAGCAGCAGGAGGGTCTTGGTTCGGTCCTCCCGCTTAAGCTCCGCGATTCCCTCGCGCGTGACGCGATTGGTGCCGCGATTGCCGAGCCGGTCGCCGCGCCACTCGTAAGCCTCGCCAAGGAGCGCTTCGAGTTGACGGCGGCCGAACCCGCTTTTCGCGCGCATCGTCCCGCCACGCACATCGATGACGCGCGCTCCCAGCCTGGATGCGATCAGTTGCAGCCGGGCCGGGGTGAGCGCGTGATAGCCAATCGTGTAGATCATTCGCTTTTCCTATCGACGGAGTAACTGCCTTCGAAATGATCCCGTCGAGGGGCGGGAGCAAGCCGCCCCCGCACGATCGTCAGGGGCGTGGTTCAGGCCGTGAACCTGATCTTCCGCAAGCGGTCGTCATCGTCGTGGATGTAGAGTGTGGCGTGGCCGTCGTTCCAGCGGATGATGGCGTGGCCGTTTTCCTTGGCGAAACGGCTCGCTGCGGCCTGGCCGTTGCGCAGGCCGATTTCCCGGCCTGTCCTGCGCCACTCGATGGCGGTACGGGAATAGATGTTGCTTTCCCGAACGTGGTTGAGCGTCACGCCAGCGATGTTGAATGTTTGCATTTGTCGGTTCCTCTTTGAGTTGCCGTCCGGCATGGACGGGGTGCTGGAAGCGCACCCGTGAATGGCCGGCCCGGCAAAGCCGGCCATCTGCGTCACGCTCCGACGATCTTAAGGACGACGTAGGCCGCCTTGGCATCGCCGGTGAACACTGGGCCTTGGGAGGTGTCGATGGCCTCCATCAAGGTTTCGTCTGAGACTTCATCGCACAATGCGCGCGCCTCATCGGCAGTGCATTGAACGATCTGGGCTTCGACTTCGCCGCTGTTGATGGCCCGCATTTCCTTGTCGCTGATCACTCCAGCTTTCATGGTGTGGTCCTTCCTCTGTAAGGTACAAAAGCGCACCGTGAACGGCCCGGTAGGTCGGGCCGTCTGCGCTGCGCTTTTCAACTCTTGACGCAGAAGTTTCCCGAGGACGACCAGCCCGAGGGGCATGACGTGCCGGACCGCGGCACTGCCGGGCGCGACTTCGAGCTGATCGGCGCGCAGTAGCCGCCGGAGGCGTAGTAGCCGGTCGGGCAGTTCGAGCTGGTGGGCGACCGCGGCACCGGCAGCGCCTCGGCGAGGATCATGAGAACGACGGCAAGCGTTGGCATATTCTTTTCTTTCTTGGTTGATTGCTTCACCAGTCGTACTGCGGCAGCGCCTCGATCGGCGGGACGTCACGATCGAGAATGAGCCAGTCGCAGCCGTTCTGGTGCGCGAAGCGTAGGCAGGCGACGAGATCGTCCGGCCATATGCCCGGCGCGTCACCGGCAACGACGAATTCGTCGACCCAGACGAACCAGCCGAATTCGTGCTTGGCCATGTAGATTTCCTCGTTGTCGAGAAAATCGACGGTGGCCTTGCTGATGTGGCCGGTCGACAGGTGCAGCAACTTGCTGATTTCGGGTGACGATGATGCCGCAGCGTCGTCTGTTTGATGGGCGCTGGGGGTGGCGGAATCGGGGTTCCCTTGGTAAATGTGGGCGGTCATCGTAGTTCCTTCGTCCTTCCTCTTTGCGGCGCAATGGGCCGCGATGACATGGCGAAAGCCATGCCCCACGAGGCGGCAACCTCGTGGGGCGCTTTGGCGGGGTCAGATGTTGAGGGTGCCCAGGCGGTCGTAGATCTCCCGCATCAGGCTGTTCTCGTCGTAGCCGCAATCGCGCAGGATGTCGGTGACGGCGTCGGCATTGCGCTCGACGATGGTCTCCATGTCCGGGATACGGTGGCCGTCGATCCAGATGTCCTCGATGTTCTCCACCTCGATGGTTTCCACCTCGTCGTCGTCATTGAGCGTGGACCACCCGCCCTTGTTCGACTTGGTGACTGCGGTGCCTTTACTATAGGAATAGCTCTTGTAGCCGCCGCGGTAGTAGGACGAGCCATACAGGCTGTCCTCCATCCACGACCAGTCGTCCGGATCGACATCGCCCGCCTTGCGCTCGAACACCAGCTTGCTCTGGTCGAGCCTGATCAAGGCATCGCGCATCTCGGCCATGAACTCGGCGTCCAGCGTTTCCTTTGACGAGTGCTGGTCGTAGTAGCCGACGCACAGATTGGTGCATTCGCCGACGATGCTGGTGTAGTTGGCGCTGTCGGTGAAGGTGCCGCCGTCACTTTTGGCCAGGTGCTCGATCCCGAGGCCCGAAATCAGCGAGTCCGCGAACGCGCCCGAGCAGCATCTGGCGCCACCCTGATGGGTGATGACATCGTGCCGGCCCTTGCGGTCGAGCGCGATAACGCACTTGATCTGCTCGAACAGTTCCGGGGTGCGCTTGGCGATGAAGCTCGAACCGGCGCCGCCAACCTCCTCCTCGCGGTGGAAGATGTAGAGTCCGGGCACCTTGGCCCGGATCAGCTCGCACATCAGCCAGACGCCGGACGTATCGTCGGCGCCCAGGCAGTTCGACTGCGACAGCATCGGCAGCTTCATCATGTAGTCGGTGGTGATGGTCACGCGCTGCTTGCCGCCACTCTTATGCACGGTGTCGGTGTGGCTGGAAAAGCAGACCGGCCCGTCGCCGATTTTGAGGATGTAGTTGCCGTAAGCATCCGCCTTGGCGCCCAACGGGCGGATGAAGCGGTTGATGAATTTCCTCTCTGTGCGCGATCCCGCAGGCCGCGCATAGGTCAGCATTTCGTACAGGGTCTTGAGGTCGGCTTCGGCCGTGGTGCCTTCGAATGTCATGGTGATGTTTCCTTAAATGTGTTCAGCGGAAGCTTCCGCGGTTGCACTGAAGAGGGACGCGCCGCAATTTCGGCACGCGCTGTCCTGATTGGGATGCTGTTGATGGAGCGGGAAATTCTCCCCGCATTCGGTGCAGGCAAAGCCGTAGCGATCGAAATACTCCCGCGACCAGCGCTGACCATTGGCCATATCCACCCGTTCCTCGTTCGGGTAGTTTCGGCCGGTCATGTCGCAGACGAAGCCGTTCTCGCGGAAGTTGGCGATGTACCATCTCTCGCCATTGGCCATCTCGACAGCGTCCTCGTTGTAGTAGTGCTCGCTGTCGAAGTCGCAGGTGAAGCAATGGCTGTCGAAGTACCGTCCCGACACCACCTCGCCGTTGCTCAGGGTGTAGCTGACCTCGCTGTCGCAGCTGTACCAACGTTGATAGCCGTCGCAGTAGAAGCCATAGTTGTCGCGGCAATGCTCACACCACCGGCCTTCGTCTACGACGCGGCGAAGGTCGTCGTCGTCGAACCATTCGCCGCAGCGGTCGCACTGGTAGCCATCGTCGTCCTCGTCGTCGAAGGCGACGCTATACTCGACCGGTGAGCCGTAGCCATTGAGGTTGCAGCCTCTGAACATCTTCGGCCGCGAGCCATCATCGTAAACGATCTCAAGATGGCTTCCGCGATCGACGGCCGCGAGCGAACCCATGCCGGACTCGGTCCCCTTGTCGAGGTACGGCAACACCATGGTGTTCATGCCCTCGTCGAAGTGCCGAACGAGTCTGGCGCCGATCGGGTCGCCGAACTCGTAGCCTTGGGCGGCCAGAAGCTCGCGCATCCGGTAATAGTCCCCGTATACGCGGCTGTGAGTCTTGTTCTTCGGAAAGACCAGTGTGCGCGCGGTGACGTGGCCGTCATGCTGGATGTAGGCGACCTTGAGATCGCCGGCCGCATATACTCGCACCGGATGGAACGGGCTTGAGAAACTGCCGCCACGTCCCCAGCCCTGTGTGCGCCGATAGTCCTCGTTCGACATGCAGGAATGGGGACCGTTGCGGTACACCTCCTCGATCTCGTCAGCCGTCTCGGCAAACAGCAGAACATTCTCCTCGTAGCGCGCTGCAAACTCGCTCGCGATTCTGGCGATCTGTTCGTTGGTGAGAATGCCGGCAAAGAACCGGGCCAGGTATTTGCCGGCCTTCATCCGCGTCTGCGTGTCGGTCGATCCACGCTGCTCGTTTTCGGTGAATGCAATTTTGCCCGGCTGGTCGGTCGACACATGGGCGAAGTGGTCGCGATGGATGGCGGCGTTGTCGCGCCACCAGCGTTCATTGATCCACGGCAGCGGCTCATAGCTGCCGTCGTCGAATCGGGCCTGCTCGCGCGCACGCCAGTTGGTGTCGGTCTTGATCCGACGCGGCTGGTATTTCTTGCCAGTGGTGGACGACAGGATCTGCGCCCGGTTGGCAGCTGCGCGGCCGTTGGGGAATTCGATCGGCAGCAGAGTGGTTTCGTCCAGCACCGGGGCGAACACGCCCGGTGAGACCATTTCAACCAAGTGAAATGTCATCGTTTGTCCTCTTTGCTTTTGGGGATGCCCCCGGCAAGGGGCGGTTGGTGTTCAGTAGTAGCGGCCGACGTAGAGCTTGTAGTTGCCCATCCTCGCCCGCTTCTTGGCGCTCTTGGGCGACGCCCAGCCGTGAGAGCCGTCCTCGTACAGCGGCTCCATGCAGAGGCCGAAATCGAGGTACGGCATGATCTCGAGTTCGAGCAGCCGGGCGCCGTCGAAGTCTTTGCTGCTGCCGCACCGATAGCCGGCACGCATCAGCATCGATCTCAACAGCAGGTGTTCCTCGCCGTAGACGGAGATGAAGACCTTTCGCGCCGGCCAGCAGATCGCGCGGGCGATGATGTATCCGTTGCGTTCGACATAGGCGCAGGCCAGATCGCCGGCGCCATAGGCCCGCACCGGATGTTCGTCGGCGTCGCCGTCGCCACCGTATTCGCCCAACTCTTCGACCGGGCCGGACATGCACGAATGCGGGCCGTGTATATAGACGTGTTCGATCTCGTCGGGTGTGGTGGCGAACTTGAGCTCAAGTCCGGACTGTTCGGCGACGAACAGGTTCGAGATCTGGGTGATCTCGCCGGCGCTGATATAGTGGGAGAGGTACTTCTGCAGATAGGTGCCGACCTTCATCTGGGTCTGGATGTCCTGCTCACCTTTTTCCGGACTCTCGGTGAAGGCGATCTTGGTCGGGTCCTTTTTGGATACATGCAGGAAGTGATCGCGCGGGATAGCGCTCGACCAATGCGGGCCGCTGTTCACAAAGAACGGCAGCTGGTATTCGCCGCCGTCGATGCGCTTTTGTTCACGCTGTCGCCAGTTCACGTCGCCGACCTTGCGCGGCACCAGCTTGCGGCCCAGCGTCTTCGACAGTTCGGTGGCCATTTGCTTGGCGATCTCGCCCTTTTCGATGGTAAGGGCGGTCTTGGTGGTCTCGTCGATGAACGGCTTGAATTGGCCGCGCGAGACCATTTCCACGATCTGGTACATCCTTCAGTCCTCTTTGCTTGGATTGGGACGCCCTCGGCAAAGGGCGTGGTGCATACGGGCGCACCGTGACAGGCACCCAATCGGATGCCTGCTGCGTTGCGTCAGCGAGTTGGTGTGATTTAAGCGCTTGGCTCGGTTGATCAGTGCTCGCTGGGGAGCAGGATCACGCCGTCCTCGACCCAGATCTCGATCTCGTCGAGCGGAAAGTCGGTGTAGTCGATCTTCTCGACGTGCAGCAGCCGAGCCGCGCCCCCATGCTCCGGCTTGCCGCCGTCGCTACAGGTCAGCGCGCCGATGTTGTCGGCAACTTCGAGTTTCCAGACCTGGAATGGCTCGACCTTGATGTTTGGGTCGAGTTGCAATGTCGCGATCTTGTCGAGCAGCCAGTAGGCATTGGCTTTCTCGGCAAGAAACTGGATGCCCTCGGTATAGAGGACGGTACGCACCAGCGCGTGCCGAAACCATTGCGAGGTGCCGGTGAACTGCGCAAGATCTGCGCGGGTGATGGTCATTTCGCTTCTCCTGGTGAAGTGGGGTTTGTGGGCACGATCAGACCCCAGTCGCCGAAAAACACGGTCTCGCTATCGGTGGTGACTTCGACGAGATCAGCTTTCCACCGCATGGTGAGCGCGCAGCAGTCCCAGACATCCCATCCGGTGAGTTGCTGGGCTGTGAGCATCGCAATTCTGTTGGCGAAATAGACGTTGATCGGACTTACATACGTCTGATGGATTCCGATCACGTCTTTCAGCACCGGGCCATGCGATCCCCAGTCGTTCATGTCCTCGTCGACCGATTTGCGGCCGTGGTGAAGGTAAAGGTCAAAGGTGGCCTTCATCCTTGCTTCCTTTTCTGGATGATGGCCTCGGCAAGCGAGGCAATGAGTTGGTGCTGGAGTGAGAGGTGGCGGCTGCGCTTGGCGCGGCTCACCAGTTTGCGCAGGGTTTTGCTGTGCTTCCTGCGAAGCTCGGCTGCGGTCATGAGACCGTGCTCCAAATCTGATCAAGGATGTCGCCCCCGCTCTTGCTGAGCGGGATCGGCAGGTGACCGAGCCCGATGCAGAGCAGGTCGGGCTCCACGTCGGGTCAGGGGAACGCCCGGTGGTACAGCACCCAGGCGGAAATCACCTTGTCGAAGGCCACGACGCGCGGCGCTTCGGCGTTGCCATCGCGGATCGCGTGGCGGGCGTTGCGGTATGTTCTCATGCACGGCTCCGTGCGGCGGCCGCGATCTCGGCGATCTGGCGCGAGTCGGCATCAGCCAGCTTCTGCTGGTCGGCGTCGTGGGCACGAGCGACCGCCATCTTGGCGTTGATGTATTGCGATGGGCTGCGGTCCAACTCACCGATGCGGCAGATGTGCGCCAGCTGATGGACCATGAGGCGAAACGCATCGTCACACGTGATCGAGGCGGTGCCGGCAAACTCTAATGAACTGCGGATTTCGTCGGACGCGCGCAGCAAGGCGTGGACTATGGCGGTGGGGTTGATTGCGCCAAGCGCGATCGCGATGGCGTCGGAGTGACGTTGACCCATAACAGGTCTCCTCTTTGCTAGATGCCCTCGGCAAAGGGCGGTGGACGTTAGATGTTGACGGCGACGATGACGCCGAACACGAGCGCAAGAAGCAGAATGAGCCACGCGTTCGCGCCGCGCGGCGCATCGCTTATTCTTGGCGTGCTGTACTTGGCGATCTCATCCAGGCGCAGCGGCTTATCGCAGCAGAAATCGCCGATGCCGTCACAGTAGACGAAATTGCACAGCCTCGTCGGGTTGGCTGTCGGGCAGTCGCAGTTCGGGTAGCGGCATACTTTGTCGTTCATGCTCGAACTCCTGTTGGTTGTGTGATGGCTACAAAGATGCGGCGTCGCCGCAGAAAGGCGGTCGACTGGGCCGCTGAATATCGCAAGCGCAAGGCCTGGTATCACAGCCCTGAGCAGCGAATGCGCAACCGGCAGCGTAAGGCGGCGCGCCGCCGGCTGGAACGTTTGGGCAAGGTCAGGAAGCGCGATGGACGCGAGGTCCATCACGTCGGCGCGCCGCGCCGTGGCTCACTCAAGGGAGTGAGGACGAAAGTGGTATCGCGACGGGTGAACCGCCGCATTCAGCCGAAGCGCGGCCGACGACAGGCAGGCGGCGAAAGTGCGCGATGTCTGCGCCGCGCGGCCATGCCGGCAACTCGTCACTGGCGAGGAGCGTGAAGCCGAAGGCCTCGTAATAGGCGCGCAGGCGCGCAACCGAGGTCCACAGCACGATCGTCGCGTTCTGTTGATCGGCAAGCTCGCAGACCTCGCCGAGCGCGATGGCGCCGCGGCCCTTGACAGGGCTGAGGTTGCCGAAGCTGTGGAAGTACCAGAACGAGCCATGCCAATCGATCTGCCACTCGACCTGGAGTTCGCGGAAGTGGCGCTGGCGCAGATCGTAGAACGCCTTCATCAGCTGCATGTGGTTCATCAGAGATTCTCCCACAGGTAGCTGATCGCCTCGGCGAGGTTCTTGAACGTCTCGCGGCGGCCGCCGCGCAGGTCGCCTTTGCGGGCAAGCACGATCTCGGCTACGCCGGCCTTATCGGACAGCGAGCAGAGCAGGGTGCCGTTCTTGTAGATGGCGCGGACGTGCCATCCAGTCGCGGTCTTGCCGCCGGACACACTGCGCAGCGTGGCGCCGCTCGCGGTTTTGAAGTTGACCTTGGCGTGGTAGGGGCGAAGTTGCACGGTGATCGTGCCGAGCGAAACGCGCTCGTTGTGGATCATGGCTGTCCTCTTTGCTGGGAATGACCGCCGGCAAGCGGCCGTGAGCTAGTTCTTGGGCTTGGGATGATCTGGCAGCCGGTCGTGCTTGGCCAGGAACTCGGTCGTCATCTCATCGAAGAGTGCGGCGCGTTCCTGATCCGAGGCACCGCGGGCTTTTGCCTCGGCCAACGCCTTGCGCAGTTGCGCCAGGAATTGCTTCAGGTCTGCTTCTGTCATCGGTGGTGCCATCGTTTGCTCCTTTCTTTTTGATGGGCTTCTGCCTGATCCGCAATGCAGCTGCCTCGCGGGCGGCCTGTTGAATACGAACGGTCTCGATGCGCAGCGCCTCGAACCGTGCGGCGCGGCGCAGCCGGGCAAAACCGGGGCCGTTGGTCATTTGCTGTTCCTGTTGGGTTGGGTTGATACGGGACGTATCCCTTTGCGCCTCGCTACCGGGCGGGCGCAGAAGGCTAAGTCCCTCCGCAAATCTGCTTCATCCCATCGGACCGTGCTCAGCGCATCGCCGCGTCGAGGAGCAAGGTGGCCCGTTGATCGGTACGCACGTGTAGGCTGCGCCCCGGCCCGTAATGAGGGGTCGGAGTCGCGACGTTGCGAAAATGGGAATGAGAGATTTGGTGCTTAGCGTTGCAGAATCGGTTGGATCGCGGTTCGCGACTTGATGTCCTTCCCATCACTCCGGCTCTAATGTGACCGGATGCGCTATTATGGAAACCGCTGAAATGCCGTCAGGCGGGCGGGAGACTATGTGGGGGTGTCATCGTTTGCGGGGTGCGAGACCGGAAAATAGAAGGCCCTGTCGGTCTGAGTTGAATGCACTCGCCGCGATCGTACTAGGATTCGGTTGTCAAACAGCCCGGCCATTCGGCCTTGTTTTTACCCAGTGACTCCTGCGCCCGACGCCTCCGGCCCTATGGGGAGGAAATCGACTAGGGGAGGAGGATTGTAGGGTAAAAATCCCCTACAGGAAGTGGATTTATCCTCCTGTGAATAAAGGGTTTTTTCTGTCCCTTCCGGTTGTGGGCCGGAACGGAGGTTGTATTTCGGTAAATCCGAAAGGGGGCTGATTCGATGGGAAAGGCGGTGCCGTACCGCGTGGCGCGGTCGGAAACGGGTCTTGGCCTGTTCGCGACGCGTAGAATCGAAAAGGGCGAAAATATCGTGGAATATAGCGGCCCACGCATCCCGTATCCGTCCAAAATCCAGAACCGCTATCTGATGGAAGTCTCGTCCCGGACCTCGATTGACGGCTCGGTCCGAAGCAACGTCGGCCGCTACGTCAATCACTCGTGCCGGCCGAATTGCCGGCCGGTGATGAACACCAAAGGTCGGGTCTATTTCTTCGCGCTCAAATCCATCCCCGCCGGGAAGGAAATCACCTTCGATTACGGGCGCGAGTATTTCGAGGACTATTTCGCCGGCGGCCGCAAGTGTCGCTGTGCCGCCTGCGCAAGATCAAGAGGCCGTAAACGGTCCGGTCGATGAAGGCCGCGGCAAGCGCACCCATTAAGTGCTCTTGCCGGGGCCCTTCGGCAGCGACGACCCCAGATAACTCGGGCCGACGGCGCGGCTCCGCCGAGATCGGTCCGGGGCAACCTTCCCCATATGGAGGACTGACAATGGCCCGAAAGGTCACGCGAAAGACGCGTAAGGCCGCGGCGCGAAAGACGACGCGGAAATCCCGAGGTGCGCGCAAGGCGGCCCGTAGGACGGGCGGCGGCGGCTAGGGTGGACTGATTGTCCATCATCGATGAGGCATTGAACGATCTGAGCAAGGCCCGTTCAATCTCAGCGAAAGCCCTCGTCGCTTATTCCGGCGGCAAGGACAGCCTGGTGGTCACAGACCTGGCGGTCCGCACCTTCGACAGCGTCGAGGGCTTTTTCATGTACCTCGTGCCGGGGCTGGAATGCGTCGAGCGTCAGCTGGAGGAGGGGCGCAAGCGGTTCGGGATCGAGATCCGTCTGTATCCGCACTGGATCGCGGCGAAGTACGTCCGCGAGGGTGTCTACTGCAATGACTGGCACGGCAACAACGACCTGCCGGAATGGAAACTCAACGACATCTATGCGCTGGCGATGCAGGAGGCGGGCATCCCCTTCATCCTGACCGGCGCCAAGCGTGCCGACAGCGGATGGCGCCGCCGCTTCATGACGACGAACTACAAGGAAGCCGTCCGCAACCCGATCGCCGGCTGGCACAAATACGACGTGTTGGCCTATTTGCGGGCGCGCCACATCCCCGAGCCGCCATCGAGCGGCAAGAGCGCGACCGGCATCGACCTGTCGACGCCTTCGCTGTTGTGGCTGCACGACACCTATCCCGATGACTTCAAGCGGCTGTGCGAATACTTCCCTTTCGCCGAGGCCGTGGTTTGGCGGCGCAAATTCTATGGCATCTGACAAGCAGACGGTCGCCGACCTGAAATCCCGCGGGTTTCAGTCCTTCACGATGGTCAAGGTCCATCGCTCGCGGATCAAGAATGCGCCGTACAACCCGCGCATCCTCGGCGAGGCCGAGAAGCGCAAGCTGAAATCGGTCCTGAAGAAACACGGTCTGGTGGCGCCGCTGACGTGGAATGTGCGTACCGGCAACATGGTCGGCGGCCATCAGCGCCTGTCGCAACTCGACAGCCTGATGGGCACCTCCGACTATGAACTCGATGTCGCCCAGATCGACGTCGACGACACCCGCGAGAAGGAAATCAACATCGCCCTGAACAACCCGAATGCACAGGGCGACTGGGACCTGGCGCAGCTGAACACGCTCCTGAAAGAACCGGGCCTGGACTTTGCCGGTGCCGGCTTCGACCACGCCGACGTGTTCCGGATGTTCGGCGACAGCGTGGTCGAGGCAAGAGACGATCCGCTGGATGAGCTGGCCGCCAAGGTGCGCGAGGCGAGGGAGCTTTACGGCTCGATCTCCCAGCGCTCGGCTGGTCGCGACAACGACAATTTCTTCATCGTCGTGGTGTTTCGCGACGAGGCGCAGCTCACCGGCTTTCTCCAGAGTGCCAAGCTGCCGGACAACCGCTACCAGTCCGGGGAGGAGATCATGCGTCTGTGCAATATGTCGGATGACACGTGCCGTTGAGGACCAATTTTCATTCGCCCAAGAGCTTCGATCGCGAGGCGATCAAGCGCCATGGCTTCCACGATCAGGGCATCGTCGTGGTCTCGATCCACGATCCCCGCCTGACCTGGGACCAGCGGGAAATCCTGAAAGCCATCGGCGAGAAGTTGTTCGGGAGCCTGTCGGACCACAAGCACCGGGCTGCTCGGACGTAGCAGGAGGAAATATCCACTTTTCTGATTGACGAAGGGGAAATCTTCAAGGCATGCTGTCCCTCGACGGCGGCTCTGCTTGCATCCCAACGCCCCCCGTGAGTGGGGTTGCCGTCAATTGACGCACCGCGAGCCAGCATTCCCTCTTATTGGGCACGGAAACCGAGCGGGGGAGCGCAATGATGCAGCCCTGGGTATTACACACGCTGAGTTGGGGGCTGACTGCCGTCGCCCTCGTCACGATCCTCTCGATGATGCTGACGTAAGGCCGCCTCAGTTGGCGGTCTCTCGCTGTTCAGCCATACGCTGACGGCCGCTTCTGGCCCATCGGCGAAGTTGCGCCGCCTCTGATGGACGTCCGCTCACTGCGGCAGGGGAGACCAGATTTGCTCAACCTGAGTGCTTCACATCCTGACCCCTTCCGGACCTTCGGCTCGGTTTTGGCGGTGGCCGGCCCAGCGCCGCTTTCCCACCGGGGCAGGAGGGCGTATCCTATTGACGTAAGTTAAAGGTTCCGCGTTGAACCGAGGCTCCCGACGCGCCGCGTTTGATCGACCGCTTTGTCGACGTCGCTCCCGAACCGATCGGTTGCATCAACCAGGGAGGAACCCATGAACAGCAGCACCATCGACAAATGCGTCGCTGAGGCGATCGGCACCTTCTGGCTCCCCTTCGCGGGTTGCTGAATGTGGAGTTGTTCTCCCATTCCTTGAAGGGGCATCGTCAGGTTAAAATGCGGGCTTACTAACGACAGTTCAGAAACCAGCGGTAATGCGGGTCACCTCGGCCCTGACCTGAAAGGCATGAGTTCGGGCCTTACCTGATACTGATGGAGGATGCACCATGATGGTCAACGAGATTTCCGGCGTGAAGATTCCCGACAGCCAATTGGCGCGCGAAGCAACGCAGTTCATTCGCGACACCGAGAGCGACCTTCTGTTTCAGCACTCCACGCGCGTCTATTTCTGGGGTGCCCTGGCCGGGAAGCGGAAGGGGCTGACCATCGATCCGGAGCTGCTGTACACGGCGACCATGTTCCATGATATCGGCCTGACCTCCGGCTTCCGGGAAAGTCGGCTGCGCTTCGAGCTGGACGGCGCGAATGCGGCCCGCGACTTCCTGCGAAGCCACGGCATCTCGGAAAGCGATATCGAGAAGGTCTGGCTTGCGATCGCGCTGCACACCACGCCGGGAATCTCCGCGCACCTGCATCCCGTCGCCGCGCTTACTGCGGAGGGCGTGATGATGGATCTGGTAAGCCTTGGCTATGACGAATTCACCGACGCGCAGCGGAAGGCCGTGGAGACGACCTATCCCCGTCCGCCGCAATTCGCGGAGGACCTTCTCCAGGCGTTTTACGACGGCCTCAAGCACCGGCCGGAAACGACCCAACAAACCGGCCTCGCCGATATCATGGCCGACCAGGACCCCCATTTTCACCGACGCGACTTTTGCAGCCTGATGCGGAGCTCGCGTTGGGCCGGTCAGTCGGCGTCTTGAACCTGCAAATCGAAGACGTGAAAGGATAGGCTTTTCTAGCGTCGGCAGGCTGCCTATGAAGTAGCGAAGGCACTTCCGCTTATGTGAAGGGTTTCGGATGCCGGCCGCTTGAGGGAGGGCGCGGCGTATTCGGCGGCCGGCGTCCGAAAGCCTCCAAGGGAGGAAACCGCGCGTGAGAAACGTAAGGCGGTGCGGCAGGCGTTATGGGGATTTGAGCGCCGCGGGCGAGCTCGTTGATTGAGATCGAGTCGGCCCAACGAGTTGCGCGACGGTGAAGTCGCTGACGAATGCGCGGCGGATGGCCTTGAACTCGACAAGTTGTCCGACGATTTGCGACGGCTGGTGGATATCTGGGCGCGCTCTGCCGTGGCCGGTCGAGGGCCAGCGAGCGCGGCGAGCGGATTTGCGGGATTGCGGCACGGTCAAGAGGTGTCGATC
>NZ_JBVBEF010000020.1:0-97604 GCF_055456055.1 Bradyrhizobium sp. LeoB3
GCGAGCGACGGCGGCTCCGAGGGGATGGCTTGGCCGGACCCCATGATCAATTTTGCTGAACTTGACGCACAGAACTGGGAGAGGGTTAGGGTGAGGGGCTGCTTCCGCGAAGATGGTAATAGCTGTATTCGCGGAAGCAGCCCCTCACCCGGATCGCATCTTCGATGCGATCCGGCCTCTCCCCGCGCGCGGGGCGAGGCGAGGAAGAGCGCGGCGCCAGATCGATCACCCCACCACTTCCGTGACCGGCTGCAGGTCGATCTCGAACGTTTCGAGGAATTTCGAGGTCATGATGTAGAAGCCGACCGAGAGCTGCAATTCGACGAGCGCGGCTGGCGTCAGTTTCGAGGCGATCGCGTTGAAGGTGGCATCCGTCGGCTTGTTGAGCTTGACGATCTCATCGGTGAAAGCGAGCGCGGCGCGCTGCACGTCGTTGAAGCAGGTGGCGGACTGCCAATTCTCCAACGCTTCGTTCTGTTCGTCGGTGACGCCGACATTCTTGCCGATCCGTTTATGCGCGACGATTTCGTAAGGAGCTTCGCACAGGATGCCGGTGCGGGTGATCGCAAGCTCGCGGACAACAGGATCAAGCTCGCCTCTGTGTCGGATCGCGCCACCGAGCCGGCAATATTGCTCAAAATAACTGGGCGAATGCGCCATCATGCGGAAGATGTTGGCGTTGCGATTCTTGTCGAGGATTTCACGGGTGCGATCGCTGGCTTTGGCGGGATCGCTGTATTCGATGCGGGCCATTCTTTTCCGTCTCGTTCTTTTTTCTCGATTTGCTTCGGTTCCGTTAAGTTTCAAAACACTATCCGCCGCTTGACGCAGGAGCAACACAGCCGAGTCAAAATGCCGCCGCAATGCTGACCGACCCTGCTACCGTCGATATTCGCCGAGTGGGGACTCAATCAGAGCGAATGTCCGACGCGGGGTGTTCCGAGAGTACCAATCTAAAAGGCCGTCGCTTGCGCGGTTTCCGCGCCACGATGAGTCACGCCCAAGTCTAGGGAGACAGGCATGAAGGAAGCCACCAGGAGGGCGGCCTCGGAAGCGCTCGCGCAAATGCTGGCGGTGACGGCAATGGTCGTCATCGCCAGTATTGTGCTCTATTGGCGGTGACCGCGATCATCTAACCTTTTCAAAATACGGCACCACGCGGCCCGCGAACTGCGCAAACCGCGCGGTCACCTTGTCGCCGATCGCAAGATCATTCTCGCCGTGGGCCATCATGCGGAAACCTTCGGCGGTGTCGACCAGCACCATGTTGTAGGGCACATGCGCGCGCGTCTCGGGCGTCGCGGCGCGGCAGACCAGCGAGGTCGCGTAGACCCTCCCTATCCCGCTGGCGCGCTTTTCCTGCGGATCCGGCGCGCCGCAGGCGGCGCAAAAGCTGCGGCGGAAATATTGCACAGCGCCGCAAGCGGTGCAGGATTGGTAGACGATCGCTTCCGCGCCGCTGGTCCAGTCTGCAAGCTTGCCGCTCATCGCACCCGCTCCAGGAACATGCTGACATGCGAGGACAGCACGCCGCCATCGCCATGCAACAGCGCGACCGAGCCGTCGCGGACCTGGCGGTTGCCGGCTCGCCCGGTCATCTGCAGATGCGTCTCGACCAGATGCGCCATCGCGCCGCCGACACCGCAATGGCCGTAGCTCAACAAGCCACCATGGGTATTGAGCGGCATCTCGCCGTCCTGATTGAAGTGGCCGGCACGCACGCGCGCGGCTGCCTCGCCGCGCTTGGCGAGACCGAGATCTTCGAGCAGCATCGCCAGCGTGATGGTGAAGCTGTCGTAGACCGCCGCATAGCGCACATCGGAGATCGCAACGCTGGAGACCGCCTTGGCCTTGGCGATCGCGATCTCGGCGCCGAGTTCACTCAAAGCCGGCGCGGCGGTGACATGCTGATGCGTATGCGCCTGCGCACAGCCGCGGATGCGCACGCCGATGTCGCTGATCCGCTCGCGGCTGATCACGAAAGCCGCGCCGCCGTCGGAGACCGGGCAGCAATCGAGCAGCTTCAGCGGCTTCGCCACCGGCTTTGACGCCATCACGTCGGCGACCGTGATCGGGTCGTGGAATTGCGCGCCAGGATGGGTCAGCGCGTGCTTGCGCATCAGCACGGCGAATTCGGCAAGGTCTTCCTCGGTGACGCCGTATTCGTGCATGTAGCGCGAAGCAACGAGGCCGTAATAGGCGGGGATGGTCGGCCCCAGCGGCACTTCGTAATCGGGATGACCGACTTGGGCGAGCGCCTGGATCGAAGCGTCGCGGCTCTGGCCGGTCAGCCTGTTCTCGCCGCCGACCACAAGCACATGCTTCGCCACGCCGGCATCGACGAGATGATGCGCCAGCATGGTCATCGCGAGCCCGGTGGCGCCGCCGACCTGCACGGCATGGGCATAGGACGGGCGAATGCCGAAATGCTCGGCGAACACGGTCGCAAGCATGATATGCGGCGAGACTGTGGAATAGCCGCAGAGGATGCCATCGATCTCCGATCGCCTCACGCCGGCGTCCGAAATTGCAAGCTCAGCCGCCTTGCTCATGAGATCGAGCGAGGATGAGCCTTCGTGCTTGCCGAACGAGGTGAGCCCGACGCCGGTGATGAAGCTCATGGTCGCTTTCCGTCATTCCGTGGCGCGTCGAAGACGCGAGCCCGGAATCCATTGCGCCTCCTCGCATGCGGCCCGATGGATTCCGGGCTCACCGCTTCGCGTCGCCCCGGAATGACAGGGTGAATCATCGCGGGCATCCTCAATACGACTTCGGCAGCCCGAGCACCTTCTCGGCGATGAAACTCAGAATGAGCTGCGGGCTGATCGGGGCGATGCGCGGGATCAGGGACTCCCGCAGGTAACGCTCGACATGATACTCCTTGGCATAGCCAAAGCCGCCATGGGTCATCACCGCCTGCTCGCAAGCGCGGAAGCCGGCTTCGGCGGCGAGGAACTTCGCCGAATTGGCGGCCGGCCCGCATGGCAGGCCATTGTCGTAGTGCCAACCAGCGGACAGCACCATCAGCCACGCGGCCTCCAGCTCCATCCAGCATTTGGCGAGCGGATGCTGGATCGCCTGGTTCATGCCGATCGGGCGGTTGAACACGATGCGGCTCTTGGCATAGGCCTGCGCACGCGACAGCGCGACCTTGCCGAGCCCGACCGCTTCGGCCGCGATCAGGATGCGCTCCGGATTCATGCCGTGCAGGATGTATTCGAAGCCGCGGCCCTCCTCGCCGAGCCGATCCTCGACCGGAATTTCAAAGTTCTCGAAGAACAATTCGTTGGAGTCGACGGGCTTGCGGCCCATCTTCTCGATCTCGTGCACGGTCACGCGCTGCTTGTCGAAATCTGTATAGAACAGGCTCAGGCCCTGCGTCGGCGTCCGCACCTCCTCCAGCGGCGTGGTGCGCGCCAGCAGCAGGATCTTGTTGGCGACTTGCGCGGTCGAGATCCAGACCTTCTGGCCGTTGACGATGTATTTGTCGCCCTTGCGTACCGCGCGGGTCTTGAGCTGGGTAGTATTGAGCCCGGTGTTCGGCTCGGTCACCGCAAAGCAGGACTTGTCGCGGCCATCGATGATCGGCGGCAGCATGCGCTGGCATTGCTCCTTGGTGCCGAACACGACCACCGGATTGAGCCCGAACACGTTCATGTGCACGGCTGACGCGCCCGACATGCCGGCGCCGGACTCCGAGATCGTGCGCATCATGATCGCAGCATCCGTGATGCCGAGCCCGGAGCCGCCATATTCCTCGGGGATGCAGATGCCGAGCCAGCCCGCCTCCGCCAGTGCACGGTGGAAGTCGGCGGGGTAGCCGCCCTCCTTGTCCTTCTTCAGCCAATAGGCGTCGTCAAAGCGCGCACAGATTTTTGCCACAGCATCGCGGATGGATTCCTGGTTGGCCGAGAGCGCAAAATCCATCAGTGTCTGTCCTAGTTCTCTGGTGTCTTGGTGACGCCGTCGCGGAGCATGGCGGCGATCTCGTCGGCGGAGAAACCGGCCTCCTGCAGGAGCTCCACACTGTGCTCGCCGAGCCGCGGCGCGAGCCGCTTCGGCTCGGCTGTCGTCTCCGACCAGCGCGCCGAGACCTTCATGCTGCGGATGCGACCTTCGGTCGGATGCTCGATGACCGGAAACACATCGGTTGCAACGATGTGCGGGTCCTGCAACAGGGTCTCGAGATCGTGCATCGGCATGACCGGCACGTCGGCCTTCTCGAGAATCTCGTTCCACTCCGCGGTGGTCTTGGTCTTGAGGATGCGCGCAAGCTCGGCGTAGACGCAATCGATATTGGCGGCGCGGCCGGCGAAGGTCGCAAATCGCGAATCCCCGCGCAGATCGTCGCGCCCGATCGCGGTGAAGAAATTGTCCCACTGCTTGTCGTTGTAGACGATCACACAGATATAGCCGTCGCTCGTCTTGTAGGGGCGCCGGTCCGGCGACAGGTGTCGCTTGTAGCCCCCGCGGTCGAGCGGCGGATCGTAGGTGAGGCCGCCCATATGGTCGCCCATGACGAAGCCGGCCATGGTCTCGAACATCGGGATGTCGACGCGCTGTCCCTGCCCGGTCTTGTCGCGATGCACGAGGCTTGCGCAGATCGCGCCGACCGCGGTCAATCCCACGATGCGATCGACCAGCGCGTTTGGCACGTAGCGCGGCACGCCGTCCGAGGTCTGCGCCATCAGCGCCGGCAGCGCCGTCGCGCCCTGGATCAGGTCGTCATAGGCGGGCTTGGCGGCATACGGTCCGTCCTGGCCGAAACCGAACACGCCTGCATAGATCAGCCGCGGATTGATCCTGGAGACGACATCGTAGCCGAGTTGCAATCGCGCCATCGCCTGCGGGCGCACGTTGTAGACGAGCACGTCAGCCTTGGCGATCAGGCGCAGCACGGCCTCGCGGCCGGCCGGCTTCTTCAGATCGAGGCAGATTGAGCGTTTGCTGCGGTTGGTGTTGAGGTACACCGGGCCCATGCCGGCATGGCGGGTCGGGCCGATCTGGCGCGTAACGTCACCGTCGGGCGATTCCACCTTGATGACATCGGCACCGTAGTCGCCGAGCGTCTGGGTCGCATACGGCCCCATCAACACGGTCGTCATGTCCACGACCTTGATGCCATCCAGCGGTCCCATAGCCTCGTCATCCTCTCAGAAAGGCAGCCAATCACGGCCGCGTTATCGCTTCCGGGGACCTAGTAACGGCAGGGCGTCCGCGAGATCAAGGCGCGCGGCGCGTATGGCCGTATGCGCGACGGGTAGCGGATTATCTTGTCGACCGCGCGTCGCGCTCCTTCATCAGCCGCTCGAGCTCGTCATTCTGCTGGCTGATGCGGTCGGCAATGCGCGCCTCGTTCTGCTCGCCGGATGCCGCGGCGGCCTGTTCGATGAGCTGCCTGATATTGTCTTCAAGAATCGCGATGCGATCGTTGAGTTCGTCCAGCGACAACGAGCTTTCGTTACCCATGATACACGCTCCGAAAGTCTGCGCCGCGGCATACCGCGGTGATCCCGTAGGATGGGTAGCATTGTAGGGTGGGCAAAGCGAAGCGTGCCCACCGTCACGAGCGGAATGCTTGATGGTGGGCACGCTTCGCTTTGCCCACCCTACGGCAGTCCGCAGCCTACTTCGCCGGCTCCAGCAGCGAAACGTAATTCGCAACCGCGGCACCGCCCATGTTGAAGATGCCGGCAAGCTCCGGGTTCTTCAACTGCATGCCCTCGGGCGCCTGTCCCGTGAGCTGCATCGCGCTCATCACATGCATGGAGACGCCGGTGGCGCCGATCGGATGGCCCTTGGCCTTGAGCCCGCCGGACGGATTGATCGGCAGCTTGCCGTCCTTCAGCGTCCAGCCCTCCTTGATCGCACGGGCGCCCTGCCCGCGCGGCGTCAGGCCCATCGCTTCATACTCGATCAACTCGGCGACGGTGAAGCAGTCATGGGTCTCGACAAAGGAGAGATCGGACAGCTTGGCGCCGGCCTGCTCCAGCGCGCGCTGCCAGGCCACCGTGCAGCCCTCGAACTGCAGGATGTCGCGCTTGGACATCGGCAGGAAGTCCTGCGCATGGGCGGTGGCGCGGAAGTTCACCGCCTTGCCCATGGTCTTGGCGGTCTCCGCATCCGTCAGCACCAGCGCGGCGGCGCCATCCGACACCAGCGAGCAGTCGGTGCGCTTCAAGGGGCCGGCGACGAACGGGTTCTTGTCGCTCTCGGCGCGGCAGAACTCGAAGCCGAAATCCTTGCGCATCTGCGCGTAAGGGTTGGCGACGCCGTTCTTGTGGTTCTTGGCGGCGATCAGCGCCAGCGCATCGGACTGGTCGCCATATTTCTGGAAATAGGCCTGCGCGATCTTGCCGAACACGCCGGCAAAACCGCCAACGGTGTCGCCATCTTCCGGCAAATAGGACGCCTTCAACAGGTTGCGGCCGATCTCCGGCCCCGGCGTCCGCGTCATCTGCTCGACGCCGACCACCAGCACGAATTTAGCGCCGGTCTGGATGGCGCGGATTCCCTGGTGCACAGCGGCAGAACCGGTCGCGCAGGCGTTCTCGACGCGCGTGGCCGGCTTGAAACGGAACTGCGGATCGGCTTGCAGCACCAGCGAGGCCGTGAAATCCTGCGGCGAGAAGCCTGCGTTGAAATGTCCCAGCACGATCTCGTCGACGTCGCCGGCCGAAATGCCGGCATCAGTCAGCGCCTCGTTGGCGACGCGTGTTACCAGGCTTTCAACGGTCTCCGCGTCGAATTTGCCGAAGGGCGTATGCGCCCACCCCACGATGCTGGCTGTCATGGCCGTTCTCCCGAAAATGTTCCTGATCGCTTGTAGCTGATCCGTAACCGGACTTCACCCGGCTTTCAGCGATTTCATGGTGCGGTCGCACATGGCGGTTATGCCGGCCCAATTGTTGGACCTGACCTCCGCGGGCGGGCAGAGCCAGGACCCACCGACCGCGACCACATTGGGCTCCGCCAGCCAGGTGGCGGCATTGGCCTCCCCGACGCCGCCGGTCGGGCAGAACCGCGCATTCCGGAACGGCCCGGCCAGCCCCCGAAGTGCCTTGATACCGCCTGACGATTCCGCAGGGAAGAATTTTGCGAGATCGAAGCCGTGTGCCAGCGCCTGCATCAATTCGGATGCGGTCGCGATCCCCGGCGCGAATGGCAGGCTGCTTGCCGCCGCCGCCTTCAGAAGCTCAGGCGTCGCGCCTGGGCTGATCCCAAATTTGGCGCCGAGCGACTCGGCTCGGGCCAGATCATCAGGGCTCAGGATCGTGCCGATGCCGACGATCGCGTCCGGCACCTCGGCCATGATCGCCGTTGCCGCCTCGATCGCGACCGGTGTCCGCAAAGTGACCTCAAGAGTGACCACCCCGCCGGCGACCAGGGCGCGCGCCAGCGGCACCGCATCCTCGCGCCGCTCGATCGTGAGGACGGGGATGACCTTGGCCTGGCTGAACAGCGTGACCAGCGTTTCCTGTTTGGCTGATGTCATTGCGAAACCCTGCGCGAACTCGGCGGCCGCGGCACTTTCTTCGGCGGCATGGCATAGCGCGGAATGATCGCGCCGGGATAGCACACCACGACGCCGGCCAGCCGGTGGCCCGCCCGCGCGGCCTCCGGCGGCTCGGCGCCGGAAAGCCGGGCCGCAAGGTAGGCGGCCGCGAAACTATCGCCCGCGGCGGTGGTGTCGATAACCGGCTGGGTCACCGGCTCGGCCCTCACTTCCCGCGATCCACCGGCAAAGCGCAGCACGCAGGCCGGCTCCGACAACTTCAGCACCACTTCCGGGCTCGGAATGCCCGCGAGCAGCGCCTCGGAGCCCTCGCCCGGATAGAGCGGCAACAAATCCTCGGTCGAGGCGAGCACGATGTCGGCCGCCTCGAACGCCGCGCTATAGGCGCTGCGCGCCTCGGCCAGATCGGGCCAGCCGCGGGCACGGAAATTGGTATCGAAGACGAAGCGCGTGCCGAGCAGGCGCGCGCGCTTCAGGGCCGTCATCAGGCGCCCTCGCCCGTAATCGTCGTAGATGGAGAGCGTGATGGCGGAGAGATAGACAAGATCGTAGGTCGCAAGTGAATTGAGGAGATCCTCGGTCTCCGGCAGGTGCATCAGCTTGCGGGCGGCCGAGTTCTCGCGCCAATGGAAGAATTTCCGTTCGCCCTTCTCATCCGTCTGGATCAGATAGAGGCCGGGCAATTTACCAGCGAGCCGGGCGACGCGCTTGGTGCCGACGCCCTCGGCCTTCCAGGCAGCGATCATCTCCTCGCTCAACGCATCGTCGCCAAGCGCGGTGACGTAGTCTACGTCGACGCCGAGGCGCGCGAGATAGACGGCGGTGTTGAGGGTGTCACCGCCGTAACCCCGGGAGTAGAGGCCGCCTGTCGTCCCGCTTTGGGGTCCGCCTTGCGCCTGCCTCAACTCGATCATGCATTCGCCGATAGAGGCTACCCGCGTCATGACCGCACTCCGAAGGGAAAGCTAGGCTGCAAACTTGCCGCCCAGCTCGTCCTCGATGTGAATCCGGATGATGTCGTCGAAGGTCTTCTCGGCCGTGGTGAAGCCGAGCTTCAGCGCGCGGTCGGTGACGAAGTCGCGTGGCCAGCCGGAGACGATGCCGATGATGGTCGGATCCGGCACCCGCTTGATCCGCGCCGTGACGTTCTTGCCGGCGACGCGCTCGAGTGCTGCGATCTGCTCGCCGACAGTGGCGGAGAGCCCGGGCATGCTGAGGTTGCGGCGCGGGCCGATGGCATTGAGGTCCATGGTCCCGGCATGCACGAGGAAGCCTACCGCCGAGCGCGGCGAGGCATGCCAATGGCGCACGTCCTCGGACACCGGCAGGATCGCCTCCTCGCCGGCGAGCGGCTCGCGCATGATGTTGGAGAAGAAGCCAGACGCCGCCTTGTTCGGCCGGCCCGGCCGGACGCAGATCGTCGGCAGGCGGATGCTGATGCCGTCGAAGAGGCCCTTGCGGGTATAGTCGTTGATCAGAAGCTCGCAGATCGACTTTTGCGTGCCGTAGCTCGTCAGCGGCGTGTGGAAGAACTCGTCGCCGATCTTCTCCGGGAACGGGGCGCCGAACACGGCGATCGACGACGTGAACACCAGCCGCGGCTTGTAGCCGCCGCCGACCGCGCGGATGGCGTCGATCAGGTAGCGCGTGCCGTCGAGATTGATGCGATAGCCCTTGTCGAAGTCGGCCTCCGCCTCGCCGGACACGATCGCGGCGAGATGGAAGATCACGTCGGGCCGCTCGGCGATCAATGGCGCCGCGGCGCCGGCATCGGCGAAGTCGGACGCCACAACCGTCACCGGGATCGAGGCGTTGGCCGGCTTTGCAGGCTCGACCACGTCCTGCAGGGTCATCCTGGTGATGTCCTGCTTGCCGAGGCGGCCGTCGCGCAGCAGACGGTCGGTCAATTTGCGGCCCACCATGCCGGCGGCGCCGAGAATCAGAACGTGCAAGACCCAACTCCTTCGTGTTCTTCAGGGCTAGATGGGCGCCTGCGCTATTCCTTCACGGCTCCCGTCATGGCCGACACATAATGCTCGACGAAGAAGGCGTAAAGGATCACGAGCGGCAGCGAGCCGACCAAAGCACCCGCCATCAGCGATCCCCATTTGTAGATGTCGCCGTCGACGAACTCGTTGACGATCGCGACCGGCACCGTCTTGTTCGGCGTCGATTGCAGGAAGGTCAGCGCATAGATGAACTCGTTCCAGCACAGCGTGAACGAGAAGATGAAGGCCGAGATCAGGCCGGGGATCGCCAGGGGCACGATGATCTTGGCCAGGATCTGCCAGCGCGAGGCGCCGTCGATCAGCGCGCATTCCTCGAGCTCATAGGGGATGGTCTTGAAGTATCCCATCAACAGCCAGGTCGAGAACGGAATGAGCAAGGTCGGATAAACCAGGATCAATGACAGCGGCGAGTCGAACAGGCCATAGGCCTGGATCACCGAGGCCAGCGGGATGAACAGGATCGACGGCGGCACCAGATAGGCGAAGAAGATCAGGATGCCGACGGTGTCGGCCCCCTTGAACCGCAGCCGCGTGATCGCATAGGCCGCGAGCACGCTGGCCGCGATCGACAGGAATGTGGCGCCGACGGCCACATACATCGTGTTCCAGAGCCACCTCGGATACTGCGTTTCGAACAGCAGCTTGCTGATGTGCTTGAAGGTCGGATGGACAACCCAGAACGGGTTGAACTTCTCCATGTCGATCAGCTGCTCGTCCGGTTTGATCGACGTCAGCACCATCCAGTAGAACGGGAACAGCAGCACCACGAGGATGATGAACAGCGGCAGATAGAGCGTGATCAGGCGCCGCGGCAGCGACTCCAGATAGCTCATGCCCTCGGAGTCGTCGCTCGCGGCCGACGCCGGCGCTTTGGTTTGCAGGGCTGAATCAGTCATTGTTCGATCCTTGCTGCCACTTGCGGCGCTGCATGCCGAACCAGGAGATCGCGATCGCGGCGAGCAGGAACGGGATCATCGCGGTCGCAATCGCCGCGCCCTCGCCCAGCCGTCCGGAGATGATGCCGCGCTGATAGCTCAGCGTCGCCATCAGATGCGTCGCATTGACCGGCCCACCGCGGGTCAGAGCCCAGATGAGCTGGAAGTCGGTGAAGGTGAACAGCACCGAGAACGTCATCACCACGGCGATGATCGGCGTCAGCAGCGGATAGGTGATGTAGCGGAAGCGCTGCCAGTTGGTGGCGCCATCGAGCGTCGCGGCCTCATAGAGCGAGGGCGACACCGTCTGCAGGCCGGCCAATAGCGTGATCGCCACGAACGGAACGCCGCGCCAGACATTGGCGAAGATGACGCTGGCGCGAGCCCAGGTGCTGTCGCCGAGAAAATTGATGTTGTGTTCAATCAGGCCGAGCTTGATCAGCGACCAGGAGATGATCGAGAACTGGGCGTCATAGATCCACCAGAATGCGATCGCGGACAGCACCGTCGGCACGATGAAGGGAATCAGCACGATCGAGCGGATCATGGCCTTGAACGGCATGTGCCGGTTCAAGAGCAGCGCGAGATAGAGGCCGATCGCGAATTTGATGACGCTGGCGATCAGCGTGTAGAGGATCGTGTTGAAGACCGACAGCCAGAAGATCGCGTCGTCCCACAGCCATAGATAGTTCTCCAGGCCGATGAAGACGCCGGCACGGCCGATGCGTTCGTCCGTGAAGCTCATCCAGATGCCGAGTCCCAGCGGATAGGCCAGGAACAGGATCAGGAAGGCCGCGGCCGGCAGCATGAACCACAGCGCCGCCCAGTTACGGCTGGCGCGCAGTCTTGACCAAAGTGACTGCTCGCCGGCAGCGGCAGTCTGCGCCGGCATCGATGTCTGGACAGTGCTCATTCCGTCTCCAACTCTAAATCGAAGGCAACGCCGGCCCGTGCCCCCCACGGCCGAGCGTCGCCCCGATCACCTTCACATCCAAGGCCGGCGCGGCCCTCCGCGCCGCCCGCTCGCTTAGCGGAAGATGCGCTTGGCCGCGCGTTCGGCCGAAGCCATCGCGGTTTTCGTATCCTCGCGTCCGGTGCAGTAGTTCGCGTACATGTCGACGAGCACGAAGTCGGCGATCGCAGCCGCCGCGTTCTCGCTCATCTGCGCCTCGCCGGCTGGCGTCGACGCGCTCTGCGCCACGCTGCGGTAAGGCGTCGTCTTCGGATCTGCGGTCCAGACCGGGTTCTTGTCGTAGCCGAGGAGGAAGTGGGACAGATAACCCTGCGCCGCTTCGATCCAGGGGTTGAACTGGTCCGGCTCCAGCATGAAGGCGGTGAACGCCTTGCAGGTCTGCGGATACTTCGAGAAGGTGAAGATCAGGATCGGGAACCCGAGATGAAGCTCGCGCGTCTTGCCGTCGATGCCGGGCGGCAGATGCGCATGGTTCATGTCCTCCGCGATCTGCGGATTCTCCTTCTTCGCCGTCACATAGATCGAGATGCCGTTCGTGGTGAGGTGAAGCTGGCCGGCGAGGAACGCCTTGTTGTTGGAGCTGTCGTTCCACGACGCCGTGCCCGGCACGAAGTTCTCATAGAGGCCCTTGACGTACTCGAGCGACTTGGCGGTCTCCGGCGAGTTGATGACGACCTTGTTGTTCTTGTCGATCATCTTGCCGCCATGGGCCCACAGCGCCCAGTGCAGCCAGCCGTTGGCGTCACCCGAGGCATGGCCCAGCGCCATGCCGGCCGGCGTGCCGTTCTTGTTCATGCCCTTCACGAGGTCGGCAAAGCCGGCGAGATCCTTCGGGAACTCCTTGTGGCCGGCCTTCTCGGCCGCGGCGACGCGATAGTTGACGAGGCCGCCGGTGGCGGCAACGGGAATGCCGATCCATTTGCCGTTGAGCATGCCGTAGGCCTTGCCGGAGTCAGTCCAGCCGCCGCATTTCTGGCCGAGATAGTCGGCGACGTCGGTAACATCGACGCATTTGCTCGGGAACAGGAACGGCAGCGAATACAGACCCCAGACCATGTCGAGGCCCTGCCCGGTGTTGGCGGCAACCGACGCCTTGGGCTGGATGTCGTCGTAGGATTCGTTGGAGACGTTGATGGTGACGTTGTTGGCCTTCTGGAAGGCGTCGACGATCTTCATGAAGGCAACGTCTTCGGCTTCGACGAAACGCTTCCAGCGCAACAGGTTGATCTTGGCCCCCGGCTCCGGCTTCCACGGCGAAGTCTGCGCCCAGGCCTTCGCATAGCCCAGCAGTTCGTCGCCC
Organism: Bradyrhizobium sp. LeoB3; assembly: GCF_055456055.1. Classification (NCBI taxonomy): domain Bacteria; kingdom Pseudomonadati; phylum Pseudomonadota; class Alphaproteobacteria; order Hyphomicrobiales; family Nitrobacteraceae; genus Bradyrhizobium; species Bradyrhizobium sp. LeoB3. Next base: position 12,734 of record NZ_JBVBEF010000020.1, read on the forward strand.
GACATCGTCGCGGCGGCTGCCAGAAGGCCTGCACCGCCCTTGAGCAGCGAGCGGCGATCGGTCGTAAACTTATTCATTTCAAGTCTTCTCCCTTAATTTTATGGTCTTGCTTGGGCTAGTTAATCCGGCCGCCTAGAGCGTGATGACTTTTCTTCGAATTGTCATCCCGCTCTAGCTCTTTGTTCGAGCATGATCTTCTTCGGAAAACCGGTCTCCACTTTTGCGGATTATGCTCTAAAGACGGTGGCCGGTGTCCTTGTCGAACAGGTGAGCGGACGACGCGCGCGGCCGCAAATGAATCCTTTCGCCGGGCTTGACGTCGTGTCGCTCGCGGAACACCGCAATGATGTCCTGCTTGCCGATGCGCGCCACGATCTGGGTTTCCGAACCGGTGGGCTCGACGACGATGACTTCGGCCTCGATGCCGTCACTGGCGAGGTCGAGATGCTCGGGCCTGATGCCATAAACCACCGGCTTGCCGTCGGAAGCGGTCGGCGCGGTCGCCAGCGGCAACCGGGCGCCCTCCTCGGTCTCGACATAAACCTGACCGTTGGCTTTCAGATGCCCGTTGAGGAAGTTCATTGCGGGCGAGCCAATGAAGCCGGCGACGAACTGGTTGTCGGGCTTGTCATAGAGCTCGAGCGGCGATCCCATCTGCTCGACGATGCCGTCATGCATGACGACGATCTTGTCGGCCATCGTCATCGCCTCGATCTGGTCGTGGGTGACATAGACCGTCGTGGTCTTCAGCCGCTGGTGCAGTTCCTTGATCTCGGTGCGCATGGCGACGCGCAGCTTGGCGTCGAGATTGGACAGCGGCTCGTCGAACAGGAACACTTGGGGATCGCGGACGATCGCGCGCCCCATTGCGACGCGCTGGCGCTGACCACCCGACAATTGACGGGGAAAGCGCTCAAGGAGCGGCGTCAATGCGAGGATTTCGGCGGCCTTCTTGACCCGGGAGGTGATGTCCTGCTGGTTCGCGTTCCGCAATTTCAACGAGAAGCCCATATTTTGGGCAACGGTCATATGCGGGTACAGCGCGTAGTTCTGGAACACCATCGCGATGTCGCGCTCTTTCGGCTGCACGTTGTTTACGACGCGATTGCCGATCGAGATCGTCCCGGAGGTGATGTTCTCCAGTCCCGCCAGCATGCGCAGCAATGTCGACTTGCCGCAGCCGGAGGGGCCGACCAACACCACGAACGCACCGTCCTCGATCGGAACAGTCACGCCGTGCAGGACTTCAAACCCACCGAACGACTTGCGCACGTCGCTAATCTGCACCGACGCCATTCATTTCCCTCCGATTCTAGCGGCGGTTAGGACCATAAAGGCCCTGCCCACTCTTCAAGTTGAGTTGCCTCTTAGCAGAATTTTTTCGCCATGTCGTTGGATCAAAGTTGAATATCGCGGCGCTCAATCAATTGCGAACAGTCGGTCGACGTGCATAAAGTCGCGTCAATGAAACAAGGCTGAGTGCAGTGCAGCATGCCTTTTGCGCTCGGGGAGAAACAATGAACAAGCCCGTTACGCCAGTCACCAAACGCAAGCTCCGCTCCAGTGAATGGTTCAACAACCCGCACAATCCCGGCATGACCGCGCTCTATCTCGAGCGCTACCTTAATTATGGACTGACGCGGCAGGAACTGCAGTCCGGCAAACCGATCATCGGCATTGCGCAGACCGGCAACGATCTCTCGCCCTGCAATCGCCATCATCTTGAATTGGCGCATCGGGTGCGCGAAGGCATCCGCGAAGCCGGCGGTATCGCGATGGAGTTTCCGACCCATCCAATTCAGGAGACGGGGAAGCGGCCCACCGCCGCGCTCGATCGCAATCTCGCCTATCTCGGCCTCGTCGAAGTTCTCTTCGGCTATCCGCTCGATGGCGTGGTGCTGACCACCGGCTGCGACAAGACCACGCCCGCCTGCCTGATGGCGGCGGCGACCGTGAACCTGCCCGCGATCGTGCTGTCGGGCGGGCCGATGTTGAATGGCTGGCACAATGGCGTGCGCTCAGGTTCCGGCACCGTGGTCTGGAAGGCGCGCGAGCAACTCGCCGCCGGCGAGATCGATTATGAGGAGTTCATGAACGTCGTCGCCTCCTCGGCGCCGTCGGTCGGCCATTGCAACACGATGGGCACCGCCTCGACCATGAACTCGCTGGCCGAAGCGCTCGGCATGTCGCTGCCAGGATGCGCGGCGATCCCCGCGCCCTATCGCGAGCGCGGCCAGATCGCCTATGAGACCGGCAAGCGCATCGTCGAGATGGTCTGGGAGGACCTGAAGCCTTCCGACATCCTCACCCGCAAGGCGTTCGAGAACTGCATCGTGGTGAATTCGGCGATCGGCGGCTCGACCAACGCGCCGATCCACATCAACGCACTCGCCCGCCATGTCGGCGTCGAATTGTCGATCGACGACTGGCAGAAATATGGCCACGACGTGCCGCTGCTGGTGAACATGCAGCCGGCCGGCTTCTATCTCGGCGAGGAATATCACCGCGCAGGCGGCGTGCCTTCGGTGGTGCGCGAATTGATGACGCACAAGCGCATCCATGAAGATGCGGTGACGGTCAACGGCCGCACCATGGGCGAGAACTGCAAGGATGCAGCCCGGCCCGATGCCGACGTGATCTGGACCTACGACAAGCCGCTGGTGAAGGACGCAGGCTTCCTGGTACTGCGCGGCAATCTCTTCGATTCCGCGATCATGAAGACCAGCGTGATCTCCAAGGAGTTCCGCGACCGCTATCTGGTCAACCCGAAGGACCCGAACGCCTTCGAGGGTCGCGCCATCGTGTTCGAGGGGCCGGAGGATTACCACAAGCGGATCGAGGATCCCTCGCTCGAGATCGACGAGCACTGCATGCTGTTCATCCGCGGCGCCGGTCCGATCGGCTATCCCGGCGGTGCCGAAGTCGTGAACATGCAGCCGCCGGCGGCGCTGATCAAACGCGGCATCCTGTCCCTGCCGTGCATCGGCGACGGACGCCAGTCCGGCACCTCGGGCTCGCCGTCGATCCTCAACGCCTCGCCGGAAGCGGCCGCCGATGGCGGGCTGGCGATCCTGAAGACCGGCGACCGGGTGCGCATCGACCTGAACAAAGGCACCGCCAACATCCTGATCTCGGATGACGAGGTGAAGAAGCGGCATGCCGAATTGAAGGCAAATGGCGGCTTCCGCTATCCGGCGAACCAGACGCCGTGGCAGGAACTCTATCGCGCCACCGTCGGCCAGCAGGCCACCGGCGCCTGCCTCGAACTCGCCACCCGCTATCACGACATCGCCGGCAAGGTCGGCGTGGCCAGGGATAATCACTAGGTTGGCGTCATTCCGGGGCGTCGCGAAGCGACGAACCCGGAATCCATTGCGCCACATACGCAAGCAGACAAATGGATTCCGGGCTCACGCTTCGCGTGCCCGGAATGACGCGCAGAATGAAGGGAGACAACATGTCAGACCGCCTGAAGGGCAAGCGCGCATTCGTCACTGCGGCGGCCGTGGGCATCGGCCGCGCTTGCGCGGTGGCCTTTGCGCGCGAGGGCGCCAGCGTGTTCGCCACCGATATCGACGAGGAGAAGCTCGCGCTGCTCAAGCAGGAGGGCATCGCCGAGGTGGCGCGGCTGGACGTGCGCGACACCGCTGCGGTCGCGGCGATGGCCAAGCGCGTCGGCAAGACTGACATCCTGCTCAATGCCGCCGGCTTCGTCCATCACGGCACGGTGCTCGATTGCTCCGATGAGGACTGGGATTTCTCCTTCGACCTCAATGTGAAGTCGATGCACCGCACGATCCGTGCCTTCCTGCCGGGCATGCTGGACGCGGGCGGTGGCGCGATCGTGAACATCGCCTCCGCCGCCGGCGTGTTCAAGGCCGCGCCGAACCGTTACGTCTACGGAGCGACCAAAGCGGCGGTGGCCGCCCTCACCCGCTCGGTCGCGGCCGACTTCATCTCCAAAGGCATCCGCTGCAACTGCATCTGCCCCGGCACGGTCGAGACGCCCTCGATGCTGCAGCGCGCCGCCGCCGCAGGCCCGCAAGGGCGCGACATGTTCATCGCCCGCCAGCCGATGGGCCGGCTCGGCACCGCCGAGGAGATCGCCGCACTCGCCGTCTATCTCGCCAGCGACGAGAGCGCGTTCACCACCGGCGTCGCGCATGCCATCGACGGCGGCTGGACACTCTAATTTCAAGGAAGCACACCATGAACGAATACGATCTCACCGGCCGGGTTGCGGTTGTCACCGGCGGCGCGCAGGGATTTGGGCGCGCGATCACCGATCGCTTTGTCGCCTCCGGCGCCAAAGTCGCGATCTGGGATCATGACATCACGCTGGCGGAGAAGACCGCGAAGGAGATCGGCCCGGAGGTGGCCGCTTTCAAGGTCGACGTTACCGATCCCGCCGGCGTCGAGAAAGTGCGCGACGAAGTGCTCAAGGCGTTCGGCAAGATCGACATCCTCGTCAATAATGCCGGTATCGCCGGCATCAACAAGACCGTGTGGGAGACTGACCTCGAGGAATGGCGCAAGGTATTGCGCATCAACCTCGATGGCCCCTTCATCTGCTGCAAGGCGATCGTGCCGGCGATGCTCAAGCAGGGCTACGGCCGTATCGTCAACATCGCCTCCATTGCCGGCAAGGAAGGCAATCCGAACGCGGCGCATTATTCGTCGTCGAAGGCCGGCCTGATCGCGCTGACGAAATCGCTCGGCAAGGAACTCGCGCAACACGATATCCTCGTCAACGCGGTAACGCCGGCGGCGGCGCGTACCGCGATCTTCGACCAGATGACGCAGCAGCATATCGACTTCATGCTGTCGAAGATCCCGAAAGGCCGCTTCGTGCTGGTGGAAGAACTCGCCGCGCTTGTCGCCTGGCTGGCGTCGGAGGATTGCGCCTTCTCCACCGGCGCCGTGTTCGACATCTCAGGCGGCCGCGCGACCTACTAATTAAATCGGTTGGCGGAGCTCCGCGACCAGATGGTCGGCCAACAGTAACGCCGCGCGCGACAGGTTCGCGGCGCGATGCAGCCTGATCTCGGCGCGCGGCAGCGGCGGCATGCCGTCGCGATCCGACAGGCGCCGGAGCCGCGGCGGAAAGGTGCCGGCCTTGACCACGGTGACGGCCAATCCCTGCACCGCGATCGCCTCGACCGCCGCGAGGCTGTGGCTGACGAAGGCGAGCCGCCACGGCCGTTTCGCAGCGTCGAGCGCCTGCATCGCCCAACTCCGGAACAGGCAGCCCTGCGGGTAAAGCGCCACCGGAAGCGGATCAAGCTCCTCGACGCGATGCTCCGGGCTCGCCGCCCACACCGCCTGCTCGCACCGCAGTAGTTCGCCTTCGCCGCATCCTTCCGGGTGCATGGCGATGACGAGGTCGTAGGCCTCTCCGAGCCGGTCGGTCATGGACGAGGTCAGCCCCGTCTCCATCTCGATATGGATCAGCGGATAATTGGCGACGAAGCTGGCGAGCAGCGGCGGGACCAGTAGCGTGCCGTAGTCGTCCATCACGCCGAGGCGGACGCGCCCCTCTACCTTGTGCTCCCGGACGCGGCCCATCGCCTCCTCGTTCAGGCTGAGGATGCGGCGCGCATAGCCGAGCAGGCCCTCGCCGGCTGCGCTCAGATCGACGTTGGCTTTGGTGCGATGAAACAGCTCCGCCTGCAGCCGCTCTTCCAGCCGCTTCACCTGCATGCTGACCGCCGATTGCGTCCGGTTCAGCGCCACGGCCGCACGGGTGAAGGAACGATGGTCCGCCACCGCAACGAATGCCTTCAGGAGATCAGGATCCAGGCTCATCACGAACCGTGATTTTATCTATCAGATAAATTCCATTCCTTGATTATCGCGTGTCCCCTACCGTCGGCAAGAGCCGAAAAGGAGGTCAAGCCGGATGGGCGAAACTTGGGGTGTCCTGGCCGCGGTGCTTTCGAGCGCGCTTGGCGGCACGTCGATCGGGGCAACGCGCTACCTCGTGGGCGCCATCGACCCGCTCGCCATCGGCGCGTTCCGCTTCGGCATCGGCTTCCTGCTGCTGCTTCCGCTCGTCCTGATACAGGGACGAAGCTGGCCGGCGCGACGCGACTGGCCGGCGGTGATTGGCCTCGGCCTGTTGTTCTTCGCCCTGTTCCCGATCCTGTTCAACGCATCGCTGATCTTCACGACGGCGGCGCGCGGTGCGCTCGCGCTCTCGACATTGCCGCTATTGACGATGGCGGTCGGCGCGGCGCTTGGCAGCGAGCAATTGACGGTGCGAAAGACCACGGGCGTACTGGTGACGATAACAGGTGTCGCCATGGCCCTGCTCTCCGGCCTCAGCACCGCGCCTGACGGGGCGTGGCGCGGCGATCTCCTGATGGTCGCGGCCGCGCTCTGCATGGCGCTCTACAGCATCTGGTCGAGGCCCTTCATCCGCCGCTCCGGCCCCATCCCGTTCACGACGATGGCCATGGCCGCCGGTGCCGCCTGCCTTATCCTCGCCTCGCTCGCGCGTGGCAGTTTTGCCCCGGTCGCCGCTTTCGGTGTCCCACAATGGTTCGGCGCGGTCTATCTCAGGGCCTTCGGCGCGGCGCTGACGTTCTATCTCTGGGCATTCGCGCTGGAGCGCACGACGCCGACCCGCGTCGCGATCTCGGTGACCGTCAATCCGATCGCGGCATCGCTCGTCGGCGCGACGCTGCTGGGCGAGCCGCGGCGCTGGAATCTGGTGATTGGCATCGTGACCGTGTTCGCGGGCATCTGGATCGCGACGACGCAATCCGGCCCCAAGGAGGTCGTCGAGGCCGATCCGGCAGTGCAGAAGCTACGCTGACGGCCGATATTCCGCGCTAATGCGTCGCAGCGCATTTCCGCCTTGCGCCGGAACCCGGCCGCAACCATCATGTGTGGTTGAGAGCGGCGCCGCCGCGACCGGATATCCCCCTTGAACATCTCCCTCTACACCATCTCCGTCTGGGTGCTGCCGCTCCTGATCGCCATCACCTTCCATGAGGCGGCGCACGGCTTCGTCGCGCACCGGCTGGGTGACAACACCGCCTGGCAGCTCGGCCGCGTCAGCTTCAATCCGCTGAAGCATATCGATCCCTTCGGCACGGTGGTCCTGCCCGCCGTGCTGTTGCTGTCGCAGTCGCCCTTCCTGTTCGGCTATGCCAAGCCGGTGCCGGTCAATTTCCGCAATCTCAAGCATCCCCGGCTCGACATGGTCTGGGTGGCGCTGGCCGGCCCCGCCACCAACATCATTCTCGCTCTGGTTGCCGCACTGGCATTCCACTTACTCCCATTCGTCCCGCCGGACAGCGCGCGCTGGGTCGCGGACAATCTCAAAAACGCCTTCCTCATCAATATCGTGCTCGCGATCTTCAACATGATGCCGATCCCGCCGCTGGATGGCGGCCGGGTGGCGGTCGGGCTCTTGCCCCGGCCGCTCGCTGAGCCGCTCGCGCGCCTCGAGCCCTACGGGTTGCTGATCCTGATCGGGCTTTTGATCTTGCTGCCCCTGCTCGGTTCGCAGCTTGGTCTCAATCTTGATATTATTTCCGCGATACTGCGGACACTGACCGGCTATGTGATAGGTGCGCTTCTCCTCATCACCGGCAACGCCTAGGTTGAGAAAAAATCGCGAGGGCCTCTTGATCAAAGCTGCCGATATGCTGATCGCTCGACGTGCGGACACCCGTGCCAGAGCGGACTTCGCGACCTGGAAAATGCTCGCCAAGCTGAACGGCTCGTCGTCCTTGTCGGCCGACGCGCAGAACTTCCTCGGCACCTACAACAAGCTCCTGGAGCAGATGCCGGAGCTTGAGGCGAGCGAGGCCACCATCAAGCTGATGTACAAGAGCTATTATGCCGAGATGGGCGGTGCCGGCACGCCGCCCGACGTCCCCGCCCCCTCCCGCGAGCCGGTCGCCGACCGCGGCAATGTCACCGCCTTCCGCCGCCTCCCCGCCAAGAAGCCGGGGGTATCAGGCCCGATGGGCAAACGGCCGCTGCCTGTGGCGCTGATCTTCGCCTGCCTCGTCGTGGTCTACGTCGGCATCCGCTATTTCTGGCGCTAGAGCCGCGTTGCAGCCGTAGGATGGGTAGAGCGAAGCGAAACCCATCATTCGCGCAGCTTGCTTTGAGACCGATGGGTTTCGCTTCGCTCTGCCCATCCTACGAGCTAATCCGCCCTGTGCCTCAATCCGTTACTTCGGCTTCTTGAAGTTCACGTCGAGGCTGAAGGCGAATTGGTCTTCGGTGAGTTCGGCTGGCGGCGCGGGGACGGGATCGGAGCGACGGACCATCGAGATGGCTGCGTCATCGAAGGCCGGGTCGCCTGAGGACTCCGCGACAGCGACGTTGACGATGTTGCCGCGACGGTTCAGCACGATGCTGACCTTCACGGTGGTCGCCTTGCTCTTGTTGTGCGGATAGCGCTTGTGGAGCTCGAAATAGGCGCTGATCTTGCGGCCCCAGTCGGCGGTCAGCTTCTGCCTGTCCTTGCCGATGCCGCGATTGGGGGCCTTGGCCTGCTCGGCCTCCGGCGCGTTCTCCTCCAGCGTCTGCCGCGCGGTCGCTTCCTGGGCGGGCGCCTCCTCGGAAGCCTGGGTCTGGACGGCCTGGACCTTGGGATCGTCTTCCTGGGGCTTCTTCGAGTCGTTCTGCGTGACGATGCGGTCGGGGTCTTCGGACTCGTGCGGCACGTCCTTTGGCAGGTCGGTCTCCTTGACCTCGGCCTTCTGCTCGGAGAGCTGCGGAGCGGCCTGCGACGCATCGGCGTCGGGACCTGGCGGCAGATTCTCCTCCTCGACCTTGGGCGAGGCCATCTCCACCGCGAACTCGGCGGCATTTGCACCCAAGCCGTCGCCGACGTCATCGCCGCGCAAATTCGCAAGCGCCAGCGCCGCGCCGCCAACATGCAGCGCAAGCGCCGTCGCTGCGGCGCAAATCCATAGCCGTCGGGAAGGCTTCTGCTCGAGATCGAGGTCAGACATCGCTGTCCGTCGTCAAGGTTTTGCCGGTTCGGCGGCTTGCGGTGCGGCAGGAGCGCCGGGAACACCTTCGAGCGTCACCAGCTTGACCCTGTTGTAGCCGCCCGAGCGCAGGATTTCCATCACCCCCATCAGCTCGCCATAAGGCACCGCGCGATCCGCGCGCAGGAATACATACTTATCCTTGCTCATGTCGGCCAAGGTATCGAGCGAATGCACCAGCTCAGTGCGCTTGACCGCATTTTCGCCGATCGCAAGCGTCAGATCCGACTTGATGCTGACATAGGTCGGCTTATCCGGCTTCTTCTGCGGCGTCGCGCTCGACGTCGGCAGATCGATCGGCAGGTCCACGGTGGAGAGCGGCGCGGCCACCATGAAGATGATCAGCAGCACCAGCATGACGTCGATGAATGGCGTGACGTTGATCTCGTGCGATTCCGCGAAATCGTCGTCGTCGCCGTCATTGTCCGCGATCGAGACAGCCATCGCCTACTCCGCCGCCGTGCGCGAATGTGCGCCGCTGGACACGCTGACATTGGTGCGGTCGAGGTCGCGCGACAGCAGCCGCGCCGCCGCGCCCGAGGCACGGCCGACCAGTTCCAGATAACCCTTCGTCACCCGCGAGAAGTGATTGTAGATGATCACGGCCGGGATCGCCGCGACGAGGCCGATCGCGGTCGCGAGCAGCGCCTCGGCGATGCCGGGCGCGACCACCGCGAGGTTGGTGGTCTGCGATTTCGAGATGCCGATGAAGCTGTTCATGATGCCCCAGACGGTGCCGAACAGACCAACGAAGGGCGAGGTCGCGCCGATGGTCGCAAGCAGGCCCATCCCGACGCGAATGCGGCGGCCTTCGGCACGTACGATCTCGGCAAAGCTCGATGCCGCGCGTTCCTTGATGCCGGCGTCGCTGGAGATGCCGGCCGACAGTCGCCCTTCCCGCATCGCCGCGGCGATCAGGGTCGACAGCACGCTGCCCTTGGCGCCGAGCGCGAACTGCGCTTCAGCCAGCGAGCGCACATCGCTGATCTTGGCGAGCGCGGCGCGCAACTTGCGCTGCACGACGGTAAGCTCGATCATCTTGGCGATGAACACCGTCCAGGTCACCAGCGATGCAAAGGCAAGACCGATCATCACCGCCTTCACGACGATGTCGGCATTCCAGAACATCACCCAGGGCGACAGTTCCTTCAGTCCGGCGATGGTCGCCGATTTCTTGCCGTCGCCCTCGGCGGGCGCTGCACTGACCTCTTGAGTTCCCTGCGAGGCAACCGACGCGGCGGCAGAGGGTGACTGCGCCGGCGTCGTCGCCTCTGCCGGTGGTTGCGGCGCGGCGGGAGCAGTCTGTTGCGCGACAGGCGCAGATGGAGCGGGGGCGGCGGGCGCCATCTGCTGCTGCGCCGACGACGGTGTCGTCAGCGCGGCCAGCGTCAGCACGGAGAGTGCAAGAAGTGTCGCGCGGGTAGTTAGAATGTTCATACTTCGGCCCAGTGGCGTATCAAGTTGTGATAGATGCCGGTCAATTTGACCGTTTCGGGATCGTCTCGCCCAAGCCGCTCCACCAAGGCCTGGATAGCGGTGTCCAGATCGAAGATCAGACTGCGAGCGTGCGCATCCCGTACCATGCTCTGCAGCCAGAAGAAAGACGCAACCCGCGCGCCCCGCGTCACCGGCGTGACCAGATGCAAACTAGAAGCAGGATAAAGAACGAGGTCGCCGGCCGGCAGCTTCACTTCATGCGAGCCGTAGAGATCTTCGATGACGAGCTCGCCGCCATCATATTCGTCCGGCTCCGATAAAAACAGCGTAACCGAGAGGTCGGTGCGTATCCGCAAGCCGGTGAGATGGTCTCCCCTCACCGCGTTGTCGACATGCAGACCGAAATGATGACCGTCGGTGGCGACGTAACGGTTGAACAAAGGTGGAAAGATTCTAAGTGGGATCGCCGCCGAGATGAAGCGCGCACTGGCCGAAAGCGCCGACAGCACGCGGTTGCCGAGCTGGCGTGCAACCTCGCTATCCGGCGGCAACTGCTCGTTGCGCTTCACCAGCGCCGATGCGGCGCCTGCCGTCGAACGTCCATCCTCCCAGGCGCTGGCATCCATGATGCGACGGAAGTCAGCCACATCGGTCTTGCTCAGCACATTCGGAACGCAAATCAGCATGCCCTGTCGTTTCAGAACCGTGCCGATACGACGAGATAGGCGGCGCGACCTGGCGCTTCGAGCACGAACGGAGCCGGGCTCTGATACAACGCGTCGTAATAAAGCTTGTTGAAGATGTTGTTCACGAACAGTTTGACTCTCCAGTTCTTGTTGAGCTTCGCCTCCGCGAACGCATCGAAGCGCCAGTAGCTCGGCAATTGCGTGCCCTGGTTCGCCGCGAGGAACGTGCCGCCATAGATCTTGGAACGGTAGACCGCCTGCCCACCGATCTCCCACATGTCCGTGAGCTGGTACTTCGTCAGCAGGCTGAACGATTGATGCGCGACGTTGGCGAGCGGCAGGCCGACATTGGTGGTGTAGAGAATCGTGTTCGCGGGCGGAACGAGCGATTTCGTCACCTCGGACTGCATCAGCACCAGTCCGCCGAACACGCTCCATTTGTCCGTGATCTTGCCGCCAAGGCCGAGGTCGATGCCGCGGATGCGGTAGGCAGCGCCGGCACTGATGCAGGGCACGGTGCCGCTTGTGTTCGCGGGATAGGGACAGGATGCGGTGGCGGTCGCCGGCGTGATATTGACCGATTCACGCGCGTTATCCTTTTCGGTCTGGAATAGCGCCGCCGTCACCAGCAGGTGCCGATCGAACAACTCCCATTTGGTGCCAAGTTCGATCGCCGTGTTCTTCTCGGGACCGAAGATCTGATTGGTGTTACCGTTCAGCACCGGCGAGAGGCCGCCATACGCCGTGCTGGTGCCGTCGAACTCCGCACCGACGGGATTGGAAGAGGTGGCATAGGCCGCATAGACACTCGCGATCGGAAGCGGCTTGAGCAGGAGGCCCAAATTGAAATTCGGCAAACCGAACTCGGCCGACTGCGTCCCGAACACGTTGGGCACGCCGTTCACCGTGCCGAAGCCGCTCGTGTTGATCTTGTAATTGTCGTAGCGGATGCCGCCGTTGAGGATGACGAGATCGTTGTAGTTGACGGTGTCGAGCAGGTAGCCGCTCGTGGTGTCGATCCCGATCTTGGTCGGGAGACCTGCGAGCGTCGGGGTCGTGCCGAACGGCAGGAATGTGTATTGCGGGTTGAACACGCTGACACCCGTGACCGAGCCCGTGCCCGAGAACGGCGCGCCAATGGCTTCCGAACTCAAGCCGGTATACTTGTCGATGCTGGAGCGCTCCTGCGACACTTCAACACCGGCGAGCGCCGTATGGCGCCAGCCGCCAGTGTCGAATTTGTAGGTGGCCTCGGTCTGGTTGGCCAGCGTATCGGTGGTCTGATAGCGGCTCTGCGGATTGGCCGACAACGTCGAGAAAATGAGCGGATTCCTGAGGACCGGCGCCTCAGGCAGCGTGCCGATGTAATTCAACAGCGAGCGCGAGGCCCTGGTCTTGTTGCTGAGCGTAAGATCCGGCGTGACCTGCACCTCGGCGTTGATGGTGCCGATATCCTGCTTCACCTGCGAGAAGTCGCGATCGTTGAAGCCGTACCAATTGTTTCGGTTGACGCCGAAATCCGGGAACGGGCCGCCTGCCTTGCTCGCGGTGCTCGGCCGGAAATAGGGCACGCCGAAGTCCGGCAGGCCGTGAATATCGGTGTGAATGTAGCCTGCAGTCACCTTCACCGCATCGATCGGTGTCCACTTCGCCGCAACGAACCCGCCGCCGCGGTCATCGGACACGTAGTCACGGCCGGCAACGCCCGCGTCCTGGAACAGGCCGCCCGCGCGCACGGCAAGCGTCGGGCTGATCACCTGGTTGACGTCGAGCGTGACGCGCTTGGTGCGGTCGGTGCCGAACGTCGTATCCATGTTGTAGAAGCTGCCCTCCGTCGTCGCCTGCTTGGTGACGATGTTGATGGCGCCGCCGGTGGTGCCTCGGCCGGCGAATGAAGAGCCGGGGCCGCGCAGGATTTCGACCTGCTCGGTGAAGAAGTTCTCGCGGACGCTGACGCCGGCGTCGCGCACGCCATCGATGAATATGTCGTTGCGTGCATCAAAGCCGCGGATGAAGAAGCGGTCGCCGAAGGCGTTGCCGCCCTCGCCCGTGCCGAGCGTGACACCGGCAGTGCTCAGCACGGCCTGTCGCAACGTGGTGGCGTTCTTGTCGTCCAGCACTTGCCTGGAGAGCACCGTGATCGTCTTCGGCGTATTCAGGATCGGCTCGGGAAACTTTCCTGACGCCTGCACGCGATCGACCTTGTAAGGCGCGGCAGGATCCGCATAGGGATCGCGATCGGCATTGAGCCCACCGGCGTTGGGATAAGGCACGGCCGCAACCCGCGTCTGCTGCGTGCGACGTGACGCGCGCCTGAGTGCGGTGCGGGCGCGGACCTGATCCGGTGTCGGCTTGGTGTTGGCCGGCCGCGGCCGCGCCACGGGCGCTTCCACATTCACCGGCGGCAAATTGGGCTGTTGCGCTTCGGCGCCGGAAAACGATGCGACCGCGATCAGGCCCGCAACCGTCGACACTTTCTTGCCCGAGTAGCCCTCAAGCCGTTCGCCGGCCGAGTTGATCGCCACCTCGAAACGCAGCGACCTCGGCGTCTTTATGTTGCTCATCACTCGCCCCCGCGATGAATTCTGATTTATGCGCTTTGATACGCGACGATGTGTCTCGGGGCGGTGGTATCGGCGACGAAATTTCGGGTCAACGCGAATGCGTGGATCGCTCGTTTGAATCGATCCAGATCAGAACGCTTCTAATCTGACTATTTCAAACTATTCTAATAACGATTCTAAAGAGCAGGAAAACCGCTGCGAAATCAAGCACCGCACAGTTCGGCGGTAAACGAAGCTTAATCGGCGCTCGGCGGCTTCATCAGCGAGAACAATTCGTCCACTGTCCGCTGTGCGACCTGACGCACGCGATCGGTGTTCTCGCCTGCAATATTCACTCCATTCACCACCGCTTTGATCTCGTCGCGGAAATCGGTGAGAAAACGCAGCGGATCCTTCTGTTCGTTGGCGACGCGCGCGATCAATCCCGTGATCAGGATCTGGCAGGCCATCATGCGTCCGTTCAGCTCGTCCATCGCTCACCCCGATTTCGCTCGCGGGCTGCGATATGACCGACATCGAGTCCGGATTCAACCGGGAGAGAAACTCCCTCTCCCGCTTGCGGGCGAGGTGACGTGCTTTATTTCACCGCAACGTCCGGGCCTTCGCCGAGCGACTTGATGCGATCCTTAAGGTCCCGCAGCGTCTGAAGGCTGGCCTCGATCCGCTGATCGGGAATGTCGCGCAGCACGTCGGTTGCGATCGCATCGCGCAGGCTGTCGAGATCGTCGACCAGCTGCCGGCCGCGATCGGTGAGGAACAGGCGGTTGGCGCGGCGGTCCTTCGGATCAGGCCGGCGCTCGAGCAGCCCGTGCTCGACCAGTCGGTCAAGCAGTCGCACCAGCGAGATTGGCTGCAGTTCGAGCACATCAGCGAGATCGACCTGCGACAGCCCCTCCTGCTCCCGCAGCCGAAACAGCACGATCCATTGCGCGCGCGTGGTGCCACGCGTCTTCGCACGATGGTCGATATAGTTACGCAACAGGCGTGAACTCTCGACAAGCTGCGAAACAAGCTGGCGTTTCAGATCGAGCGACATGTCGGTTTCAACGGACGGATCGAGGCTTCAGGAACGCGCTCCTAAACCTTTCCAAATGTTTAGGATTCTCAAGTGTTAGTGTGTGTACGCATTAAGTGCTGACGCATTATATGGTTTCCCCGGAACGGTTTTAAACACCTATAATTGTCTCCGAACCCATGAGCGCGCATGTCCAAGTCACGAACGATAGGCTGGCTCTTGCTGGTCGCCGCCGTCGGCGCCGCGGGCTATTTTGGCTGGCAGCGCTATGGCGTGGGGCACACCAAAGCTGACGGGCAAAAGACTGCCGCCGTTGCCCGTCCGCCCGTCCCGGTTCGGATTGCAGGTGTCGAAACCGCCGATTTCCCGGTCTATTTGACCGGCCTCGGCACCGTGCAGGGCTTCAACACCGTCCAGGTCCGCACCCGCGTCGACGGACAGATCATGAAGATCGCCTTCCAGGAAGGCCAGCTGGTCAACAAGGGCGACGTCCTGGTGGAGATCGATCCGCGCCCGTATCAGGCCGCGCTCGACCAGGCCACGGCCAAGAAGCAGCAGGACGAGGCGAATCTCGCCAACGCCAAGCTCGATCTGCAGCGTTTCACCCGGCTCGGCGAGTTCGCCACGCGCCAGCAGACTGACACCCAGCGCTCCATGGTCGCGCAGTTGACGGCGCAGATCGCCGCAGATGATGCGGCGATCACGAATGCGCAGACGCAGCTCGATTACGCGACCGTTAAGGCGCCGATCACGGGGATCGCCGGCCTGCGCCAGGTCGATGTCGGCAACATCGTCAATGCCGCGACCCAGACCGGCATCGTCTCGATCGCGCAGATCGAGCCGATCGCGGTGATTTTCACCGCGCCTGAGGACCAACTGCCTGACATCAAGGCGGCGCTGGCGGCCTCCCCGCCCAAGACCATCGCCTACTCCACCGACGGCAAGCGCCTTCTGTCCACCGGCGTTCTCGCGCTGATCAACAACCAGGTCGATACGACCAGCGGAACCATCCGCCTGAAGGCGGTGTTCGAGAATAAGGACCACGCGCTGTGGCCGGGCCAGTCGGTATCGACGCGGCTCCTGGTGCGGACGCTGAAGGATGCGACCGTGGTTCCCGACGATGCCGTCCAGCATGGCACGGACGGGCTTTACGCGTATACTATCAGCCAGGAGAACAAGGCGGAGCTGCACCGGATCAAGGTCAGCTACTCGATCGACGGCAAATCCGTCGTCGATGAGGGGTTATCGCCGGGCCAGCAGGTGATTACCTCGGGCCAATACAAAGTCTCGCCCGGCGTGCTCGTCAGCACCGCGGTCGCGAGCTCGGATGCGACGCAATCCAAGGTGAAGCCGGAATGAGCTACGGCATTTCCGCTCCCTTCATCCGCTACCCCATCGGCACCTCGCTGCTGATGGCCGGCATTCTTTTTGTCGGCCTCGTGGCGTATCCGCTGCTGCCGGTCGCGCCGCTGCCGCAGGTCGACTTCCCGACCATCCAGATCACCGCGAATTTGCCCGGCGGCAGCCCGGAAACCATGGCGACCTCGGTGGCGCAGCCGCTGGAACGCCAATTCGCGCAGATCCCTGGCGTCGCCCAGATGACCTCGACGAGCTATCTCGGCACCGCATCGATCACCATCCAGTTCGATCTCAATCGCAGTATCGATGGCGCCGCCAACGACGTACAGGCCGCCATCAACGCGGCGAGCGGCCAATTGCCGAAGAACCTGCCGTCGCCGCCGACCTACCGCAAGGTCAACCCGGCGGACTCCCCGATCATGCTGCTATCGGCGACCTCGGAGACGCTGCCGCTGACCGAGGTGAGCGATGCCGTCGACGCGCAGCTTGCGCAGCAGATCAGCCAGATCTCCGGCGTGGCCCAGGTCATCATCGGCGGTCAGCAGAAGCCGTCGGTACGGGTCCAGATCGATCCGGCCAAGCTGGTGGCAAAGGGCCTGTCGCTGGAGGACGTGCGCGCCGCCATCACCAGCGCCACCGTCGACAGTCCCAAGGGCAATATCGACGGCGACACCCGCGCCTATACGATCTACGCCAACGACCAGCTCCTGCAGGCCGCCCCCTGGAACGACGTCATCATCGCCTACCGCAATGGCGGCCCGTTGCGAATCCGCGATATCGGCCAGGCCGTCGCCGGGCCGGAAGACGCCAAGCAGGCGGCCTGGGCCAACGGCCAGCGCGGCGTGTTCCTGGTCATCTTCAAGCAACCCGGCGCCAACGTCATCGACACCGTCGACAAGATCAAGGCAACCCTGCCGCGGCTGGTCGCCGCGATCCCGCCGTCGATCAAAATCGACGTCATCAGCGACCGCACCACCACGATCCGCGCCGCGGTCGAGGATGTGCAATTCACGCTGCTGCTCACGATCGGGCTGGTCGTGATGGTGATCTTCGTGTTCCTGCGCAGCTTCTGGGCCACGGTCATCCCAACTGTGACCGTGCCGCTCGCCCTGCTCGGCGCCTGTGCACTGATGTGGGTGTTCGGCTACACGCTGGACAACCTGTCCCTGATGGCGCTGACCATCGCCGTGGGTTTCGTGGTCGACGACGCCATCGTGATGCTGGAGAACATCACGCGCTATATCGAGGAAGGCGAGAAGCCGATGGCGGCCGCCTTCAAGGGCGCGAGCGAGATCGGGTTCACGATCGTCTCGATCAGCATCTCGCTGGTCGCGGTGCTGATCCCGCTGCTCCTGATGGGAGGCATCATCGGGCGCCTGTTCCGCGAATTCGCGGTCGTGCTGGCGATGACGATCTTCGTCTCGATGTTCGTGTCGCTGACGCTGACGCCGATGATGGCCTCGCGCTTCCTGCGGGCTCATGGCGAGACCAAGCACGGCCGGTTCTACCAGATCAGCGAGCGTGGCTTCGACGCCATGCTGCGGGGTTATCAAAACGTGCTCGACCTCGCATTGCGCTGGAAGTTCACGACGCTGATGATCTTCTTCGCGACGCTCGGCCTGTCGGTCTACCTGTTCGTGGTCATCCCGAAGGGCTTCTTCCCGCAGCAGGACGTCGGCCTGATCACTGCGACCTCGGAAGCCAACCAGGACATTTCCTTCGTCGACATGAAGCGCAAGCAGGAGGCGCTCGGCAAGATCGTGCTCGCCGACCCTGACGTCGCGACGGTGGCCATGGCCGTCGGCGGCAGCGGCCGGGCGGGCAACAACGGCGCCATGTACATCACGCTGAAGCCGCGCGACCAGCGCTCCGCCAACGCGCAGCAGATCATCGCACGCCTGCGGCCGAAGCTCGAGCAGGTCGAAGGTGCCAGATTGTTCATGCAGGCGGCGCAGGACGTTCGCCTCGGCGGCCGGCCGACCCGCACCCAGTTCGAATTCACGCTGCAGGACGCCAATCTCGCCGAGCTGAACGAATGGGCGCCGAAGATTCTCGCGAAGATGCAGACCTTGCCGGAACTGCGCGACGTCGCCACCGACCAGCAGACCAACGGCACCACGCTCGAGCTGAAGATCAATCGCGACACCGCCTCGCGCTACGGCATCCAGCCGCAGCTCATCGACGACACGCTGTATGATGCGTTCGGCCAGCGCCAGGTGACGCAATATTTTACCCAGCTCAACAGCTATCACGTGATCCTGGAAGTATTGCCCGAGCTGCAGGCCGGCATCGACACGCTGAACAAGATCTATCTGAAGTCGCCGCTGACCGGCGAGCAGGTGCCGCTATCGACCTTTGCGACCTGGACCAGCGTGCCGGTGCGGCCGCTGTCGATCAGCCACCAGGGCCAGTTCCCGGCGATCACGATCAGCTTCAACCTGGCGCAGGGCGTGGCGCTAGGACAAGCGACCGATGCGGTGCAGAAGGCGATGGTCGAGATGGGTGCGCCGCCGACGCTGAATTCGAGCTTCCAGGGCACCGCGCAGGCGTTCCAGCAATCGCTGAGCACGGTGCCGCTCCTGATCCTCGCGGCGCTCGTGGTCGTCTATTTGATCCTCGGCATCCTCTACGAGAGCTACATCCATCCGATCACCATCCTGTCGACGCTGCCCTCGGCCGGCGTCGGCGCGCTCGCGATCCTGATGGCGGCCGGCTTCGATTTCAGCCTGATCGCACTGATCGGCATCATCCTCTTGATCGGCATCGTCAAGAAGAACGGCATCATGATGGTCGACTTCGCGATCGCGGCCGAGCGTGACGATCACCTGGAGCCGGAGGCCGCGATCCGGCAAGCCGCCCTGCTCCGCTTCCGCCCAATCATGATGACGACGATGGCAGCGCTGCTCGGCGGCGTGCCCTTGATGCTCGGCACCGGCACAGGATCGGAAATCCGCCAGCCGCTCGGCTACGCCATGGTCGGCGGCCTGATCGTGAGCCAGGCGCTGACGCTGTTCACGACGCCGGTGGTCTACCTCTATCTCGACAAGCTCTCCAATATATTCGCGGGCTGGAGCAGCTCGACGGATGCGGAGGACGAGGAGCATCGGCGCGAAGAGCGTTCCGTCAAGGAAGCCGCGGAGTGAGCTGTTCGTAGCCCGTAGGATGGGTAGAGCGAAGCGAAACCCATTGGTTGCCGCCGCGAAAAAGATAATGGGTTTCGCTTCGCTCTACCCATCCTACAAAGTCGCATTAGCCGCCGAGATATGCCTTCTGCACTTGCGGGTCCTGCGCCAGCGCGGCGGCGGTGCCTGAGAGCACGCTCCTGCCCACCTGGAGCACGGTGGCGAAGTCGGAGACTTCCAGCGCAAGCTCGATCGATTGCTCTGCAAGCAGAATCGTCAGCCCCTCGCGATGCAGCCGGCCGAACGTCTCGTACATCGACTCCACCACGGCCGGCGCCAGGCCAAGCGACGGTTCATCCAGCATCAACAGTTTCGGGTCGCTCATCAGCGCGCGGGCGACGGCGAGCATCTGCCGTTCGCCGCCGGACATGGTGCCGGCGCGCTGGCTGCGGCGCTCCTTCAAGCGCGGGAAGATCTCATAGACGCGCTCCAGCAACGTCCTGATGCGCGTCTTGTCCTGCAGCGGGGTGGCGCCAAGCAGAAGGTTGTTCTCGACGCTCTGCTGCACGAACAGCCGCCAGCCTTCCGGCGACAAAGCAAGGCCCTTGCGCACGATCGCGAACGCGCTCTGCCCCGCGATCGCCTCGCCGTTGAAGTGGATGCTGCCGGCATACACCGGGATCAGGCCAGCGATCGCGTTCAGCGTCGTGGTCTTGCCGCCGCCGTTTGAGCCGAGCAGCGCGACCACGCTGCCCGCGGGCACGTCCAGCGAGACGTCGGAGACGCCGATCAGGTCGCCGTAGCGCACTTCGAGATGTTCGAGGCTCAAGAGCGGCCCGGTCATGTCGCCGGCCCGCCCATCAACTCGATCGGGGTGTGGCCGGCGGCAGCCTTGGCGGCGCGGGTGCCGAGATAGGCCGCGATGACGGCCGGGTTGGACGTCACCTCGCGCGGGCTGCCGCGCGCGATCTCCTTGCCCTGGTGGAACACCATCACCCGGCTCGCCAGCGACATGATCACTTCCATGATGTGCTCGACGATCACGAGCGTGATGCCGGAGCGGTGGATGTCGCGTACCAGCTCGATCGCAAGCTGCACCTCGCGCTGCGTCAGCCCTGCCATCGCCTCGTCGAGCAGCAACACTTTGGGTTCGGTCGCCAGCGCCCGCGCGATCTCCAGCCGCTTGCGGCCGGGCGTGCCGAGCGAGCGCGCCGGCGCATCCGCAAGCCGCATCATGCCGACCCGCTCCAGCACCGAGCAGGCTTTGGTCTCGGCCTCGACGCGATGCGGCGTGCGCAGGAAGGCGCCGATCATCACGTTCTCCAGCACCGTCATGCCCTCGAAGGTCTGCGGCACCTGGAAGGTGCGCGCCAAGCCGAGCTGTGCGCGCGCCTCCGGCGACAGCTCCGTGATGTCGTGGTTCTCGAACAGCACTTGGCCCGATGTCAGCGCGAGATCGCCGGTCAGGCAATTGAAGAAGGTGGATTTGCCGGCGCCATTCGGCCCGATCAGGCCGAGGATATCGCCCCGCCCCAGCGTGACGCTGGCCGCATCGACCGCCTTGAAGCTGCCAAAAGCCTTGGTGACCCCGCGCGCTTCAAGAAGCATGGCCGGCCTCTTGCGCGATGCTGTCTTCCATCGGCTTGGCCCGACGCTTCGCCCACAGACGATTGATCAGGGCCAGGATGCCGCCGGGCTGGAAGCGCGCGATCAGCACGATGATGGCGCCATAGACGACGAAGGTCAGGCCGGCGCCCTTGCCGCCCAAGAGGCTGTTGGAGATTTCCTCGAGCGGCACCAGGATTGCAGCGCCGACGAATGGGCCGAACAATAGTCCGGCGCCGCCGAGCGCCGCCATGATCAGGATCTTCACCGAGATCAGGATGCCGAGCCCGGACTCCGGATCGACGAAGCCGAACATCATCGCATAGAGCGCGCCGGCGACGCTGGTGAGCCCTGCGCTCAGCATGTAGGCGTAAAGTTTGATGCGGCTCGCAGGCGCGCCCAGCGAACGCGCCGCGCGCTCGGAATCCTTGATCGCGCGAAGATAGAAACCCATCCGGCTGCGAGTCATCCACCAGGTGATGGCAAGCGTGATGATCAGGACCGCCAGGAACAGATAGTAATACGGCAGCGCGGAGATGAAGGAGAGATCGAACACGTTGCGCGCCACGGTCGGGCCGCTCAGGCCAACGGCGGCGCCGAGATATTCGGTGTTGGTAACGATCAGCCGCGCGAGCTCGGCGACCGCGATCGTCGCCATGCTGAAATAGTGGCCCGACAGCCGCAGCGTCGGCCGGCCGATCACGGCCGCGATCAGCACGGCAAAGACGATGCCGGCGGGAATTCCGACCAGTGGCGACAGCGCGAAATGCGTATACGCGCCCATTGCGGCATAGGCCCCGCAGCCGAAGAACACGACGTGGCCGACCGAAATCTGGCCGGCGTAGCCGCCGACGATGTTCCACGCCGAGGCTGCGATCGCATAGAGCAGGACCAGCGCGCCGAGCCGTTGCTGGAACGGCGTCGTGAACACCAGCGGATAAGCGACCACCAGCGCAAGCGCGATCAGGAGCCAGAGCGTGCGCCGCATCACGTCTTGCCCATCAGGCCCTGTGGCCTGAACCAGAGGAAGCCGAGGAACAGCGAGTACACCACGATGTCCTTGTAAACGGCGCCGATCAGATAGCCCGATAGCGACTCGATCACGCCGATCAGCAGCCCCGCGATCAGCGCGCCGGGCACGCTGCCGAAGCCGCCGAGCGAGACCGTGACGAAGGCGACGATGCCGAGCGTCTCGCCGACCGTCGGCACGATGTAGAAGAAGGTCGCGATCAGCGCGCCGGCAAGGCCGGTGGCGCCGGCCGCGATCGCCCAGGCGATCGCCTGCATGCTGTCGGGCCGGATGCCCATGAGCTGCGCGGCCGTCGCATCCTCCGCGACCGCCAGCATCCGCGAGCCGAGCGTGGTGCGCGTCAGCAGAAGATGCAGGGCGAGTGTCACCACCAGCGCGACCACGCCGGCCAGCAGGCGCGAGGCCTGGATGCGGATGCCGAAGATGTCGAAGGTGCCGCCGACGAGGTTTTCCGGCAGCGACAGGAAGTTCGCGCCAAACCACCAGAACACCGAATAGCGGAGCAATAGCGCCAGCCCGAAGGTGCCGAGGATCTGCGCCAGCATCGGCCCCTTCATGATGTCGCGGATCAGGCCGAAATAGACGATGACGCCGAGGGTGGCGAGCAACAGCGTCGCGAGCGGCGCGCCGATCAGCGGCCCGCCGCCGAGCAGCGTGTAGACGACGAACGCGACGTACATGCCGAGCATGACGAAATCGCCATGGGCGAAATTGACCACGTTCATCATGCCCCAGACCAGCGTCAGCCCGGAGGAGAACAGCGCGTAGACAGCTCCCAGCAGGAGGCCGCCGACGATCACCTGAACAAGCGTGAAGGTCATGGATGTGCGCGTGACGTTTCTAGTTGAATGAGTTCACCGGGTGCCCTCGGACCACCTCTTCCATCGGGAGAGGTCGGCGCGAAGCGCCGGGTGAGGGGATCAGGTCTATCGATAGAGCGTAACCCCTCACCCGATTTGCTTGCGCAAATCGACCTCTCCCGATGGGAGAGGTGAACACTCTGCATCACCAGCCCTTGTAGGGCATGATCGGCGTCTTCTCGGCGCTCGCCTTTGGCCAGACCGAGACGTAGTTCTCGCCGTCCTGCAGCTGGATGATGAGGCCGGACGCCAGGATGTTCTGGCCCTTGTCGTCGAACTTGACGCCCTTGTAGCCC
Source organism: Bradyrhizobium sp. LeoB3 (assembly GCF_055456055.1). Lineage (NCBI taxonomy): Bacteria > Pseudomonadati > Pseudomonadota > Alphaproteobacteria > Hyphomicrobiales > Nitrobacteraceae > Bradyrhizobium > Bradyrhizobium sp. LeoB3. The sequence goes on from NZ_JBVBEF010000020.1 coordinate 35,725, forward strand.
ATCATGATCTGATCGGGCTTGAGGTCGGTCGCCTTCAACGCGGCCTGGACCTTAGCGGGTTCCGTCGAGCCGGCGCGGTCGATCGCCTCGCACAGCACGAACAGCGCCTGCATCTGGCGCGCGACGGTATCGTCCATGTCATCGCCGCTCTTGTCCTTGTACATCTTGGCGATGATCGCGGTCGGCGAGCCCGCGGGACCGACGCTCCAGGACGAGCGGTTGAAGACGCCTTGCGAGATCTTGCCGACCGCCTTGATGAAGGACGGGTCGGAATAGCCGGAGTCGTCGGCGAGCAGCATCGGCGGCTTGTAATCGAGCGCCTGCATCGTTTTGGCGAACAGGATCGCATCCGACGTATAGGAGATCGCGATGACGACGTCGGGCTTCTTCTCCTTGAGCTGCAGCACCTGGCTCTGCACGTCGGTCGCGTTGGTGGCATAGGCGACGTCGAGCGCAACCGCGATACCCTTCTCCTTGAACGCCGTGGTGAGGGTGTTGGCGACGGAGGCGCCGTATTCGGTGTTGTCGTGGAGGATCGCGATATTGTCGGTCTTGGCGCCGGCAGCCTTCATGTCGTTGAGGAATTCGTAATAGACCCGCGCGAAATCGGTCGCGATCGGCGTGACGCGGAAGAACCATTTGAAGCCGCGCTCGGTGAGGTTCGGCGCCACCGACTCGCCGTTGACGAAGGGGATGTTGTATTTCTCCGCGATCGCGCTCGCGGTCAGCGTGATGCCGGACTGATAGGCGCCGGTCAGCGCCACCACCTTCTCTTCCGTGATCAGCCGCAGCGCCTGGTTTTGCCCGGTCGCGGGGCTGCCCTGGTTATCGGCGTAGACGATCTCGACCTTGGCCCCGCCGAGACCTGCGAGGCCGCCATTCTTGGCGAGCGGGAAGTTGCCGAGCTCGGGATGGGGGTTGTTGATGATGTCGAGCGCGACATCGAACGCATGCTTGACGTGAACGCCGATGCTCGCCGCATTGCCGCTCATCGGGAAGATGCCGCCGATCTTGACGGTCTTGCTTTGGGCCGCGGCATTGCCCACCAGCGCGGCCGACATGGCGGCAGCCGAAAACAGCCCGATGACATGTGAAAATCTCATCTTCGAACGTCTCCACTATCCCTTGCCCGATGCCGGGCTTTTTATGCATGGGAAGCGCACGAGCCGTTGCAGCCCCCGCCCCCAATTTTCTTGGTACACCAGCATCGCATGGCACCCTGACCTCGGCAAGCCAAGCCAGGTGCGAGTCCGCATGCGCATCACGCGAGCCGATCGCGCTATCGCTGCTTCAACGCTAGGCAATTCAGCGCTGCACGTGCGGCGTGCGCATTCGAGCGTAAGGTGGGCACGTCACTGCGGGTGTGACGCCGCGTTAGGCGTGACGGAGTTGCTCTTTAGGTGCTCATAAAGCTGACGGCGATGACCGCAGCCGTCTCGCGTTCTGCGAGCAAGAATCTAGGCCACATCAAAACCAACGGCTGCTCCGATGCCGATCGCCTGCAGTGGAAAGCCGGTTTCGGATCAAGCTGTTGCGGGATTAGCCAATCTGGCTGGGGAACCTGGATTCGAACCAAGACAAACAGAGTCAGAGTCTGTTGTGCTACCGTTACACCATTCCCCAAAATTGCTCAACGGCTTCAATAGCTTAAGTCTATAGCCGGGGCAATGCCGGCGGGCGGGACCATAGCAAATCGCCGCCTCGCTGCGAGGTCCTTCTACTGTTCGGTCCGGGCCTTGGCAAGCAGGTATGGCAAGTGTTTCCGGGCAAAAATGCGGCCGGCCGGCGCGTGCAGCCGGCTAACGAGCTAACAATACGCTCGCAGGGGTAACACGCGCGTAGCGCTATCGCTTCATCGCCATCCGAGCCCAGCGCCCTCACCTTCCGCTGCGCACCTGCATGACAATCGCATTGAGCCTCGTATTGAGCCCTGCGAGATCGACGCGGCCGATGCCGGCTGTGCCAAGACATTTCTTTCCGCAGCCGCCGCCTAGCCCCGCCGGCTTGCCGAAGGTTGCCACCGGGACGCTGCCGGTGACGGGAAATCCGCGCGCGAAGAGCTTGGCGCGGAGGCAGTAATTGACCGAGAGATGGGAGAAGCGCGTCTCCCCGTGGCCCGCGCGATATTTCATCGTCGCTGTGCAAAGGTCGCCACCGGCAAGACGCCATGCCTGCGCAAGATAGGTCACCCCGTAACGGATATTGTTTTCGGGCATCGCAAGCTCGGCATCGCTTCCCGTGAAGCCCAACATGCGCGCCGTCGACGGCAGGATCTGCATCAACCCGATTTCGCCGGCACCGCCGATTGCGCCGGGGTTATAACCGCTCTCCACCGCCATCACCGCCTCGGCAATGGCCGGCGCCAGTCCCTGCCGCCCGGCCTCCTTCTCGATCAGCGCGCGGTAGTAGGCCAGCGCGTCGCTGCGGTTCATCGGCGATTGGGGCTTGGCCGGAGCTGAAGAACCAGCCAGCGGTCCGGCAGACGGCGGGCCCGGTGCGGGAGCCGTGTCCGCAGGCATCTCGATCGCGGCGTAACGGACGGCGAAACTCGCATCGTTCGCGGCTGGCTCCGCCCGGCCGGCAGCCGTCATGAACACGGCGGATAGTACCGCCATTGCCGCCACCAAGCCGCGCCATCGCTGCGATGCCGGTGCCGGCACGTTCAATCCTCCACGCGTGTCTTCGGACGCAACGAGAGCCGCATGCGCAGCGGCTGCGGCATATCGAGCGGCGTGCTGCCAACGCCATCGCCGATCAGAAGCGTGGACAGATCATGCGAGGCGTCGTCGTCGAGGCCTTCCAGCTCAATGCGCTGGACTTTGCCATCGGGCATCACCCATACGCGCACGACAATCGACGGGGACGCCGCCCTGGCATCAGATGCGCGCCTTGCGACCGCGTCATGGAAGCGGAGCGCCGGCGTCGATTCCGACGCCAGGCGCTCCTGCAATCGAAGCTGCAGGCGCTTGGCAAAGTCCTGCCAAGCCGCCGGCGCTGGGTCCGCGTTCAGCCTGCCATCCACGTCGGTTGCGGCCTTGGCCGAGATTGGCTTGGCCCCGAGCAAGACGGCAAGCGCGCCGAGCGCTGCGCCGAACCAGCGCGCGCTTCGTCGTCGCCACAAGATGCGGCTTCCGCCGGTATGGATAGCGGCCTTCGTCCGCATCTGGCGCGGCTACTGAACCGTGTGGGGCACGTCTGTCTCGGCGACGCGATCGCGATCCGTCGCAGGCGTCTGCAAGGCTGTGCTGGCAGCGGGCGCATTCGGCGCCTTGGCCTTTGCCAGATTGGCCAGTTCTTCGCGCAGATAGGCCACGAGCTGCTGCACCAGGTGATCCCAGATTTCGATCTGCGCCCGCAGATTGTTCTGCGTCACGCCGCCCGCCACCGAGAAATCGAGCGACAGAGCGAGGAACGGCGGGCTGAGCTGCAGGCGCGCGAACCGGCGGGTCGCATTCCAGCGATTGATCAGGTCAAGCGGCAGTTCGCCCTGCACCTGCAACACGGCGATGAGGGCGACGTCGATGAAGCTCTGCTCGTCGCCGGCGATCCGGTTTCCGGGACGGACGTCGAACGCAAGCCCATTGGTCCCGGAGCGCAGGTAGGAGATGTTGGCGACCGGGTCGGTCAGGGTCTCGACGCGATAGCCGGCGAGCTGAAACAGTTCGCGCAGGCTGTCGAGCGTCAGTTTGGTGATCGTGGCGTCGGACATGGAAAACTCCGTAACAGGCTTGGGGTGAGCGGATCGTCAAATGGCAGCGGAATGCTGCCGGCGTGTGTTGCAGACGTTGCAGTGTTCCGACGACCATCGTTGCGTCATCGGCATCAAGGCGGCGCTTGCGGGCAGCACCTGGGAGGGCCATGGCGCCGTCCCGGGCGAACGCTGCTGCGCGATCAGGGCGCGCGCCGCCTGCGCCAATTCGGGCAGCACCTGGTCGGTCAGGCAATCGCAGGCGGCGAGGCCGAGGCCGACATGGCGCGTGGTGGTGCGGGACGATGCGGTGGCCGGCCCGCCGGCGTCTTGCGGATCGGGCACCACAAGACCGGAGCGGCCGGCGGCGAGGTCAGCGGCGAAGCGGGCCTCGATCCGCAGCACCGGCGCACGGGCCTCCTCGCCAAGCCGGTCGTTGACCGGCAGATGCGCCAGCGTCAGCCGCGCATCCGCGATCAGCAGCCGCAGATGGCGCAGCATCTCCGCCCCCTGCGCCAGCACGTCGTCAAACCGGATCATGGTGCCGAGCAACAGATCGGCTTCGAGCTCGAAATGGACGCGCTGCCCGTCGACCGTGGCCGGCACCACCTTGCGGATCTGCCAATAGGTCACCTCGCCGATGCGCGCGTCATGGCCGTTGAGCTCCAGGCTGCAGCGGATCACCACACGGGTCAGGCCGTCGCCGTCGCGCGCGAGCTGATCGCCGAACTGCAGGCAGACCCGGCACCCGGCCGGCAGCACATGCCGCCGCCAGGTCGCGAGCACGGCGCCGCGATAGCCGCACATCGCAAGCAGCGTCCGCAGCCCGCCGGCGGTCAGCCTCCAGTCCGGCGCCGGTTCGGCGATGGGCGGCACGGCGGCCATCGCACAGATTACCGCGCCGCCGGCGTCGGGCCGCCGATCAGGCTGGAGAGCGCGAGCTCGTTGATGACGGGCGGATTCTGCTTCAGCAGCTCGGCGAGGTAGGCCCGCCGCAGCATCGCCGCGCGCTCGCTGCGCATCTGCTGCACCAGCACCTCGCGCACCTCCGGCAAGGTCCTTGTGTAGGACGCCTTGGTGTCGGTGAGCTTGATGATGTGCCAGCCGTCGTCCAGCTTGATCGGCTCGGCGATCGCGTTCTTGGCGAGCGCCATCACCTGGGTGCGGATTTCCGGCCGGATCTGGGTCTCGGCCAGCCAGCCAAGCTCGCCGCCATTCTTGACCTCGCCGGTCTCGTTGGCGAGCGCGGCGAAGTCGGCGCCGGGGGCCTTCAGCTTGCGCTGGATGTCCTCGACGGTCTTCTTCGCCTTGTCCTCGGCGGCCTTGTCGGCGTCCTTGGCCACCGCCACGAAGATCTGCGCCAGCTCGAACTGCCGCGGCATCAGGAACGAGGCCCGGTTGGCGTCATAGACCTTCTGCAACTCGTCCTCGCTCGGGAAATTCGCCGGCGGGGTCGCGACCTGCTGCAGATAGAGTTCGGCGACCGCGCTCTCGCGCACCCGGTCGAGCTGCTCGGCGATGGCCGGCTGCTGGTCCCACTTCTTGGCCGCGACCTCCTGCAGCACCAGACGGTTGGCGAGCATCAAGCGCACCGCCTGGCTGAGCAGGTTCGGATCCTGCCCGAACGCGGCGCGCTCGCGCGGCCCGAGCGCGGCGACATAGGCCCGGATCTGGTCGGCCGAGATGTTGGTGCTGCCGACCCGGGCGATCACGTCGTCGCCGGCAGCAGACTTGGCGGTGGCCGCGCCCTGCGTCGTCGCCGCCGGCTGCGGAGCCGCGGCGGCGGGGGCCGCGGGCTTCGGCTTGGCGACGGCCTGCGCCGGACGCTGCGGCGCCGGCGGGGCCGCCGTCTGGGCGAAGGCCGTTAGCGGCAGCGCGGCCAGCGCCGTTGCCATCATCGACACACGGAAGGATCGCATCAGGGGTGCACCGCGGAGGGAGGAGATGTTCATGGTTCTGCCTTCTGGTCGAGGATCCTGTCGCCGCTGTCCTGGATCCTGTTCTGGATTTCCACCCGCCGCAGCCCCAGCATCGGCTCATGCGCGACGATGGTGTCGCCGATCGTGACGCTCTTGTACTGCTTCAACAGCTCGCGGCCGGCCTTCAGCATCTGGTCGTTCTTGGCGACGCAGCCCTTGGTCGCGGCCTTGTAGGCGTTGGCCTCGCCCTCGAACTTGGCCCGCGCGGCGTCCTTGTCGCGCGCGACATTGGCCGCCTCTTCATAGGCCGACTTCCATTTCTCCAAGGTCTCGTCGCGCTCGGCGAGGCGCTTGTTGAACTCGTCGACGGCCTCGCGATGCTGCTTCTCGGTCTGGCGGACCTGCGCCTTGGCGGCGTCGACCTGGGCTTTGGCCGCGGCCTTGTCCCGCTCGGCGTCCGCCAGCTTGGCCTGCAGCGCCGTGCGCTGGTCCTCCAGTTGCCGGGTCTGCAAGGTGGCGCTGCGCAGGCCTTCGCGCAGCCGGTCGGTCTCGGCATCGGCGCGGGCGGGTCCGACCTGCGAACCCACCGCGACGGCCGCCGTGAGGAAGGTGAGGATGCGTATCTTCATGATCAGAACTTCGCGTTGAGATCGACCAAGAGGACGTCGACGGCATAGGGCGAGCCGGCGATGCTGTTGGCGCTCAGCCAGCGCATCGAGGCCCACACGTTCTCGCTGAGGCCGACATTGGCGCCGAGGAAGTAGCCCTTGAGGTTGGTGCCGCCGAGCCCGAAATCGGAATCGGCGAAGGCATCGAGCGTCGCGTCCGACTCCAGGTATTTGTAGCCGACATGCACGTTCCAGTCGGCGAAGTGCTTGATCTCCTTGTTGCCGACGGTGACGCGCGCCATCCAGCCCATGTCGCCGCCGTTGAACGGGCCAAGCACCGACCCGCTCGCGGTACCGGCGCGGTTGTTGATGGCGATGCCGGGGACGTTGGACACAGGCGCAAGCCCGGTGCCGGGGACCGTCAGCGCGCGATTGAACGCTGAGTTCCAGACAAATTCGCCGTCGAGCACGATGTGGAACGGATGGAATTCGCCGAGGTCGAGGGATGCGCTGGCGACCACCGGGCGGAATTTCTGCAGCAGCCCGAAATACTGATATTGATTCAGCTGGCCAAAGTTATTCCAAGTGCCAGATGCGATGTTGCGCAACGCCGAGTAGGTGTTGCCCTTCTGGGCAAACAACGGCCGCGACAGGTCCGAGCTGCAGCCGTCGGCACGGTCGAGAATGTAGCAAAGGTCGGAACCCTGTCCCTGCACGTTCTCGAAATCATAATAGGCCACGCCGAAGCGGAATTCGCTGACCGGATCGAACCGCATCGCGAAGCCGCCCTGGGCGCCATACAGCCATTTGTCATGGCTGGCGTACTTCGAACTCTCCGGCAACACGTTGTTGATACCGGCATTGAAGTCGGTGTTGAAGATCGGGAACGCACCGGCCACGCCGAACGCCGTGATATCAGGCATCACTTCCTGCTTGGCCTGCACGGCGACGCCGTCGAAGCCCAGTTCGCGGTACCAGACCAGATCGGTCGGCGACCAGAACGGATTGTCGAAACGCCCGACCTGCGCCACCACATCCTGGTTCGGGAGCTGATACTTCAGGAAGGCACGATCGAGCCAGATCGAATATTTCGAGAAATTCGAGCCGCTGCCGCCCAGCGTCTGGTTGGTCGAGACCGGCGAGTTGCTTTCGCCGGTCGCGATCCGCAAGCCCGCCGCGAAGCCGTTGGTGAGATCGGCATCCATGCCGAGCCGGGCGCGCAGCCGCATCTGGTTGCGGTTCTGGTAGGTGTTGTACGTCGGGAAAGGCGCGTTGGTGCTGCCGACGGCGACGTCGTAGGCTGAGCCGGTGTTGACTGAGTTGAAATTGTACAGCCCCGGATCGTTGCCGGTCGGGAAGAAGCTGCCCATATAACGAGCGCGGACGTCGCCGTAGAAGCGGATGCGCTGCGCCCATTCCGGATACGCGCCCGGCGAGGCCCAGTTCTCCTTCTCGGCCTTTGCCATCACTTCCTTCTTGATGTCCTCGCGCAATTGCCGCTTCACGATTTCCGGCACATAGGTCACGTGCCGGGTGCCGGGCGGATTGGCTGCCGCCGCGGCCGCGGTCGCTGCCTTCGCGGCTTCATCCGCCTTGCTGGTGGCGTCCTTGGAGGCCTGGCGCGACACGTAGGCTTCGTCCTCGGCCTGCTTGATCAGCGACTGCGCCTCATCCTCGCTCAGCAGCTTCCGCTTCACCATGAGGTTGAGCAGATTGACCGTCGTATTCGGCGAGGTCGGCTTGGCATCCGACACCTTCGGCCGCTTGGACTCCAGCTTCTTCTCAGGCGCACCGGCCTCGTCCGCGGGCTGGCCAAGTGCCGGCGCCACGCAGGACAGCGCAGCCAGCGAGACAGCGAGCAGCAGCGTGCGCCGGCGTGCACCTGGATTAATCTCAAACATGTTGTCCCCAGTCCTCTTGTAGTCCGTTGTGTTTGACAAACGTCGCGTTAGCTCGGCCGACGCGCGGTCACGCGCGTCACCATCGGCATCGGCATGTCTTTCGGCGGCGGTTCGCGCAGCGTCAGACTGCCGAGAATGTCGTTACGTATCAGCGCGTCGAGTTCGGCATCGCCGGTCGATGGCACGAGCTGAACCCGGTTGATGCGGCCGGTGCTGTCGGCCCACAGGCGGATTTGCACCTCCATCACCGCCCTGCGCGTTCGGTTGTTGGCGCGCAGCGCGGATTCGATCTGCGCCTGCACCATCGAGGCGTACCAGCCCCAACGGCTGCCACCGCCGCCCCCACCGCCGTAAGGACTGCCGCCCGGCTTGCCGCCGAGATTGAAGAGATCGCCCGGTCCGGTCGCCTGCGCGTCAAGCGACAGCGGCCCCGGCGGCTCGTCGTTCTTGGCGTCCTTGACCGGCTCGTCCCGCGGCTTCTCGATGGGCTTTTCTTCCTTGAACTCCGGTTCGGCCATCTTCGGCTGCTCGATCATCTTCTGCTCGGGCGGCGGAGGTGGCGGTGGCGGCGGAGGTGGCGGCGTGATGTTGACGATCGTGATCTCGCGGACCTGTCGCGGCGGCGGCAGATCGTCCCCGCCGAACAGCCAGTAGCCTGCCCCGCCGAACAGCAAAGCGATCACCGCAAGCGCCGCGCCGTAGCGCATTCCGGGGCTGCGGAATATAGAGCGCTGACGATCTGACGGCTCGTCCGGCAGATTCCAATCGTCCCGAAGCTTGCTCACGATACGACCTCGACCTGCCGCAGACCGCGATCGCGCTCAGCGAAATACTGAAAGACGAATTCGACGAGCCTTGTGAATTCCTTCGTCTCCAGCGTCAGCGCCAGGACAGGCGCGGCATCTATCTTCAGATGAAAGGTTTCGTCTTCGGCGTTGAACTCGACATAGGCGTCGCGGTCGATCGACAGGCGCGGCCGGCGGCCGCGCGAGATCGTCGCCAGGAACGGATCATCCTCCAGCTCTCCGGCCGTGACGCGGCCGCGGAGCTCGTTCGCCAGCTTGACCAGAAGCGCTTCGCCCCGAATGGGAAACGGCAGAACGACAGAACTCACGCAATCCCCTCCCTTCGTGGCATCGGAGGCAAGGTTATCGAGAGCCGGCCCGACCAGCCGCAGCCGGACGAGCGCTCGCTGCAGCGCATCGAGCGCACGCTCATAGGCGCGTTTGCGCCGAATGGGCGTGTGAGGAAGAGGCGTTGGCACCGGGATCGACGATCGCATCACTTCACGAGCGGTTTGGTGGCGAGTCCAACCTGGTTGAGGCCGATGCGGCCCAAGAGGTCGAGCACGTCCATCACGCTTTGGTACTGGGCCTGCGCGTCGCCGCGCAGCACCACGGGGAACTCCGGCGTCAGCGCCTTCTGCTGCACCAGGCGCTGCTCGAGCTCGGGCAAGGTCACCGGAATGGTGTCGAGGAAGATCTTGCCGTCGTTGGCGACCGTGATCGCCTTGGTGGTCTGCGTCGCCAGCGACGGCGCGGCCGAGGCCTTCGGCAGGTTGACCTTCTGGCCCTGCACGGTCGCCGTCGTCATGATGATGAAGATCACCAGCAGCACGTAGGCGAGGTCCAACATCGGGGTGATGTTGATGTCGTCATACGGCTTGGAGTCGCTCTGCAGCTGCATCGCCGTTTACTCCGCGGCCATGCGGTGCAGGGTCGGGTCCGGCCGGTCGGCGGAATAGAACTCCGCCATCTTGGTCACGAACTCGTCGACGAAGACCTGGATGTCGCTGGTCAGGTCCTTGATCTTGGAGATCAGGTAGTTGTAGCCGAACAGCGCCGGGATCGCGACGCCGAGGCCGGCCACGGTGGCGACCAGCGCCGCCGCGATGCCGGGCGCGATCGCGTTGACGTTGACGTCGCCGGAGGCCGCGATCGCCGCGAAGGTGATCATGACGCCGACCACGGTGCCGAGCAGGCCGAGGAACGGACCGCCGGAGATCGCAATGGTCAGGATCACCATCAGCCGGTTCAGCCGCTGGATCTCCTTGACCACGCCGCTGTCGAGCGCGGCGCGGATCGCCGCGATCGAGGCGCCGGACAGCACCGGGGCGGCGCCATTCCGGAAGCGGTGGCGGATCTCCTCGGCGCCGATGTGGTAGATGCGGTAGAGCGAGGACGCCTTCATCGCCTTGGCATCGGCCGCCGACAGCCGGCCGCCGAGGGTGGCGACGTCGGCATCCGCGCCGCGGTCGAGGATGGTGAGGTCGTCGGCGACCGCGCGGAAGTGCTTCATGAACACCGCGTTGGCCTTGGCCTGGCGGTTCAGATAGCCGGAGCGGTCGACCATCACCACCCAGCTCAAGGCCGCCATGATCACCAGGAGGCCGATCACCACCCAGCCGTCGAGCGTGACCGACTTCAGGATCACCGCGAAGTAGCCCGACAGCCAGCTGCCGGTTTCCTCATCGACGCTGAAGGCGATCAGCTTGGCCTGGTCGGGGCCCTGCCCGACCGCGGCGAACTTGATGAAGCCGGCCGGCCGCGCGATCTTCGCGATCTGCAGTTCGTCGACGTCGCCGGCAAAGCCCGCCATCGCCGCGACCGCGACCGGCGCCGCGGCGGCGGCATCGTCCGCCGCCGGCGCCGCGCTGCCGTGCGCAGCCGTCGCAGCAGGGGACTGCGCGGCTGCGGACGGGGCGGCCTGGGCGACCGGAGCACTGGAGGTTGCAGACGTGTCACCTCCGATCAGGGCCACCGTGTTCAGCGCCGGCAACGCCGCGGCGACCGACGCGTAAGGAGTGCCGTCCAGCATCAAGGTCACCTGGCCGTTATTGGCGACCACCGCCAGATGATGCCAGGTGCCAGGTGCGACCGGCGCCCCGGCGCCGCTGCGCTGCGCGGCGCCGGCCGTGGTCACCTCGACGAACGGCGCGCCATTGTCGAGGCCGATCACCAGCGCGTTGCCGGCCGCCGCATCGCGGCGGCTGTAGAGCGCCGCGTTCGGCTGCGCCGCCGCCGGCTTGATCCACGCCGACCAGGTGAACGCGCCACCGGCGGCCTGCGTCAGCGACGGCGAGGCCGGCAGCGTCACCGGGTTCTGCCCGGTCAGCCGCACGCCATTGCCGATGAGCGCGCCGTCCGCCGGCTGGCCGACGCTCTGGGCGTTGTTGGCCCACACCGAGGAGTCCAGCGACGGCGTGCCGCGCTCGTTGAAGTGATAGACCAAGAGCGTGTCGGGGTCGTAGGTCGCCTTGGCGTCGGCCGCAGCCAGCGCCTTCTTGTTGCCGTAGTAGAGCCAGATCTCGGCCTTGGCCCCCGGCTGCAGGTTCGGCACCGCGACCCAGAGCAGCGCCTCGCTGAGCAGCCCGTCATATTTCTCGACGTGATACTTCAGCGGCGTCTTGTCGTCGCCGGCGACGAAGCGCAGGTCGGAGCCGTCGTCCTTGGCGGAGCCAAAGCGGAAATTGCCGGTGTGCAGCCGCACCAGCACCGGCGTCGTGCCGATCGGATCGGTGATGTTGGCCCCGGCGGCGCTGGCATCGATCGTGATCTTCTTGCGCAATTGCCATTCATCGTTCCACCAGGCGTTCGCCGGCGCCGCCAGCGCCAGCACCGCCACCACGGCCAACAGCAGCATGGCCGCCGCGTTCGCGGCCGCGCGCCTCGCACCGCTCCCCATGGCCCGCATCTTGTCCCATCCCATCATCATCAGAATTCACCCCAGAGCCGAACGTTGAAGCGCGGGTCGCCCGCGCGCGTATAGGTTTGGCTGACCATCGGAACGGACAGCGCGAACATGCCATTGAAGGCGTTGAACACCTTGAAGCGGGTGCCGACGCCGTAGCTCCACAGGTTGAACGCCGACTGCTGATCCGGCAGCGGCTTCTGGATGCTGACATGCGCAGCGTCGGCAAAGGCGAACAGCCGCCACTCGTTGAAGGTGGTGAAACGCGGCGCGCCCTGGCCGGTCTCGTCCTTCATCTCCTTCTGCAGCATCGGGCCGAGATCCGGGCTGCGGAGCTCCAGATTGCCGATCACGCCGTCATCGCCGAGCACTTCGGATTCCAGATAGCCGCGCACGGTGTTGAGGCCGCCGGCGCTGAGCTGCTCGCTCGACACCAGAGGGCCGTCGGCGACCTGGGCCTGCACCTTGCCCCAGAGCTGGAAATTCTCCGGCAATTCCTGGGTGTGCGCGACGTCGACGTTGAAGTGCGTGAAGCTCGGCGAGGCGTAATAGCGCTTGGCGTCGAACTCGGTCCAGTCGCTGCCGAACGGCCGCAGGCTGTAGGTGATGCCGGCGTTGAACTGGGTGGTGAAGGTCTCGTTCTGGAACGTCGCGCCGTAGCTGGCGACCACCGGATAATAGGTCACCGGCGAGGCGAAGCTGTCGGTGCCGAGCCCCACGGTCTGGTCGAAGTGCTTGTAGTCGACCCCGACCGACAGCGTCTGGAAGAAGTTCTCGCGGCCCGGCAAGGTCATCACCGCGCGGCCGCCGATGATCTCGCCGGGGCCGACGATGTTGGTGCCGCCGACGGTGGCGACGTTGCTGCTCGACTTCACGCCGTAGAGCAGAAAGCTCAGCCATTCGACGTCGGGAATCCGCGCCAGATACGACCCCGAGAACACCTCGGCATCGCCCGGCCGCTGCGGCGCCACCTGATAGGTGAAGCTGGCGGAATGCCCGAGTTGCCACAGATTGTCGTAGTGCACGGTGGCGATGAGGCGGGCCGGCGTGGTGTTCGGCGAGTTGGCGTTGTTGATCTCGACGGTGCCGTGCAGCGGCGCCTTGTCCTCGACATTGAGGTCGACATCCACCGTGCCCGGCGCGACGCCAGCGCGCAGCGCGGGCGTGACCCGCCGGTCCGGCCATTGGTTGAGCGCGACGATGTCCTTGGTGACATCGTTGAAATTCGGCAGCGTGCCCTCTTGCAGCGAGGCCGCCCGGTCCTTGATCTGGTCGAGATCGAAGTAGCGCGAATTCTTCACCCGCAGCCGCCCGACCTTCATCTCCGCCACCTTGAGAATGACGACCCCGCGCAGCGCATTCTGCGTCGGCACCGACACGCTGACGGTCTGAAAGCCCTTGTCGCGATAGGCCTTCTCCAGCGCCGCGCGCGCCTTCTCGACGTCGTCGGCGCCCTTGTTCGGCCCGAGGAACGGATAGATCGCCTCCTCGATCTCGATCTGCGGCAGCTTGTCGGCGCCCTGCACCGCGAAATCGTCGATGTCGAAGCGTTGCGCCGGCGCCGCCGCAGTGTCCGCATTCGCGGGCTGCTGCGCCGTGGGCGCATTCGCCGGCTGCGGCGCCCTTTGCGGCGCCGCGCCTGCCTCACCCCACGTCAGCGCGCAAAGACCGCCGGCGATCACCGACACGACAGGCCTCAGGCCGAGCAACACCGTTCGGGCGGACGCAGGTCCGCCACGCTTGTAACCGATCTCAGATTGCACGGGCGCTCGCTCGTCTCCTGGGCACGCACATGACGACACGGCGGAATGCCGCGTTCATGGTGCCTCACTTCAACAGACGATCGAGCCGGAACGAGACTGAATCAAAGTCTTAAGAAATTTTTGCGCGCCTTACGATTCGCGGACAGCGCGTGCGCCGTGCGGATCACCAGCGAAGCGCGCGGCGCAAACCACGCGGCATCGGGCTTTCCCGGCGTCGTCCCGGTCGTGATGCTATTTCAGATTCAGCAACAGGCGCAGGCGCAGGGGCTGCAGCATTTCCGGTGGCGGCGCCTCCCCGACATTGCCCCGCGTGAGGATCTTCCGCAGATCAGCGTCGGCCTGCGCATTGTTGAGCGGAGGGAAGGTCACCTTTTCGACCGAGCCGTCAGGATTGAGCCAGGCGCGCACCTCGAGCATCTGCGGCGCCCCGTCCTCTTTTCCGCGGTGTTCGCGAAGATAGGCCCGGAAACGATTGCCGACCTCGTCATCCGCTCCCATCCAGTCTTCAAAACGATACCTGACCAGCTTCGCGAATTGAGTCCAGTGCGGCGGCGCCTTGCTCGCCTCGCGATATTCCTGCGACCGCGCTGGCGCGGAAACCAGCGTCGGCGAAAACGTCGCCACGATGGCTGTCGCCGCAACCCAACCGGCTATCTTGGACAAACTCATTTGCCACATCCGTCCCGCCTCAATTCTGCAAACACGTGACCCGCGCCGAGATCGAGGCCGCTCGGCTGGCGCGCGAGGTCGTGGCGACGATCTGGGATCGGTCATCTTCCGCGACACGAACTCCCTTGGAGGCGAGGAAACTCTTGGCGTCCCCTGCCTCCACCGCGACCACACGGCTCGATCCGGTCCTGCGGCTTATGATCCCTTGTACCAGGCCACGACTGTCCAGTACCGGCGCACCGCTGGCGCCGAAGGTGACATCCGTATCTATCTGCAGCACACCCGACTGGCTGCCTGGGCTTCCCGCCACGGTCGCGTTTGCAAACATGCCGCGGTTGGTCGCCAGCTTATCGTAAGCGGAGGCAAACACCATGTCGTTGGTGCTCACGCCGACCGTATTCGGGAAAACCGCCGCCAGGCCCAGAGTCTTCGTCACCTTGATCAGCGCGATATCCGCGCTGGGCGACAAGGCCACGAGCTGCGCCGCGAGCGCCCGGCCTTCCTTGAAGACAATGAGCCGCGAGCAATCTTCCGCCGCATGACGGGCGGTCAACATATGGCCCTTGTCGTCGACAAAAAAGCCGGTGCCGGTCTTTTGGCGGTTAGGCGCCGTAGGCTCCTGCGTGCGCGCCAGGGGCGAAACCTCAGACCGCTGCTGATGCGGCGCGAAATTCCCAACCGCCCAGCCGATGTCATGAGCCTCGGCGCGCCAGGCGGCCGCCGTTGTCAACCCCAGCAGTCCGAAACCGACCGCGATGCCTCGGATGACGGTGGCCAACCCGCGACACCGGTGCATGCCATCCGCATGTCGCGGCTTGATCATTGAATCCTCTTTGTCCTGCAATTTGTCTGGCAGACCCGTTTTCGAACAATTTGTCGCGGGGCGCGGAGTCCGTTCAAGACGCGAGCGAGATGAC
The DNA here is from genome assembly GCF_055456055.1 of Bradyrhizobium sp. LeoB3. Lineage (NCBI taxonomy): Bacteria > Pseudomonadati > Pseudomonadota > Alphaproteobacteria > Hyphomicrobiales > Nitrobacteraceae > Bradyrhizobium > Bradyrhizobium sp. LeoB3. The sequence goes on from NZ_JBVBEF010000020.1 coordinate 50,880, forward strand.
TTTTCTTCGAATCGTCATCCCGCTCTAATTCTTTATTTGAGCATGATCTTTTCGGAAAACCGGTCTCCACTTTTCCGGATCATGCTCTAGCTCAGCAACACGATGCCTCCCGGCAGAGTCCGCGCCGTGGCGCCGAACAGGCCGTGGGCCTGAGCGATGAAGTCGTCGAGGTGATCGAGATGAAATGTGCCCGAAATCATGCGGTGCCCAAGCTGCTCGTCCATAACGACAATCCTGCCCGGCCGGTAGCGATTGATCTCTTGGACCAGACGATTGACCGGCCAGTCGCGGACGATCAGAAGACCCTTTCGCCAGCCATTTGCCTGTTCCAGATCCGCCTGCGAGGCGCGTCCGAGCCCCATCTCCGCCGAATAGGATATCTGCTGCTCGCCCGAAATGGCGACGCGTTGTCCTTTCCATTCGACTTCGACGGCGCCTTCAAGGCACGACACCGAGACGGCACGATCGAGACATCTCACATTGAAACTGGCGCGACGCGTCGTGACGCGGCCTCCGGCGGCATCAATGATAAGCGGCGCGGGCGCGTCGCGCTCCGCCTGGACGGCGGCCTCGCCCGAAATCAGCTCGATGCGCGGAGCCCCCTGCTCGGATCGCACGGCGATGCTGGTCTGGGTGTTGAGCGTCAGCGAGACGTTGTCGGCCAAGGCGATGTTGCGTCGTTCGCCCTTGCCGGTCCGATAGTCCGCCGACAGTTCCTCGAACGACGGCCATAGCCCCATCGGCGGACGGACCACCATGTACCCGGCGGCCACCGATGCGGCGGCAGCCATCGCGCCCCCGATCAGCGCCCGGCGGCTGAGCCTGTCGCGCGCGTCGCGTGGACTGCGGCGTTCAACATTCACAAGCTCTTGGCTTGCGAGCACGCGCGTCGCCTCGCCGAAACTGCGCCACAGCCTCACGGCATCGCGGAAGGCGGCCTCGTGCTCAGCGCTGCGCCGCCGCCAAAGCGCCAAAGCGGCAGCATCGTCCGACGTCGCCGACCCGGAGTGCAGGCGAATAACCCACGCAAGCGCCTGCCGCAGCAGCGGGTCAAGCTCGGAAGGAATATCGTCGCCTGCGGTCAAGGCCAATCGCTCTTTGTTGATTCTCCCGCCGAATGACTTCGGCGTACTCAGAAATACCGCGTCCTCATGCTCTATAGACGATTGACGCAAAGGAAGACTGAATCGAAAATGCAGCCTATCCGCACTTTCAAGCTCTTTGTCGCTATAGAAAGTGCATCTTTCAAAATTTTTCTTGAAGATTCGCGATCCGCGCCGGCATTCAACCGTGCGCGTTGGAAAAACGCCGCTGGAGCATGATCCGGAAAAGTGGAAGCCGGTTTTCCCTCGCGACAAACGCGAAGCGTTTGCGCAGGAAGATCATGCTCAAACAAAGAGACGAGATCATGATCCGATCCGTCCAATCGGATTATGATCTAGACAGCCTGACAAGCACGTCTCTTGCCAAGATGCAAGCTACTCGCTGGCCTTCCCCTTTGGACGCGGCCCGAGGCGCCGGAGAACGGTGCGGCCTAGCCGACGGCTGAGATGCTCCATGGCATGCTGCAGGTCGAAATCGACCGTGCGCACATTGATGCCAAACCGATCCGCGATCTCGCGGTGGGGCTGATGATCAAGATGGGCCGCGATAAATACATCGCGCCGCCGGGCGGGCAATTCTGCGAGAGCCTTCTGAAATTCCGTCAGCTCGATGCGCGATTCCGTCACCATTGCCGGGTCCGGACGGTCGTCGGGGATGACGTCCATGATCGCCGCGATTTCCGAGGCGTTCAACAAGTGCCGATCGCTTTTGCGCCGATCCTTGGCGACATTCAGCGCGGTACGAAACAGATAGTCGACGGGGCTATGAATCGGCACCGCATCGGATACTCGATCGACCCTCAGAAACGCTTCGTGCAGCGCCTCGCGCGCGAAATCCGAGGAGCCAAGGCAACGCGTCAGACGCCTAGCCAGGCCCTCGTAATCAGCTGCGACTGTCTCTCGCAGAGATTTACTATTCGAATCAGACACCTACCAGCCCCGCGACGCCACGCCCTGCGTTTCGCAGATCGTAGTCAGTCCCACTATTTTCCCTATCCACCGAGGATGACACTCGCGTGACGGACATCAGTCACTCGCAAGCTGGTCGGCGATTGCGCCAATCGAACCACAGGTGCGGGAATATTAAGATACCGCGGCCATTCAGCCGGAAGCCTTGCAACGGCTGCGCCCCGAGAATCGTTTGATCGCCCCAGCATCGAGTAAGATGTCGCCGGAGCTTGAGGCAACCCCTTATATTAGTCGCTTACAGCGCGTGGATCGAGATCATGAAGCGGATCGGGAGCGGCATGTTGGGCGGCGCCTGCTGGCTCAACACCAGGCCACGCAAGCTCTCGGCGATCGAGCTATCCCGATCAAAGTCGCCTGTCGACCCGTCGAGTTCGGCCCTGTCTATGACTCGCGAGGACGGCGTCACCCATAGTTTGACCGCGACCCGATATTCGCCTCGCCTGGTCCGCCCGCCCTTCTTGAGCGCCTTCTGAATGTCCGATTGCAGGAGGCTGATATATTCTCCCAGATTGCGATCGGGAGCGTCGGTCGTACCGCGAACACGTAACGTTCCAAGCGTTATGTCCGCGGAGACTGGGGAATGGATGGGCGGCTCGTCGGGATCCGGCACGGACGCCGGCGCGAGCGTCACGGCGTTGGATCGGCTATAGCGAACCCTCAGGTCAGTATCGGCCAGGAGCATCAGCAGCGCGGCCTGCGGCGTAAACTCGCCGTTGACCGACGGCGAACGGAAGCCGGCTGCCGAGGTCGTTTCGAACATCACCTGGACGCCGGCCTGCTGGCTGTACGCCTGCAGCGCGTCGATCAGTGGCTGCGCCGGGATATTGAATGTCATGAGCCCGCCCGGCGGCGTCCGCTCGTTTCCAGATGCGACGGTAACCCCTACCAAAATGACAAGTAGCGCCGCGACCTTCGCCAAGGTCCAGGCGCCGAGGCGGGGTAAGTTCATCCTCTGCCGGACTTGCGCCCGGGACGAAGCGATTTGGCCAATACTTAGCATCACTGACAACTGAGCCGTCTCGCCGGCTACTTCCTCGCAAGGGCCTTCGATTTCGCGCAAGCAGATCCCGGAGGTCGCGCCATCCCTCGGTCCTCACATCGTACCTTCCTATGTCAACCATATGACAGATTGCCTGACGGCGTCACCTGCCCGACCTTGGCACATCAGCCGATACCGCCGCGGCCGAACGAGCGCACGCCTCGAGACGATGACGCGGGAAGCAGCTCGGATAGGTTTCGCGAGCCGGCCGAGCTCAGCGGTTAAGGTCACAGAGGATTTACCGTCAGTTTCGAACGCGTGCTTTTGAAAGCGCCGCCCACTTTCCCATTTGCAATGTATGGGAGCTGCGAAGCGCTCCGACATATCGAACAGATCGAAAGTTGCCTCGCAAAGCAGGCGTCGGCGCACTGCCGCGCACTTGCACACGATGGTGAGGATCGAAGTATGACACAGATCGCGGTGGCCTACACCAACTCCACAGTCGAAACTGAAGCGGTGCCGGAGGTTGCGTCCCGCCGGCATGCGATTCATCAAATGCTGCTCCCGTTTTCGGTGGCCTATTTGATCGGCGCCTTCGTCACCGATCTCGCTTATTGGCGGACTGCGCTGGTGATGTGGGAGAGATTTTCGGTCTGGCTGATTGCGGCCGGATTGGTGATCGCGGCGCTTGCGGCCATCGCCGCCGTGATCGATCTCCTGATCGACAGGCAGAGGCCGGCCTGGTTTCGCGCACTCACCTATGTCGTCGCGATCCTGCTCTCGATCGTGAATGTCCTCGTTCACAGCCGCGATGGTTACACCGCTGTCGTGCCGACCGGCCTCGCGCTCTCGGGACTCGTCACGATCCTCCTGCTGTCGCTGTTGGTGGGAGGCTGGGGCTTGACCTATGGCGATCGCGCAGGAGCAGCCAAATGACCAGCTTGTTCAATCTTGCCCGTGCGGCGAACCTGCCGCGCTTTGCCACCGTGGCTGTTGCCGCCGCCGCGGCCTTGAGTCTTGCGGGCTGTGACGACAGCGGCGGGAATCCCGCAAGGCAGATCGGCGCCCATCCGTACTTGCCGGAGGTGCAGCAATATCTGCTGCCGCCGATCAGGATTGCGCGGCCAGCTCCGTGGGGTGACGAAACGCCGAAGGTGGCGGAAGGGTTGCAGGTCCGTGCATTGGCCACGGGGTTCCAACATCCGCGATCGCTTTACGTACTGCCGAACGGCGACGTGTTGGTGATCGAAAGCAATGGCCCGAAGGCCCCGGTCTTCCGGCCCAAGGATCTCATCACCGGTTGGGTGCAATGGTTCGCCGGCGCCAAGGCCGAGGATGCAAATCGCATCACGCTGTTGCGCGACACCAATGGCGACGGCATTCCCGATGTGCGCACCGTATTCCTCGACCACCTCAACTCACCATTCGGCGTTACGCTGGTCGGCCACGATCTCTACGTCGCAAACACCGATGCGATCGTCCGATATCCGTACGAGGATGGACAAACCAGCATCACCGCATCAGGCACCAAGCTGACCGATCTTCCCGGCGGGCCTATCGATCATCACTGGACCAAGACCTTGCTCGCGAGCCCCGACGGCGCAAAGCTCTATGTCGGTGTCGGCTCGAACAGCAACATCACCGAGAACGGCATCCAGGCCGAGTACGAGAGAGCCGCGATCTGGGAGATCGACCGCGCGAGCGGCGCCCATCGCATCTTCGCCAGCGGCGTGCGCAATCCCACCGGGCTGCAGTGGGAGCCCGAGACCGGCAAGCTCTGGGCCATCGCCAACGAACGCGATGAGATCGGCCCCGACCTCGTGCCGGACTATCTGACCTCGGTGCAGGATGGCGGCTTCTATGGTTGGCCTTACAGCTATTATGGCCAGCATCTCGATCCGCGCGTCGAGCCGCAACGCCCCGATCTCGTGGCCAAGGCGATTGCGCCGGACTATGCCCTGAGTTCTCATGTGGCTCCGCTTGGCCTCGCCATGTACACCGGCAACAACCTTCCAGCGCAGTATCATGGAGGCGCGTTCGTCGCCGAGCATGGTAGCTGGGATCGAACCCCGCTCAACGGCTACAAGGTGGTGTTCGTGCCGTTCAGCGGCGGCAAGCCATCCGGTCCTGCGCAGGACGTCGTCACGGGATTCCTCAATGCGGACGATCGCGCGCGCGGCAGGCCGGTTGGCCTCGCGATCGATCGGGCGGGTGCGCTGCTAATCGCCGACGATGTCGGAAACACGGTGTGGCGGGTGTCCGCCACGAGCCCAGCGGCCCAAACCAAGTCGGACACATAAGCGCTAGAGGAGCCCAAGGAGCAAGGCAGAGCCGGGCGTCGTTCGCGACGTCCGGCTCCGCCATCATCGGAATAGCGCGCGGCCCGCGAGCAATGGCAAGAGCGAGATTGCACGCATTTGCGAATTCGCACGGCCGCCACCCCTCCTCGACCAACCTGCGCTTCACAAATAACCGCGGCGTGAACTCGCTTGCCTGCGAGCACAGCAAGCTCACCGATTTGTAAGCAGCATCCTCTCAATCGGACGTGAACTCATTAAACGCCTGTTTAGTGGCCCCGCCGACCACGCCTGGCCTACGTTCAGCTCGCAGCTAACTCGAAGCGAGAGCGTGATCGCCATGAACAGCTCAGTGCACGTTACCGGCCCCGACCGGCTTCGACCTCGGCACGACACAAACTCCGGGCTTCGACCGAAGTGATCTGAAATGTGCGTTTCAGCAAAAACCGTCGCTCTCGAAAGACCGATGCAACGCCTGCCCCTAATGATCGTACTGCCTCGACATAGCGCGGGCCTCGACCAGCACTCGACGCAAAGCGTCGGGCGCAGATAGGAACCTTTACAATGGAACAATACTCTCTATTGGACGCAGAACAGGAACAGCAATTTGCACGCCGTTGGCATGAACTCGGCGATCAGGCCGCGCTGCATGCGCTCGTCAAAAGTCATCTCAGGCTTGCAGCCAAGGTAGCGCGGCATTATCGCGGATATGGTCTCCCGCTCCCCGATATCATCGCCGAAGCCAATGTCGGTCTGGTCGTTGCCGCGCAACGCTTCGAGCCGGACCGTGGCTCGCGGTTTTCGACCTACGCATTATGGTGGATCAAGGCGAGCATTCACGAATACATCCTGCGCTCCTGGTCGCTCGTCAAGATCGGCACCACCGCCGCTCAGAAAAAACTGTTCTTCCGCCTCAGGAGCGAAATCAGGAAAGTCTCGAACAACCAGACCTCGCTCACGCCGGAAATTGCCAATGTGGTCGCCGAGCACCTGGGCGTCACCGCTGCCGACGTGATCGAGATGGACGGCCGGCTGCGCGGCGATTTTTCCCTGAACAAGCCGATGGACGACGATGGACAAACGGCGGAATGGGAGACGATGCTGGTCGATAATTCCCCTGACGCCGAAGTGATACTGGCGGAGCGGGACGAGACGACCCAGCAGACGACCGCACTCTCAGCCGCGCTCAAGGTGCTGACACCGCGGGAGCGACAGGTCTTCGAGGCGCGGCGCCTCACCGACAACCCGCCCACGCTGGCAGAACTCGCGAGCCGGATGGACATTTCGCCCGAGCGCGTGCGGCAGATCGAGAACCACGCCTTTGAAAAAGTGAAGCGCGCAGCGGTCGGCTATCTGAGGACCGATCGATTGACGCCTGATGGCACGACGAGCGTGCCGCCGCCCACGCAACGCGACCGCCTGCAGAGGAACGAGTCGGGTCATGAACGGGTACGCGCGGAATACGAAATGCAGATTTAGAGCATGATCCGGAAAAGTGGATACCGGTTTTCCGAAAAGATCATGCTCAATGCCCTAGAGGCGGACTGAGGATCTCACCTTGTCCCCCTGCAAGACACGGAGGCTGCGACATGCTCGCGATGATGAAGCGCTTCTCGATCGGTGCCGGTTTGATCCTCTCACTCAATGCACCTTTCTTCGCTCAAGCATTTGCCGCTCCGGCTTCACAGGGCATCTCGACCGCCGGCCGCGCCACGCCCGAATTTCGCCCCGGCGATCTTGTCCGCCTGCGCTCAGGCGGCTCATTGATGACGGTGGACACGGTCAAGGACGATCAGGTCGATTGCTTCTGGACCGACGGCAGCGGCCAGACCAACAACGCGACCTTCCCCGTCCAGGTCCTCCGAAAATTCTGATGCCAAACAGACATCGTGGGGCGGATTACGCCGTGTACCCACAAACCCTGCGGCGTGATGCGACGAACGCAATGTCCGCTTTGCCCCTATAGCGGCCGAGTTCGTGCGGCAGCGCAATATGTCGCGATCGGCCAAACCCCGAAATGGCTCGGTACTATTTCATCTCGCCCATCGGCGACAATGAAGGATTATCCTTGTCGCCGCTGGTGAATCGGCCGCTCAGCGGCCCGAGCGATGGATCAATTCCGCCACGTTCGGCAGTATCCTCATCACGACCGCATCGAGTCCGGCTGAGTTTGGATGAAATCCGCTCCTTCGCACATTGGGCTGCGAGTCGTCCCCGCGCACTGTCAAACTTCGGATAGAACAGCATACCGTGTTCGCTGGCGAACTGGAGAACATCGCGACGAACGCCTTGCTATTTCCTCGCCTAGGCAGGCGCGAGCCCGCGCTCCAAAGCGCAGCCCGATGAGAGGCTTCGCGGAAACAATCCAGAATCGTTCCGCGGAAAGGCTCTGGACTGTTTCGTCGCTTCGCCCCTCGCAATGACGAGTGGAGAGCGTGCCTCGGGCTATTTCGGCCTCCTGTCAAGCTACTGCGAACTCGAGTGGCATGCCCTTTTCGATTCGAGTCAGGCGATTTGCCAGACCGAACGTGCGGAAGACATCGGCGAGTTGTTCCTGGCTCTCCCGCAAGTGGCCCCAACCTTCGTTGTGAACCGAGACCAGTCTCGAATTCGGAAACGCGTGCGCGGCTTCCAAAGCATCCTCGCTACCCATTGTCATGCGGAAACGCCCTCGCGGCTCCGCGGCACCGGTGTACAGCACGACAACCTTTGGAGAGAAGCGGCGCGCAACGTCCGCGGTGCCATCGAACCAGAGAGTATCGCCGGTGATGTAGATGAGATCACCCGGCTCATTAACCCCGAGGGCAAATCCAACCACGTCGCCAGCGTCGACCCCGATCGGTCCATGGCGTGCCGGTGTCGCCGTCACGAACAGCTTCGTGCTGCGACCCACCTCGAGCGAGCGCGTCTCGAACGGCCTCAGGCCGACGACACTTCCGCCGAGACGCTGCGCCCCCGACTTTGTCGTGTAGGTCACACCGATGCTGGGCAGAAGAGCGCGGCCAGAGTTGTCGAGATTGTCGAAATGATGGTCGTGACTCAGCAACACGGCGTCGAGCCTGCCTATCTGCTCGGTCGAAAGGGCGGGCCCTGCGGTCTTAAGGTGCTTCACAGGGCTATGTGGTCCCTGATACTGCCCGGGCGGGTCAAACGTCGGATCCGTCAGCAGGCGAATGTCGTCAATCTGAATGAGGACAGTCGGGCCGCCGATCAAGGTCAGCGTCATATTCGAGGCAGTCATGGCCACTCCTGGTCGATCGCGCTGTCCGGCCGAATGTCACACACGGCGGTAACCTTCGGCCAAGCCGTGCACTCCATCAGGCCGACGGCCCCGAAAGACCGGTCTTCTGCACAGGACCACGATCGAGATACGGGGTCTTGTCGCGCGTCTTCAGCGCCCAATTCGCGATCTCGTCCTTACGGGCAAACCAGACGGCTGGCTTGCTCTTTGCGTATGTGAAAAAGCGATCAAGGGCGCGCACGCGATTGGCGTGACCGGAAAGGCGGTCATGGACCGCCATCACCATCATCCGACGGCGACTGGCCCCTTCCTCATAAAGCTGATCGAATTCGTCCTTGAGCGACTGCTCATAGGCAGCCGGGTTATAGCCCTCGAATGGATAAGACACGATGTCGTTCAAATGGAAGGTGTAAGGCACTGTGACGAAATCGCCGCCCCTGACTGGCAGAATGAACGGCTCGTCCATACTGGCTTCGTCCAAATAGTAGGTGAAACCCAGCTCTTTTAGGATATCGAGTGTGTGCGGGCTATTGCGTACCCAATAGGCGCTCCATCCCTTCGGCATCTGGCCGGTCGCGCGCTCGATGCTGTTCATGTTGTCGATGATGAACTGCCGCTCATCAGCCGGGCTCAGATCATAGCTCGCCGACCAGGTGCGGCCGTGGGCGGCCGCTTCGTGTCCGCGACGCACGACCTCTTGTGCCAAAGCGGGATCCTTGTCGACGGCTTGCCCGATCATGAAGGCGGTGACCTTGATGCCGTGCTTGTCGAACAGGTTGAGCAAACGCGGCGTGCCCTCGTAGATGCCGTACTGGAACACGCCGTTAGTCGGCATGTCCGGCAAGCCGTCCTTGATCGGTTCGGGGATCACGCCAGGAGCGCCGGAGAGGGGCTGACCGCCGCCTTCGTACATTAAGGAAATGCTGATCGCGAGACGCGCGCCATTGGGCCAGAGCGGGGAATTGTCTGTCATTGTCGCCTCCTTTCCTTCGACCGTTACATTCAGCGTCATTGCAGCAGCCGAGGCACCGGTGGAGGTCAGAAATTCGCGGCGGTTCATGATGGACCCTCCAAATCCGGGATCAGAAGTGCTGACGCGTCGCAAGTCATTACGCCTACGGATCGTCGAGGCCCACCAGGGCCTTGATGGAGTCGGCGAACTGCTTCTGGCTCTATCAGCCGTGGCTACCGTGAACAATTTGGCTCATGCAAACATTCGGAGTAGTCTAAAAAAATGACTTTCTTAAATACGAGATCTGTATGAATGATCGCTTCACCTCAATGCGGCTGTTCGTGCGGGTCGCACGGAGCGGCAGTTTCTCCGTGGCAGCGCGCGAGATCGGGATTACGCAGCCGACCGCGTCCAGGATCGTGGCGGCGCTGGAGAAGCAAATCGGCGTCGCATTGTTGCTGCGCAGCACGCGGGCTGTGACGCTCACGGAAGCCGGCGCGGATTATCTCGCTCGGTGCGAGGCGATCCTCGCAGCGCTCGATGAAGCCGATCATGCTGCACGGGGCACCGGTGAGTTGCGCGGCACCCTGAGAGTGGCGGCGTCTCCGTCCTTCGCTTCTCGTACGATCATGCCAAAGCTCGCCAAGTTTAGCGATCGGCATCCGAAGCTGCGCATGGAATTTTCGCTCGACGATGCTCGGCACAACCTCATCGAAGATTCCGTGGACGTGGCCGTCAGGATAGGCTCCCTCGATGACAGCACCGCTGTGGCGCGCAAGATTGGCACTCTTCACCGGGTTCTCGTCGCCGCCCCGTCGTACCTGGCGCGAGCTGGTGCTCCTTCCGTGCCGGCTGAGATCACCAAGCACACGCTCATTGTGGGACCTGCGGGTGGGTCTTCAGAGGCATGGTCGTTTCGTAAAGCCAGAAAGGCTGTTTCAGTTCGCATCCAAGGACGATTTGTTATCAGCGCGACGGAAACAGCGTCTGCCGCTGCAGTTGCAGGCTTGGGTATCTGTTCGACCAGCCAGGGAAGCGTTCGGGCTGAGCTGCGGTCGGGAGCACTCGTCAGGATCTTGCCAGACTGGGAAGTTGGTTCGGCCGACATCAACGTGATTTTGCCGGCTGGGCGCGCCGCCAAGGCGTCAGCTCGTGCCTTCGCCGAGTTTATCGCGGAGCGAGTTCATGAAATGGAGCGGGACTTTCCCTGGGAAGGAAATTGAAATCGCCGGTATCCGTGACCTCGGGTCACTCGTGAGGAACCTCGACTCCTTTGCGTGATTTTTCTGCGGCCACGATGTCCGTTGTGGGTCATTTTCGACGGATTCAACAGGGGTTGTCGGCAGGTTAATGACGCGGACTGGATCAGAGAGCTTGCCATGAAGAAGGGCGCGTGGGCCAACATCCCGCCGAAAAGCAAGCGCAGCGATCCGATCTGCTTCAGCCCCTATCTCTACCGCGCTCGCAACCAGGTCGAGCGGTTCTTCAACAGGATCAAACAATCTCGTCGGGTGGCGACGCGTTACGACAGGCTCGCTGCCAACTACCTTGCCTTCGTTCAACTCGAGTCAATCAGGCTATGGCTGCGCCTTAATGTGGAAATCGGCCGGCGCCTATTCCGCAGGACAGGTCGCCGCCCGGGCCTGCGGCCGATCCAGGCGCAGGCTCCACAGCGCCAGGACAAGACCGGCCGAGGTGATCGCCGCCGCAACCAGCGGCAGTGCGGTGAGACCGAGTCCATGATCGATGGTGATCCCGCCGGCCCAGGCGCCGAATGCATTGCCGAGATTGAAGGCGGCGATGTTGAGGCTCGAGGCGAGCGTCCGTCCGGCTTCGCCTGCCGTTTCGAGCACCCGGAGCTGCAGCGGCGCTACGGTCGCGAACGCCGCGATGCCGAGCAGTCCGACCAGCACGATGGTCAGCACCTTCAGCGGAAGCACAGCGGTCATTGCGACCAGGACGACCGCGAGCGCGGCCAGCGTTCCGATGAGAGCGCGCGGCAGGCCTCGATCGGCCAGCCGTCCGCCGGCAACATTTCCGATCGACAGCCCTACCCCGAACACCAGGAGGATTGGCGACACGGCCGCGTCGGAAAATCCGGTGACGCGTGTGAGGATCGGCTGGATATAGGTGAAGACCGTGAACACCCCGGCAAAGCCGAGCACCGTCATGGCGAGGCAGAGCTGGACCTGCGGACGAAGCATCACCGCCAGTTCATCTCGGACCTTCACCGCATTGCCGTCCTCGCCCACGTGGCCCGGCACGAACAACGCCACGATAGCAAAGACCCCGACGCCGATCGCGGTGACCGCCCAGAACGCGGCGCGCCATCCGAGCGATAGCCCGATCCAGGCGCCGAACGGCACGCCGAGAATGGTCGCCACCGTGAGGCCGACGAACATCGTCGCGATCGCGGAAGCGCGCTTGTCCTCGGCGACGAGGCTTGTCGCGACCACCGAGCCGACGCCGAAAAACGTGCCGTGTGCCAATGAGGTCAGCACCCGCGCGGCCATCAGCAACCCATAGCTCGGCGCCAGCGCACAGGCGGCATTGCCGAGTGTGAAAATGGCCATCAGCGCCAGCAGCACGGCCTTGCGCGGCATCCGCCGCGTCGCCAGCGTCAGGATCGGCGCGCCGACGAACACGCCCAGCGCGTAACCCGAAATGAGCAGGCCCGCGGCCGATACCGACACCTGCATGTCGGCAGCGACCTGCAGCAGAAGACCCATGATGACGAATTCAGTGGTCCCGATGCCAAAGGCACCGGCGGTGAGCGCAAGGACAGCGATGGGCAAGGACGTGGCTCCGGACTGGAAGGACGGCAAGCCCGGAAATAGCGTTGTGACGTTGCGAGAATTAGAGGGCGACAAGTCCAATCATTTGTGACACCAGTTCAACATGGTTCGATCAGACACCAACCGCTCCGGCGAAATGGAAGTGTTCGTCCGCGTCGTCGATCGCGCCGGCTTTACTGCCGCAGCGCAGAGCCTGCGGCTCACGCCCTCGGGCGTCAGCAAGCTGGTGTCGCGGATGGAGGCACGCCTCGGCGCCAGACTGATCAACCGCTCCACGCGCAAGCTGCAGCTCACGCCGGAGGGCGAAGCCTTCTATCAACGTGCGGTCCGCATCCTCGCCGAGATCCAGGAAGCCGAACATGAAGCCGCCGCCGGTGCGACGCCGCGAGGCCATCTCACCGTCAACAGCAACATCCCGTTCGGCACATTGCATATCCTTCCGCTGGTACCGCGCTTTCTTGCCGAGCATCCCGGGATCACGCTCGATATCGTCCTTACCGACACCGTGATCGACCTGATGCAGGAGCGCGCGGACGTCGCGATCCGCGTCGGCCCGCTGCAGGTGTCGCGGCTGATCGCGCGCAAGCTCGCGACCAGCCGCATGGTCGTCGTGGCCTCGCCGGACTACCTCGCCAAACATGGCACGCCCAAGACGCCGACTGAGCTCGCCAACCACCGCGGCATCGGCTGGACCTTTCCACGCACGATCCGCGGCTGGCCATTCCGCAAGGGAGAGCGGATCGAAGAGGTGCTGCCGCCGCCGATGGTCCGTGCCAGCGACGGCGAAGCCGTGCGCCGGCTCGTTTTGGGCGGCGCAGGGCTGGCGCGCCTTGCTTTGTTCCACATCGGTCCGGACATCGAGGCCGGACGATTGGTGCCGGTGCTTCAAACTCTCAATCCCGAGGACCGCGAAGATATTCACGCGGTCTATGTGGGCCACGCCGGCCCCCTTCCCGCCCGCGTGCGCGCCTTCATCGATTTCCTGTCGCGCCACATCCGGCTCAGCGACCCCGCGCTCAAGCGAACGGCCGACGGCAAGTGGAAGCTGGTGAGGAAATCGTAAGGGGGCGGGTTAGCGTCCCACGCTGCGCGATAATCAACGAGCGCGGGAGAAGCGTAGTCCTGCCGTTCGCTCGTACGAATACGCCGTGGTCATTCCGGGGCGCGCGCAGCGCGAGCCCGGAATGACGGCTCCGTCATTGCAATCGTAAGCGAATCATCCGCTGATTTACCAAACCTCAGAGAACCCCGATCACCCCGCCGCTCCGCCATCACCGCTGGCCCCCGCCTTGCTCAAGGACATGCCAAACGCATTGCCGGCGAAAGAGGCGTATCATGGCGGGACAGACATCTTCGGGCGTGGGCCGGTTTGAGGCACTTGATGCAATGCGCGGTATCTGCGCGCTGCTCGTGGTGCTCTTCCACATCCCCATTTACCATGCGCTGAAGGGCACCCAGCCGTTCGTGAACCTGCAATTCTGCGTCGACATGTTCTTTGCCCTGTCCGGCTTCGTGCTCTGTCACGCCTATGGCCAGCGCCTTCACCAATCCGGCGATGGCGTCCGCTTCATGGCGATGCGGTTCGCGCGGCTCTGGCCGCTGCATATGGTGATGCTGGCGCTGTTCGTAATGATCGAAGTGAGCAAGATCGTCTTCATGCGCACCGACGGTTCGTTCTCGCTGGATTCGGTACCGTTCGGCGCCGGGCACACGCTCTACGAAGCCGTCACCAACATCCTGTTCCTCCAGTCCTTCAACCTGCATGGCGGCCTGACCTGGAACGGCCCCGCCTGGAGCGCGGCGGTCGAGTTCTACGTCTCGATGCTGTTCGCGGTCATCGTCGTGCTGTTCCCGCGCCGGCGGCGCGAGATCTTCCTTGGCCTCTGCCTTGCGGCCGGAATGCAGCTCTACGAACGTTCGCCGGGAACGCTGTTCGTCTCCGGCGATTGGGGCATGCTGCGCGCGATGTTCTCCTTCTTCGCGGGATGCCTGGTCTACGACCTGCGCCTCTATTCCAACGGCCGGCTCGACATGCCGAACATATTGGAGGTCTCGTGCGCGGTGCTGGTTGCCGTGTTCGTGTTGGTTACTCCATCCGGCGGACCACAATATCTGTTTCCACTGCTCGCCGCGGTCGTGATCTGCGTGTTCTCGTTCGACCAGGGCAAGATCTCGGCGGTGCTGCGCTCGCCTGCGCTGCAGAAGCTCGGGCTGTGGTCCTATTCGATCTACATGATCCACACCTTCATCTTCCAGATCATGCGCAGCGCCGCCTCCTTCCTCGGCCACAAGCTCCACCTCGAACTGGTGGCATGGCACAATGACGACAAGCTGGTGGTGCTGGGAACACCAACGCTGGCGCTGGTGGCCGCGCTGGTTCTTTCCGTGGTCCTCGTCGTCCCCGTCGCTGCGCTCACCTATCGCTGGATCGAGAAGCCCGCGATGGACATGGCCCGACACGCGCTCTCCGGGACGGCGCGCGCCGAAGCGCCGCTCGGCTTCGGCGCGGCAATATGGCGGCTGTTCAGTGCCGGCGTGATCCGCGCGGCGGCCGGCTTCCGCGCCGTTCGGCTGCGGCTGCCGTAGAGCTAGCGCACGTCTGGCCGCGGATCGGAAACGAAGTTGTCGCGATTGGGCATCTTGATAGCGGCGAGCGTCTTCGCGTCGAGCACAGCGTCCGCCGGAACGAGGCCGTTGAGATTGAGGATGTAGGCGGAGACCGCGTAGACATCCTCATCGCTCAGCGACTGCGGCGCGTTCTGCGGCATGGCGCGGCGGATATAGTCGAACAGTGTCGGAGCATAGGGCCAGTAGCTGCCGACGGTGCGCACCGGCTTTGCGCCCGCAAGCGCGCCCTGGCCGCCGACCAGGCGATCGCCGACACCGCCCTGCCCGTCGGCGCCGTGGCAGGCGGCGCATTGTTCGCTGAAGACCACGCGGCCGCGCTCGACGTTGCCGCTGCCGGGCGGCAGGTTCGATCCATCATGGCCGATGTCGATGTCCCAGCCCTTGATTTCCGCCGGCGTCGCCGCGCGTCCGATATGGAAAGACTCCTCGGCCTGCGCGGCAGCAGCGAGCCCGGCGATCACGGCGGCCAGCAGGGCGACATGCGATCTAAGCCAGCGCATTGCTCACCTCCCCATTCGCGGTAATGCGCCACGGCCAGATCGCGTTGTTGTGGTAGTAATGATTGACGCCGCGAACCGCGAGCAATTCGGCGAGCGTCGGCTGCACATAGTCGGTCTCGTCGATCGCGCGGCTCTGGATCACGGCGGGAGTGCCGTCCCACTGCCAAGGCAGGCGAAAGCGGGTGAGCGCGCGGGTCAGGACCGGCTCCTGAAGTTTGGCCGTCTGCCAGCTCTTGCCGTCATCGACCGAAACCTCGACGCGCTTGATCTTGCCGTGCCCGCTCCAGGCGATGCCAGATATCTCATGGAAGCCGGTGTCGTTCAGTTTCTGTCCACCCGAGGGACGCAGGATGATCGACTTCGCCTCCATGGTGAAGGTGAACTCGCGCGCGGTGCCGTCTGGCATCAGGTCGGTATATTTGGAGGTCTCCTCGCGCGAATAGACAGGCTCCGCGACGGCCTTCAGCCGCCGCAGCCATTTGATGTTCATGTTTCCCTCGAAGCCCGGCAGCAAGAGGCGCAACGGATAGCCCTGCTGAGGGCGCAGCCGCTCGCCGTTCTGGCTGTAGACCAGCATGGCGTCGTCGAGGCATTTCTCGATCGGGATCGAGCGCGTCATCGCCGCCGCATCCGCGCCCTCGGCCACGATCCACTTCGCTTCCTTCTGCAGGCCGGCTTCGTCAAGGACGTCCTTCAGCATCACGCCGGTCCACTCGGCGCAGCTCACGAGGCCGACGAGGTCGGACGCGGTCTTGCCATAGGGCTTGGTGTAGACGGGATTGCCGGAACACTCGATGAAATGGATTCGCGACTGCGACGGGAAACGACGGATGTCGTCCATCGTGAAGATCAGCGGACGGTCGACCAGGCCATGCAGCATCAGCCTGTGCTGCGCCGGATCGATGGTCGGGACGCCGCCGTGATGACGTTCGTAGAACAGCCCGTTCGGCGTGATGATGCCGTCGAGCTCCTGCAGCGGCGTGCGGCCGGACGCCGAGAGATATTGCGGCAGCGTCTTGGAGATGTTCTTGACGACGCCCTTCTCATACATCGACGGCGTGCCATAAGGCTGATCGCCCATCGGTGCCCCGGGTGCCTTCATCCATTCGGGAATGTTGGGCGGAAGGTTGCTGGTGTCCGCGGTGCCTGGTCTCGCGCCGAGGGCGGCCCCACCCGCGACCGCCGCGCCGGCTTGCAGGAAATGCCGGCGGGATGGTCGTCGTTCGCGGTTGGTGATTGTTCGCTCGCTCATGACGCGCTCCCTTGCCGCTCTCGTTGATCGATCTCAGGCTATCACCGGACACCAGGAACACGCCTTCACATCTGCAAAATCGCGTGAGCGTCATGGGGGAATCTGCTCCGGGCCGAATCGTTCCGCCGTGTCAGCGCCGATCGTTCGCCTGCAGACGGCTATGCGTCCGGCCATAGGCGGCATAGATCACAAGACCGATCACGAGCCACACCGCGAGCCGGATCCAGGTGTCCATCGGCAGGCTAAGCATCAGGAAGATCGAGGTTGCGGCCGCGGCCGGGCCCACCAGCCAGATCGCCGGCGCCCGGAACGGACGCGGCAGGTCGGGATCGACGACGCGCAGCACCATGGTGCCGATCGAGACCACCGCAAACGCGAACAGCGTGCCGATGCTGACGAGTTCGCCGACCAGCCCGATCGGCAGCAACCCGCCGAGAAGGGCAACGACGATGCCGGAACCGATCGTGGCGACATGAGGCGTCCTGAAACGCGGATGGATGTTTGCGATCGCCGGCGGCAGCAATCCATCATAGGCCATGGCGCGGAAGATCCGGGGCTGCGCCAGCAGCATCACCAGTATCACCGAGGTCAGGCCGAACAGGATGCCGAGTTTGATGACCGGCGACAGCCAGCCGACGCCGGCCGCATCGATCCCGACCGCGATCGGGTCGGGAACGTTCAGCCGGTCGAACGGGACGATGCCCGTCAGCACGAAGCCGACGGCGACATAGAGCGCCGCGCAGATCACGAGCGAGCCGAGAATGCCGATCGGCATGTCGCGCTCCGGCGACTTCGCCTCCTGCGCGGCGGTCGAGACCGCGTCGAAACCGATATAGGCGAAGAACACCACGGCCGCGCCGCGGAACACGCCGGACCAGCCGAAGACGCCGACGCCCGCATTCGGCGGAATGAAGGCCCCTTCGGGATTGCTCGCGGTGACCCAGTTCGCGGTCGTGAACGAGGAGATCGTGCAGGCGATGAAGAGCAGAATGACGATCAGCTTCACCGCGACGATGAAATTGTTGAACCGCGCCGACTCCCTGATCCCTGCAACCAGCAGCGCCGTGATGAAGACGATGACGACCATCGCCGGCACGTTGAAGATCGCGCCCGTCGACGACCATGCGTGCGTGGTCGCGTCATAGCTCAGCGGCGCAGACGCGAGCTCCGGCGGGATCGTAAGGCCAAAATCCCTGGCGAAGCTGACGGCATAGCCGGACCACCCGATCGAGACCGCGATAGCACCGACGGCATATTCCAGGATCAGGTCCCAGCCGATGATCCAGGCCACAAATTCGCCGAGCGTCGCATAGGCAAAGGTGTAGGCGCTGCCGCAGACCGGGACGGTCGATGACATCTCCGCATAGCAGAGACCCGCGAAAGCGCAGGCCACCGCGCCGAACGCGAAGGAAAGCGTCACCGCAGGTCCTGCATTTGCCGCCGCGGCGTGTCCGGTCAGGACGAAGATGCCCGCGCCGATGACGGCGCCGATCCCGAGCGCGACGAGATTGAGCGCCGACAGCGTGCGCCGCAGCGGCGAGGCCCGCGCGTCTCCTTCCACGCCTGCCGCCTCCTGCAGCAGGTCGGCTGTCGATTTCCTGGCCCAGATGTCTGCCAAGAACCGCCTCCTCGCAACTTCGACCCCGGCGGCCGGTCGTACAGGCTAGCATGGTCTCGATACGCTGCGCCGCTCACGCATTCGGCACCACGGGCAACTTCTCGATCATCCGTATCCCGGGACGGCGTCGCCAATGGATCTCCGACGGCTGAACCGCAAGCTGAAGCTTTGGCCAGCGGGTGAACAGCGCCTTGAGTGCGCAGATCGCCTCGATCCGCGCGAGCTGGTGGCCGAGGCAGAAATGGATGCCCGTGCCGAAGGAGATGTGGCGGTTCGGACGCCGCTCGAGATCCATTTGCTCGGGTTGCACGTGCAATGCGGGATCGAAATTGGCCGCCACGATCATGGCCATCACGCGATCGTTCTTCTTCAGGGCGACGCCGCCGAGCTCGACATCGTGCCGCACATAGCGCGGCTTCGAGAATTGCACGGGCGAGACGTAGCGCAGGAATTCCTCGACCGCGAGGGCGGCGCGGTTCCAGTCCGCCTCGAGCCAGTTACGCATCTCAGGATTCTTCAACAGCTCGAACACCGATCCGCTGATCAGATGCGTCGTGGTTTCGGAACCCGCGCCGAGCAATAGCATCACCATCGACACCATTTCGTCTGCCGTGATGCGGCCGCCTTCTCTCTCGACCTGCACCAGTTCGGCAATGAGCCCCTCGCCGCCCTCTTTGCGCGCTACTTGGAGGCGTTCCTCCAGATAGCGCCGCATCTTCCCCAGGGTAAACAGCATCCGCACGAAGCCGAAGGCGTTCGTAATCTGCCCCATCGCATTCGCCCAGCCGATGAATTTCAGCCGGTCGGCCGCTGGCAAGCCGAGAAGCTCGCAGATGACGGAGAGCGGCAGGATGCGCGCATAGCGCTGCACCAGATCGGCGGGGCTACCCAATGCGAACAGTTGGTCCGCAAGGCCGTCCGCGATCGCCCGGATGTGCGGCTCCATCCCGAGCACGGCGCGACGGCGGAAGGCCTCATCGACGATGCCGCGCAACCGGCTGTGATCCGGCTCGTCCTTCGTCAACATGCTGTTGGCGATCGTCGCAATGGATTTCGGCATCCACCACTGCAGTCCCGCGAGCGCCCCGTCGTCCTTGCGCAGCGTGAACGTGGAGGAATCCTTCAGCATCTGTGCGGTGGTCTCATAGGTCGTGGTGACCCAGACTTTGCCCACGATCGGGAATCGCGTGGCAACCACAGGCGCACTGGCTCGCAGCGCCGCGACAGCGGTCGCGGGATCGCGGAAGAATTCTTCGCTGGTAAAATCGATGCGGGGCGCCATCGGTCCCCCCTCCACCTTGCCCCGATCAAGGTGGTGCGGCGCGCGCCAAGCGCAAGACGCGATCGCGCGGCGGACATAGCACTGTTTTCCCGCCCTTTTTCGGGCGTCCCGGAACCGCTGCGCCGCGAAATAGTTTGCGCCACGAGGCAAGCAGAATGACGGGGAGACTGACGCATGCCGCAAATCATCGTATCCGTGCCGATCGGCGAGAAATCCACGGACCTCTGGCGGGAGATCGGCTCCTTCGGCGCGGTGGGCCGATGGCACCCGATGCTGACGAGGGTGGAAAGCGAAGGAGACCACGAAGGCTGCGCGCGGGTTGCCGAGACGTGCGACGGCAAGCGACAGACCGAACGGCTGATCGAATTCGCACCGAATGAGCGCTTCTATCGCTACAGGATGGAGGCAACCGCGATGCCGATCCGCAACTATGTCGGCGAGTTCCGCATCGAGGACGCGCCGGACCACAGCAGCAGGGTCGTATGGTCCGCGCATTTCGACCTGATGTCGGACGAAGCATCCGGTGCGGCGGATGCGGTCAAATCATTCCTGAAAGCAGGTCTCGACCATCTTGCCAGTACCCACCCCCGACCTCCGGCGTGATCATTCCGACGAGGCGGGCGCGGGGCGCGCGTAGTTGACAGCGCAGCCGCCGGTATCGTGCTCTTCTGAAGTGGTAAATCGATCGTTAATCGGAACCACAGGCCGAGTTCTAACCAGAAAACCCTGATTTTCCGGCGCAACTTGGCCCGCTGGCCAGCACCCAGTGGCAAATCCTGAATCGGATGATGTGGATTTAGCAAATTCGGAAGGGCGTCGGCTTAACCCTTTGTGCAGCCCCGCTTCCCATAGTGGGAATCCAGCTCAATCTCCCAACATCCGGGTCCGGAACTGTGACATCCTTTGGACGTGTGATTTCGGTGCGCGGCTCGCAAGCCCGCGTCGGACTCCTGGCAACCAGCCAGATGCCGTTTTCGGAAGTGCGCGCGACCGTCGGCCGCTTCGTCAGCATCCGGAGTGCGTCTTCCGTGATCGTCGCCATGATCACGGAGGTGAGCTGCGAAGACCTGCCGACATCAGACAATTATATCGCAACCGCCTCCGTCGACCTGCTCGGCGAAATCCTCGGCGGCGACCGTCCCAAATTCCAGCGCGGCGTCACCAACTACCCGACCATCGGCGACACCGTAGACCTGATCAGCGCAGAGGAACTGCGTACGATCTATGCGCCGAGCGGCTCGGACCAGATCAATGTCGGCACTCTGCAGCAGGACCGTTCAGTCACCGCCTATGTCGATATCGAGGAAATGCTGTCCAAGCACTTCGCCGTGCTCGGTTCGACCGGCGTCGGCAAGTCCACCGGCGTGTCGCTGCTCCTCAACGAGATCCTGAAGTCGCGGCCGACCCTGCGCATCTTCCTCCTTGACGTGCACAACGAATACGGGCGTTGCTTCGGCGACCGCGCCCAGGTGCTCAACCCGCGCAACCTGAAGCTGCCGTTCTGGCTGTTCAACTTCGAAGAGATCGTCGACGTGCTGTTCGGCGGCCGCCCCGGCGTGCCGGAAGAACTCGACATCCTTGCCGAAGTCATCCCGATGGCGAAGGGCATCTACACCCAATACCAGAATGCCGACCGTATCGGACTGAAGCGCATCGATCCCAAGCAGATCGGCTACACCGTCGACACGCCGGTGCCGTATCGTCTTGTCGACCTGATCGCGCTGATCGACGAGCGCATGGGCAAGCTCGAGAACCGCTCCTCGCGCATCATCTATCACAAGCTGATCTCGCGCATCGAAACCGTCCGCAACGATCCGCGCTACGCCTTCATGTTCGACAACGCCAATGTCGGCGGCGACACCATGGCGGAGGTCATCAGCCACCTGTTCCGCCTGCCCGCCAACGGCAAGCCGATGACAGTGATGCAGCTCGCCGGCTTCCCGGCCGAGGTCATCGATTCCGTCGTGAGCGTGCTCTGCCGGATGGCATTCGATTTCGGGCTGTGGAGCGACGGCGTCTCGCCGCTATTGTTCGTCTGCGAGGAGGCGCACCGCTACGCGTCCGCCGACCGCAATATCGGCTTTGGCCCGACCCGCAAGGCGGTCTCCCGTATCGCCAAGGAAGGCCGCAAATACGGCGTCTATCTCGGCCTCGTCACCCAGCGCCCGGCCGAGCTGGATGCCACCATCATCTCCCAGTGCAACACGCTGTTCACGATGCGGCTCGCCAACGACCGCGACCAGGCGCTGTTGCGCTCGGCGGTTTCCGACGCCGCGGCCAACCTGCTGTCGTTCGTGCCCTCGCTCGGCACTCGCGAGGTGTTGGCGTTCGGCGAGGGCGTGGCGCTGCCGACGCGGCTGCGCTTCAAGGAGGTGCCGCCGCATCAGCTTCCGCGCAGCGAAGCCACCATCGCGACCGTGCCGTCGGTTGCCGCCGGCCACGACATGCATTTCGTCTCGGCCGTCCTGGAGCGCTGGCGCGGCGCGACCTCGCACCGCGACGTGCCCAACGACCCCGCGATCAGCGAGCGGCCCGCCGCGCGCACCACCACGCTGGATGCGCCGATGCTGCAGCCTTCGATGGGACTCGATCCGGACCGCTTCTCGCTCCTGAAGAAGCCATTGCGCTGAGCGCTTTCAGCCGGGCGCTTGCGCTCGCGCCGTCATCGACTATGGTTCCGGCCAAGCTGCATTGCCTTGAGCCGGAACCCGCCCATGACTGAGCCGATCGCAACACGCTTTCCCACGCCTTCCCTCGACAAATTGCCCGAGGATATCCGCGAGCGTATCCTCGCAGTGCAGGAGAAATCCGGTTTCGTGCCGAACGTCTTCCTGGCGTTCGCCTTTCGCCCGGACGAGTTTCGCGCCTTCTTTGCCTATCACGACGCGCTGATGGAGAAGGACAGCGGCCTCTCCAAGGCCGAGCGGGAAATGATCGTGGTGGCAACGAGCGCCGCCAACCAGTGCCACTACTGCGTGATCGCTCATGGCGCGATCCTGCGCATCCGCGCCAAGAATCCGCTGATCGCCGACCAGATCGCCGTCAACTATCGCAAAGCCGACATCACGCCGCGCCAACGCGCCATGCTCGATTTTGCGATGAAGGTGAGCCGCGAGGCGAGCACGATCTCGGAGACCGATTTCAGCGCGCTAGAAGCGCACGGGTTCAGCGACGACGACATCTGGGACATCGCGGCGATCGCCGCCTTCTTTGCACTGTCAAACCGGATGGCGAATTTCACCGCGATGCGCCCGAACGACGAGTTCTACATGATGGGACGGTTGCCGAAATAGCCGGCCGCCGAGGTATGCCGCGTGCTTGAGTGGAGCGACATCATCCTGCGCCTTGGCGTCGCCACGCTGGCGGGCGCCCTGATCGGCCTCAATCGCGATCTGCGCGGAAAGCCGATCAGCTTGAAGACGCTCGGCATCGTCGGACTGTCCACGGCGACAGTCGTGGTGGTCGCCGTGCAGTTCACCGAAGTCGGCAAGATCACCGATGCGACCAGCCGAGTGATCCAGGGCATCTTGACCGGCATCGGCTTTCTCGGCGCCGGCGTCATCGTCCATGAGAGAGAACACTTCCGCGTCCGTGGATTGACGAGCGCCGCCTGTGCCTTTCTGGCCGCCTGTATCGGGATCGTCTCCGGAGCCGGAGAGTGGCGGATCGTCGCGACAGCCCTGGTGATCGCGCTCGTGCTCCTGACCGTCGGCCGCCGCACCGAGCGCTTGCTGCATCGCGCGCTGGGCGGCAACGGCGATTCGAACGAACACGGCGCGCCACCGCAGCCGCCGACAGGCCGCTAATCATCCGAGGCTGGTCCGCACCAGCCCGGCAGGTAGACCGCGTCCTTGCTTTTTGCCGCCGCGAGCGCCTTCTCCATCGCCGTGTCGAAATCAGCGTCCACAAGCTTGCGGGCGACCCTGCGGCGCAGGAAATCCGCCCACAGGAATTCACTGAATGGCGTGGTATCCTTGGCAAAGCCGCCGGCACGGCGCAGTTCGCCGGCAAGGCTGCGGAACGGATCATCCTTCAGGTCGACCACCGATTTCGGCAGATCGCGAAAATGCCTGCGTTCACCCTTGGCGTCATAGGGATAGACCCAGCGCTTGTTGTCCATCACGCCCCAGAATGCATCGCGCTCGACCATGGTGAGATCGCCGATCACGGTGACCAGCACATCCTTGACGCCCTCATCGTGCAGTGCGCGGGCGAGATGGTGATGGTCGACGACGTAGTGGCGATCATCGGGCCCGAGCACCACCGGGATCATGTGCTGGCCGAGCATTTCGGCGCGCTTCTTCGCTGACTTGTGCTCGCGCCAACGCTGACGCTTCTCCTTTACCTCCCTCATGCCGACCGTCATCTGAGTCGGGCGCAGGGACATGATCGTAACCGGCTTGAGAATCGGCTCGCGCGTATTTGCCATGGTTCACTCCCTATTGCTGCCGACGGAAACCATCGAGGGCCGGTTCCACTATGGCACGGCGCCACCAGGGATTGAATTCCTTGGTCTCTCGTTTCGATGAGCTGTGAACAGAGGATCCGCCACGACGCGCGAGGGTGCATCGCACACATCGCCGCGATGCCTTGCGCCCATCGCCCACTGTCAGTTCCATCAAGTGTCGTGGGGATCAGGTTGCGAGAGCGCGCACCAATATTTTACGTGAGGACCGCGCACGGCGTGCTAAACAGGATCACAACTTCTGCGGACGGACGGCAGTGAAAACCCAGCGGCCTATCAGCTCGGACGGTGAGCACGTGGTGCTCAAATTCCGGCCGCGCACCTCCGCCCATCCGCCCGCCCACCACGAGCAATCGCTTGAGGCGGGAAAGCCCGGGCAAGTGGCCCGGGACCTTTCCCATTACGAGCGCCCGCGCGAGGAGCCCGATGACTTCCGCCAGCGCATGCTGGCCAATATCGCGGCCTTCGCTTTCACGGTGGCGCTGACCGCAATCGGCATCTGGTTGGCCGTGAGCATCGCCGACCTGCGCAAAACCCAGGATTGCGTCCTGATGGGCCGGCGCGATTGCGCGCGGATTTCGGTGATGCCGAGGGGCTAGCGCTGGAACCGCAGCCCTATCTGCTGCCCAACAAAGCGGCTCCACAGACAAGGCCAAGCTCCATTGAACTCGCGGCCCCGCTCCGATATACGGGCACTCGAGTCCGCCCGGGGGAACAGGGCATTCCGGGGCAAATCAGCCCGCCGCCTCCCGATCGTCCCGGAATTTATCGCCAATATATCAAAGGCTTAGTGATGTCTTCCACATTCGAGCAGATCGCCAACATTATCGCCGAGACCTGCGATATCCCGCGCGACACGATCAAGCCGGAAAGCCACGCCATCGACGATCTGGGGATCGACAGCCTCGACTTCCTCGACATCGCCTTTGCGATCGACAAGGCGTTCGGGATCAAGATGCCACTTGAGAAGTGGACCCAGGAAGTCAACGACGGCAAGGCCACGACCGAGCAGTACTTCGTGCTGAAGAACCTCGCTGACCGCATCGACGAACTGGTCGCGGCCAAGAACGCAGGCACGGGCACGGCGTCGGGCTCGTAACCGAGCGCCCCATGCAGCTCGAATATTTCACGCTCATCGATCGCATCGTCGACCTCAACATCGGCGACAAGACGATCGTGGTGGAAGCTGACGTTCCGCAGACCAGCACGATCTTCGAAGGCCATTTCCCGGGCTATCCGATCATGCCTGGCGTGCTGCTGACGGAAGCGATGGCGCAGTCGTCCGGCTGGCTGCTGCTCGGCCTGATGAAGTTCGAGCGGATGCCCTTTCTCGCGATGATCAAGGAAGCCAAGATGCGTGGCTTCGTCAACCCGGGCGAGGTACTGACGATCGAGGCCAAGGTCGAGCATGAAGGTTCGGGCTTTGCGGTGACATCGGCCAAGGTTCGGGTAGGCAAGGAATTGAAATGCAGCGCCGATCTGACATTCCGCCACATCCCCTTCCCCCATCCCGATCTTCGCGTGCACATGGACGCGATGGCCAAGAAGATCGGCTTTCCGCTGCAGGCGCTGACGCATGACTGAGCGGAAGGAAGTCTGGATCACCGGCATTGGCGTCCTTTCGTCGCTCGGCGAAGGACTGGACGCGCATTGGGATGCGCTCAACGCCAAGCGCATCAACATCGACGACAAGCGGTTCGCGCCCTATATCGTCCATCCGCTCGCCCCCGTCAGTTTCGACGCGCAGATCCCGAAGAAGGGCGACCAGCGCCAGATGGAAGCCTGGCAGCGCATCGGCACCTATGCTGCGGGGATGGCGCTGGATTCGGCCGGCGTCAAAGGCAATCAGGAAATCCTGTCCCGCATGGACATGATCGTCGCGGCCGGCGGCGGCGAGCGCGACCTCGCAGTCGATACGGCGATCCTGAACGCCGATGCGCGTGGCAATTTCAGCCCCGGCTTCCTCAACGAGCGGCTGATGAGCGAGCTGCGCCCGACGCTGTTCCTGGCGCAGCTCTCCAACCTGCTTGCGGGCAATATCGCCATCGTTCACGGCGTCCGCGGCACCTCGCGCACGTTCATGGGTGAGGAAGCCTCCAGCATCGATGCGGCGCGGATTGCCCTGGCACGCATCGAGGCCGGCCAGAGTGACATTGCGCTGGTCGGCGGCGCCTATAATGGCGAACGCCTCGACTTGCTCGTCCTCTTCGAATTCGGCGACTTCAACCTGACCGGAGAGTTCACTCCGGTCTGGGCCCGCGAGAACAACAGCGGATTCGCGCTTGGTTCCGCCGGCGCGTTCCTGGTGCTGGAATCCCGTGAGCACGCCGAGGCGCGCGGCGCCAAGCCTTATGCCAAGCTCTCCAAGGTGGTCGCCGACCTCGCACAGCGCAAACAGCCGGGCGCGGTGACGAAGTCTCTGGAAGCGCTATGGTCGAAACTCGGCGTCGACGACGATGTCGGCGTGGTGGTCACCGGCGCGACCGGCGCCGAGCCCGTCACGTCAGAGGAGCGCGCGTTCCTGCGCCAGCACCAGGGCCTTGCCGTGCGCGCCACCGGAACGATGTTCGGCCACACCGTCGAGGCCCAATTCCCGCTCGGCGTTGCCCTGGCGGCGCTCTCGGTCTCACGCGGCGCGCTGTTTCCGCCGAACGATCCGACCGGCTTCGAGGTTGAAAAATCCGATCCGCCGACCCAGATTGTAGTGATGGGAACCGGTCACTGGCAGGGCGAAGGGATGGCCCTGGTTGAGGCCGTCAAGTAGGGCGCATTCGCGCGAGCATCGACGGGGGAAGCATGGCGACACCACGCGATAAGTTTGGCAGGCCGATCGTTGTCGTGACCGGCATGGGCATCGTCACATCGCTCGGCGCCGGCAAAGCCGACAATTGGGCCAAGCTCGTTGCCGGCGAATCCGGCATCAAGACGGTCACCCGTTTTCCGATCGATGGACTGAGGACCACGATGGCGGGAACGGTGGATTTCGTCAGCGTCGATCCGTTCACCTCGACCAGTCTTTCCGAGCGCATCGCCGAAATCGCCACCGACGAAGCGCTGGCGCAATCCGGTATCGGCAGCAAGGGTGACTTTCCAGGCCCGCTCTTCCTCGCAGTTGCGCCGGTCGAGACCGAATGGCCGCAGCGGCTCGAACTCGGGCGCACGATCGACAAGAAGGAATTCGACTACTACGACATGCTGCGTGCGAGCGGTGGGGGTAGGTTCGCCCCCTATCATGATCGCTTCATGTTCGGTTCGGTCGCAAAATACCTCGCCGAGAACTTTGGTACCAAGGGCTCGCCGATCTCGCTGTCGACCGCCTGCGCCTCCGGCGCAACCGCGATCCAGCTCGGCGTCGAGGCGATCCGTCGTGGTGAGGCGGATGCGGCGCTCTGCGTTGCAACCGACGGCTCGGTAAATCCCGAGGCCGTGGTCCGCTTCTCCCTGCTCTCCGCACTGTCGACGCAGAACGATCCGCCGCAGGCTGCCTCCAAGCCCTTCTCCAAGAATCGCGATGGCTTCGTGATGGCGGAAGGCGCCGGCGCGCTGGTGCTGGAGAGCTATGAGGCGGCCACCGCGCGCGGCGCGAGGATCCTGGGTGTCGTCGCCGGCTGCGGCGAACTGACTGATTCGTTCCACCGCACCCGCTCGAGCCCGGACGGCAAGCCGATCATCGGCTGCATGCGCAAGACGCTGGCGGACGCCGGGATGGAGCCGGAGCAGATCGACCATATTAACGCGCACGGGACAGCGACGCCCGAGAACGATAAGATGGAATATCTGACGACCTCGGCGGTCTTCGGCGAGCAGATCTCGAAGATTCCGGTGTCGTCGAACAAGTCGATGGTCGGCCACACGATCTCCGCGGCCGGTGCGGTCGAGGCGGTATTCTCGCTGCTCACGCTCGAGCATCAGCGGATTCCACCGACCATCAACTATGACGTACCGGATCCGACCATTCATTTCGACGTGGTCGGCAACAAGGCGCGCGACGCCCGCGTCACTGCCGTGATGTCCAATTCGTTCGGCTTTGGCGGGCAGAACGCCTCATTGATCCTGACGCGCGAGCCGGCCTAGAGCATGATCGGAAGAACTGATCTCCGGTTTTCCGAAGAGATCATGCTCAACCAAACGCTGCGCCGCTTGTCGCGATGAACCGCCTCCAGCTCCTTCGTGCCCGCGCGCGCCTTCGCGACGCCGTCAAGCCCGTGGGCGAGGCGGCGGTGGGCGCGCTGACGATCGCTCTGTTGCGCACCACGCGCTGCTTCGATCCGTTCAAGACTGCCGATTTCTTCGGGCGGGCCGCGCATTTCATCGGTCGCAGGCTGCGTGAGGACCGGATCGGTCGCGAGAATCTGAAGGCCGCGTTTCCGGAAAAATCGCCTGAGGAGATCGAGAAGATCCTGGCCGGTGTCTGGGACAATCTCGGCCGCATCGGCGCCGAATTCGCCCATCTCGACCATATCTGGGACTACGACCGCGACCATCCCGAGAACAGCCGTATCGAATTGTCGCCGCGGACCATGGAGCTGTTCGATCAGATCAGGGACGACGGCAAGCCGGCGCTGATCTTTGCCGCGCATCTCGGCAATTGGGAATTGCCGGCGCTGGCGGCGGTTGCTCACGGGCTCGACACCGCGATTTTGTTCCGCCGGCCGAATAGCGAAGCCGCCGACCGTGCGATCGAGAAGATCCGCGCGATCAAGATGGGCACGCTGATCCCCGCAGGCCGCGACGCGCCGCTCCGGCTTGCGCAGGCGCTGCAAGACAACAAGCACGTCGCCATGCTCGTCGACCAATATCTGACCAACGGGGTCGAGGTTACCTTCTTCGGCCGCAAGACCAAGGCCAACCCGACGCTGGCGCGGCTCCGACGTCAAGTGGAATGCCCGATCCACGGCGCCCGCATCATCCGCCTGTCCGACAACCGCTTCCGCGGCGAGCTGTCGGAGGAAGTGAAGCCCGTGTTCGACGCGTCCGGGCAGATCGATATTCAGGGCACGATGCAGGCCGTCACCAACGTGATCGAAGGCTGGGTGCGCGAATATCCGGAACAGTGGCTCTGGCTGCACCGCCGCTGGCGGTGAGATCCATCACAGTTCTTGAACGGCTAGGCTCTCAACGGCCGCATCCTGATGCGACCTGCTTCCACTACCGAGAAATGGCCGGCCCAATCATTGCGCGACATAATCAGCGCGGCCAACACGCGACCAACCTCTTGAGGCCGAGGCATTGGGATTCGTAGCAAAATGATTCCGCTCGCCGGCGGCAGTCCCGAATTCTTGGCCAGTTCGCCAAAGTCCTTGTCGAAAGTGAGCAGTACCCGACTGTCGCGAACAGCCCACTCCAATCGGAACTGTCCGGAGCCTCGGTTCCGATCCAGATCACATCATTTCCGGCTGCCCTGAGGGCAGCTACCCCTGCCGCCGGAATATTTTCATTGGCAAGAAAACGCATCAAGCCGCGCTCGGATACACCTTTTCGGTGCTCAGCACATCGCGTGCATAGGCGAGGCACGCGATAAAGTCGTCGTGCGTGAGATTTGGATAGTTGGCGAGAATGTCGGCCTCAAGCCATCCATTTACCAGCAGGCCGATCACAAACTCTACCGAAAGCCTGGTGCCCCGGATAACCGGCTTACCTGCAAGGACGTCGGCAGACAGAGAAATGCGAGGATGCTCCATCGTCGTAGCCTTTTGTGGTTCGAGCTGACTTTACTCGAATCCTGCATTCAGCGCGATCTCGGAATCTCGAGGTTCCGGATTCGATGCTTCCCAGCGCCCCGGAATGACGCTTAGCCTCACTTCCCCGTCTTCACCCTTGTCCAGAGCCGGTTGATGATCCGCTGGGTGGCCGGGTCGCGCGCGGTGATGACGAACAGTTTCTTCTGGGTCGCTTCGTCCGGGTAGATGTTCTTGTCGTTGAGAATCTTCGGATCGATCAGCTTCTGGCTGGCCAGGTTGCCGTTGGCGTAGGACAGGAAGTTCGAGTTCTTCGCAGCGACGTCCGGCCGGTAGAGGTAGTTGATCAGCTCATAGGCCTCGGCGACGTTCTTGGCGTCCGAAGGAATCGCGAGATTGTCGAAGAACATCTGCGCGCCCTCTTTCGGGATGGCGTAGCCGATTTCGATGCCGTTCTTGGCTTCGACCGCGCGGCTGCGCGCCTGCATGATGTCGCCCGACCAGCCCACCACGAAGCAGATCTCGCCGGAGGCGAGCGCGCTCAGATATTCCGAGGAATGAAACTTGCGAACATAAGGCCTGATCTTGCTGACGAGGTCAGCGGCCTTCTCGAGATCGGCTTGCTTGGTGGAGTTCGGATCAATGCCGAGATAGTTCAAGGCCGCGGGCAGGATGTCGTCAGCGGAATCAAGCATATGGATGCCGCAATCCTTGAACTTCGCGAGATTCTCCGGCTTGAACACCATGTCCCAGCTATCGATTCTGGCGTCGGGGCCGAGAATCTTCTGCGTCATTTGGACGTTGTAGCCGATGCCGGTGGTGCCCCACATGTAATTGGCGGCGTAGTTGTTGCCGGGATCGTAGGTCGCGAGCTCTTTGGTCACCACCGGCCAGGCATTGGCGAGATTCGGCAGTTTCGATTTGTCGAGCTTGAGGAAGACCTTTGCGGTGATCTGGCGCTGCAGGAAATAGCCGGTCGGCACCACGACGTCGTAGCCGGACTTGCCCGCGAGCAGCCGCGTTTCCAGCGTCTCGTTGGCGTCGAAGGTGTCGTACACCACCCTGATGCCGGTCTCCTTGGTGAAGTCCTCCAGCACACCCGGCGCCATATAGTTCGACCAATTGTAGAAATTGACCGTGCGTTCCTCGGCGCGGGCGGATGAGGAGACGAGCAGAGCCGCGGCAAACAGGGCGGCGAGACAAATTGAATGACGGCCCTGCCCGTGCATCTCTCTACCTCTTTCGACGGTGCACCGCGTCCGACAGACGCTCGAGCGCAGTGTCGAGGGTTGCATCCTTCTTTGCAAAGCAAAAACGTACGACCGAGGTCACCGCGTCCTTTTCGTAGAAGGCCGAGACGGGGATCGCCGCCACCTTGTAGTCGGTCACGATGCGCCGGCAGAACGCCTCGTCGGTCTCGTTGAGCCCGAGCGGAGACAGGTCGACGGTGAGGAAATAGGTACCTTGCGATTTCAGGACGGGAAAGCCGAGGCTCTCCAGTCCCTTTGTCAGCCTATCCCTGCTCCGCGCCAGATCCTTGCGCATGTCGTGAAAATACGCATCCGTCTTGCCGAGCCCATAGGCTACCGCCGCCTGCAGGTTGGGCGCGGTGGTGAAGGTAAGGAACTGATGCACCTTGGCGGCAACCCGCAGAAGCGGCGGCGCGGCGCAGACAAAACCGATCTTCCAGCCGGTGAGTGAAAAGATCTTGCCGGCGCTACCGACCTTGATGGTGCGGTCCCGCATGCCCGGCAGCGTGATCAGCGGGATGTGCTCGCGGCCATCGAAGATCACGTGCTCCCAGACCTCGTCGCAGATCGCGACCACGTCGAACTCCTGGCAGAACCGCGCCAGCAGTTCGAGGTCCTCGCGCGGATAGACCACGGCGGACGGATTGAGCGGATTGTTGAACAGCACCGCCTTGGTCTTGTGATTGAAGACGCTCCGCAGCATCTCCTCGTTCAAGCGCCAGTGCGGCGGCTCCAGCCGCAACAGGCGCGGAATGCCTCCGGCCTGACGGATGATCGGTAGATAGGAATCGTACACCGGCTGGAAGACGACCACTTCATCGCCCGGTTCGACCACGGCCAGGATCGATGATGTCAGCGCCTCGGTGCCGCCCGAGGTCACCATGACTTCCGTCATGGGATCGAGGTCAAGTCCGTGCCAGCGGCCGTAATGGGTCGCGATCGCCTGCCTGAGCTCGGGGATGCCCATCATCGACGGGTACTGGTTGTAGCCGTTGACGGAAGCGTCCGCGGCCGCGCGGCGGATGTCTTCCGGACCGGGATCGTCCGGAAAGCCCTGGCCGAGATTGATGGCATTATTGTCGCGCGCGAGCTGCGACATCGCTTCGAAGATGGTGACGGGAAGGTCTGCGAAGACCTTGTTCATGGAAGTCATGGAAAGGTCAGCCGCCCGTCTTGGTCGGCAATCCCGCAGCCTTCCAACCCAACATGCCCCCTGCCAGATGCTTGTCGCAAGGCAACCCCGCCGCCTGCGCCGCGAGCGATGCCGTCACCGAGCGCTTGCCTGAGCGGCAGGCAAACACGACCTCTTTGCCCTGCGGATCCGGAATCTCGTCCGGATCAAACGTCGACAGCGGCACGACGACGCCATCCGGATAGGCCTCGGCGGCGACCTCGTTGGGCTCGCGGACGTCGACCAGGAGATAGCGTCCATCCGCTATCCCGTTCGACACCTCCTGGGGCGTTAGATCATGCACCTTGTGGTCGGCCACGCGCGTTCTCCAGACAATTCTTGGGCTCAGTTCCTGGGCTCAGCCGGCCCCCGTTTCGGGCGCAAAGTCGCCTCTTGCGCGGGGAAAATCAAGCACCGCAAACAGCTTAGGACCAGCAAAAAGCTAGATCGTGACCTGCGTTCCGACCTCGACGACGCGGCCGGTCGGGATCTGGAAATAGTCGGTGGCGTCGTTGGAGGCGCGGCTGAGCGCGATGAACAAATGGTCCTGCCAACGCGGCATGCCGGAATGCGCGGCGGGCTTGAGCGAGCGCCGCGACAGGAAGAACGAGGTCGACATGATGTCGAACTGCCAGCCGAGCTTGCGGGCGATCGCCAGCGTCTTCGGCACATTCGGCGATTCCATGAAGCCGAAGCGCAGCGTCACCTTGGAGAAAGTCGGGCTGATCTGCTCCATTCGCACCCGCTCGGACGGGTCGATCCGCGGCGTCGGCGCGGTCTCGATGGTGAGAATGACGTTCTTCTCATGCAGCACTTTGTAGTGTTTTAGACTATGCATCAGCGCGGTCGGCGCGCTGGCGGGATCGCTGGTCAGGAACACCGCCGTGCCCGAGACGCGCTGCGGTGGCCGCTTCTCCAGCATCGCCACCAGATCGGCGAGCGGGAATTCCAGCTTGCGCGACTTCTCGAACAACAGCCGGCTGCCGCGCCGCCACGTGATCATCAGCGCCATCACGGCGCCGCCGAGCGCCAGCGGCACCCAGCCGCCCTCAAGCACCTTCAGAAGGTTTGCCGTCAGGAAGGTGAAGTCGAGAAACAGGAAGGGCGCGATCAGCGCGGCGGCGGCGATCGGCGACCATCGCCAAACCTTCCACACCACGACAAAGCCCATCATGCCCGTGACCACCATGGTGCCGGTCACCGCGATGCCATAGGCCGCGGCCAGCGCGCTGGAGGAGCGGAACATCAGCACCAGCAACAGCACCGCGATGAGCAGCATCCGGTTGATGCGGGGAATAAAGATCTGCCCCGAATGGGCTTCCGAGGTATGGCGAATCTCGAAACGCGGCAGCAGGCCGAGTTGGATCGCCTGGCGCGTCAGCGAATAGGCGCCGGTGATGACGGCCTGGCTGGCAATGACGGTCGCGACGGTGGCAAGCACGACCATCGGGATCAGCGCCCAATCCGGGAACATCAGGAAGAACGGATTCTCGATCGCCTTGGGATCGACGATGACGAGCGCGGCCTGCCCCATATAATTCAGCACCAGCGCCGGCAGGACGATGAACATCCAGGCGAACTGGATCGGCCGTTTGCCGAAGTGACCGAGATCGGCATAGAGCGCTTCCGCGCCGGTGACGGCGAGAAACACCGCGCCGAGGGTGACGAACCCGATCACACCGTGATGAAGCATGAAGGAGACCGCATACAGCGGATTAAAGGCCAGAAGGACCTCGGGATGCTTGATGATCTGCGGCACGGCTGCAATCGCCAGCACTGCAAACCAGACGCACATGATCGGTCCGAAGAATGCGGCGACCCGCGCTGTGCCATGGGATTGCACGGCAAACAGCACCACCAGGATCAACGCCGTGACCGGCACGACATAATGTTCGAAGGTCGCGGTGACGAGCTTGATGCCTTCGATCGCCGACAGCACCGACAGCGCCGGCGTGATCACCGCGTCGCCGTAGAACAAGGCCCCGCTGATGATGCCGAGCATCACGACCGCG
The DNA here is from genome assembly GCF_055456055.1 of Bradyrhizobium sp. LeoB3. Classification (NCBI taxonomy): domain Bacteria; kingdom Pseudomonadati; phylum Pseudomonadota; class Alphaproteobacteria; order Hyphomicrobiales; family Nitrobacteraceae; genus Bradyrhizobium; species Bradyrhizobium sp. LeoB3. The sequence goes on from NZ_JBVBEF010000020.1 coordinate 85,072, forward strand.
CCGGCGCCCTTGGTAACGGCGCGTTCGGCCAGCGCCATCAGCGCCAGCGTTCCACCCTCGCCATGGTTATCGGCGCGCAGCAGGATCACCACATATTTGAGCGTGACGACGACAATCAGCGCCCACAGGATCAGGGAGAGCACGCCGAGCACCGCCTGCGTCGTGGCGACGCCACTGTGCTCGCTGGCCGCCACAACGGCTTCGCGCAGGGCATAGAGCGGGCTGGTGCCGATGTCTCCGTAGACGACGCCGATGCTGCCGAGCGTCAGCGCTCCGAACCCTGCCGTGGAATGCGCCTCTCCATGTCCACTTGCCGCGGGCGTTTCCGCCGCGGTGACCGCACTCTCGGACGACATGGGAGGGAGCCTCTATTGTTCACTGCACAATGAAACAGCGCGGCAGGCCTATATCCTCGCTCGAATGCATAGGTTAGGCGAGAAATGGGTTGCCGCCATGCATTTTACACATAGCTCGGTCGTTTAACCAGCCACAATCGTGCGGCGGTCAAATAGTTACCTGGGTGCCGACCTCAACCACCCGCCCCGTCGGAATCTGAAAATAGTCGGTGGCGTCGTTGGCGGAGCGGCTCATGGCGATGAACAAGTGATCCTGCCACAGCGGCATGCCCGACTGCGCCGCGGGCTTGAGAGACCGCCGCGACACGAAGAATGACGTCGCCATGATATCAAACTGCCAGCCGAGCTTGCGGGCGATCACCAGCGCTTTCGGAACGTTCGGCGACTCCATGAAGCCGAACCTGAGGCGCACCTTGGAAAACTTGTCGCTGGTGCGTTCCATGTAGACGCGCTCGGAAACATCAACGCGCGGCGTCTGCGCCGTCTCGATGGTCAGGATGACATTCTGCTCGTGCAGCACCTTGTTGTGCTTGAGATTGTGCAGCAGCGCGGTCGGCACGAAGCCGGGATCGCTGGTGAGGAAAACCGCGGTGCCCTTGACGATGTGCGGCGGCCGCTTCTCCAGGCTCTTGATCAGGTCGTCAAGCGGCACCTCGATGCGCCGGGTCTTGGCGATCAGGATGGCCGTCCCGCGCCGCCAGGTCCAGATCATGGCCGCCATGGCTGCGCCGAACAAAAGCGGCACCCAGGCGCCCTCGAACAGTTTGAGGAGATTGGCGCTCAGGAACGTCATGTCGACCACCACGAACGGCACGATCACCGCGGCCGCGGTCGCTGCGCGCCAGTTCCACAATTTCCAGATCACCACAAAGCCCATGATGCCGTCGGCGACCATGGTGGTCGAAACAGCGATGCCGTAGGCCGATGCCAGTCCGCTCGAGGTGTGGAACATCAGCACCAGCAAGAGGACGCCGACCAGCAGCAAGCGGTTGACGCGCGGCAGATAGATTTGCCCGGCATGGGACTCCGAGGTGTAGCGGACCTCGAAACGCGGCAGCAGACCGAGCTGCACCGCCTGCCGGACCAGCGAATAGGCGCCGGTGATGACGGCCTGGCTCGCGATCACGGTGGCCGCGGTCGAAAGCACCACCAACGGCAGCAGCAGGAAGTCGGGAACCATCCGATAGAACGAATTCTCGATCGCGGATGGATCGGAGAGCACCAGCGCCCCCTGCCCAAAATAATTGAGCAGAAGCGACGGCAGCACGAAGAACAGCCAGCCGGACTGGATCGGCTTGCGGCCGAAATGGCCGAGATCGGCATAAAGCGCCTCGCCGCCGGTGACGGCCAGGAACACCGCTCCCAGCGTCACCAGCCCGATGGTGCCATGCGTGAGCAGGAACTGGAGCGCGTAATAGGGATTGATCGCCGCCAGTACAGATGGGTCATCCTTGATGTGGACCAGCCCCATCACGGCGAGCGTGGCGAACCAGACCACCATCACCGGCCCGAAGGCGGAGGCTACCCGCCCGGTGCCGATGCGCTGGACCGAGAACAAGACGACCAGGATGACGATCGTGACGGGCACTACGTAATGTTGGAGTGCGGGCGTCGCGAGCTTGAGGCCTTCGACCGCCGACAGCACGGAAATCGCCGGCGTGATCATGGAATCGCCGATGAACATCGAGGCGCCGACCACGCCGAGCGCTAGCAACAGCCAGCTTCTCCGCCCCAGCGCGCGCTGCCCCAGGGCCATCAGCGAGAGCGTGCCACCCTCGCCGTTGTTGTCGGCGCGCAGAAGCAGCAGCACGTATTTCGACGTGACGACAATGAAGAGCGCCCACAGGATCAGCGACAGCACACCCAGGACGATGATTCGGGATACCGGCTGTCCATGCGTCGCGCCGGCGACTGCCTCGCGGAACGCATAGAGCGGCGAGGTACCGATATCGCCGAACACCACGCCGATACTGCCGAGCGTCAAGGCCCAGAAGTTGGACGTGACCGGCCCTTCTTGGACCTCGCTGGATGAGACGCTGACAGCCATGGCGGGAGGAACGCCCCATCTGCTAGTTTGATCCGGCGCCGCTATCCACGCTTCCGCGTTCCCTGTCAACGGTTGCGGCGGCCGCGACAAGCGCGTAACGGTCTCGGGCTGGACAGGCGGCCGATAGTAAATTCGGCGGATTACGGCTTCAAGCCGGGCGGCAGCGGCGGATCCTCACGCATCAAGGTGATGGTGACGCGACGGTTTGCCGCGAGCGAAGGATCGTCCGGAAACAACGGCTGGCTGTCGGCCTTGCCCGAGACAGCGAAGATGTGCGAGGGGGGCAGCCCTTCGCGCTCCAGGATCTGGCGCACCGCGTTGGCGCGGTCCGCCGACAGGTCGAACGCTCCGTAGTCGCTGCGCGCCGGCACGAAACCGGCGGCGGTGTGGCCGACGATGGATACGCGCAGGGGCGTTGCCTTAAGCGGCCCGGCGAGCTTCTGGATCAGCCGCCGTGTCCGGTCGTAAGGTACCTTGGAGCCGTCGGCGAACATCGAGCGGCCGTCCTGGTCGATGATCTCGAGGTTGAGGCCCTCCTTGGTTTCCTCGAACATGATGTGCTTGGACATTTCGGTCAATTCCGGCATGTCCTGCAGCGCCTGCCGCAGCGAAGCGGACGCGAGCGCGAAGGCGCGGTCGGTGTGCAGCTTGGCGCCGTTCTCCTGGTTGCGCTCCTTTTCGTCGGGCGTCGGCTTGTCCGACGTCTCCTCCGGAGAGATATGCTCGACATTCTTCAACTTCGGCCGCGTCGGCAGGCCGTCGGATTCGATGATACCGGAATAGCGCACATTGGTCTGCGAGCCGAAGGCGTCGCGCATCGAGCCTGCGACGATCTTCAGCTTGTTGTTGTCCATGCTGGAGAAGGCGACGAGCATCACGAAGAAGCTCATCATCAGCCCCATCAGGTCGGCGAAGGTCACGAACCAGCCGTGACCTCCGGTATGTGCGTCGCCGCGCTTTTTCTTGGCCATCGGGTGAAGCTCCAGACCGCTGCCAGGCCGAAGGTCAGGCCGGCACCGGCTCGCCCTCTCCTTCGCGGTGCTTTTCCGGCAGATAGGCGAGCAGCATTTCGCGGACCAAAGCCGGGCTCTTCGAATCGCGGATCATCAGGATGCCGTCGATGATCAGGGTGCGATTGGTCTCCTCGTCGAGGAGCTTGCCGTGCAGCTTGTCGGCGATCGGCAGGCAGAACAGGTTCGCAACCAGCGCGCCGTAAAGCGTGGCCAGCAGCGCGGTCGCCATGAACGGGCCGAGCTTGGAGGGATCGGTCATGTTGGCGAACATCTGCACCATGCCGATCAGCGTGCCGATCATGCCGAAGGCCGGCGCGCAGTCGCCGATCGCGCGGTAGATCTTGCTGCCCTCGTCGAGATGCATCAGGAAATTGTCGCGGTCGCGTTCGAGATTGTCGCGGATGAATTCGAGGTCGTAGCCGTCGGCGACGTAGCGGATTCCCTTGGCCAGGAAGGGCTCGTTGGTCTCGACCTTTTCAAGGCCCACCGGCCCTTGCTTGCGGGCGATCTCGGCAATCCGGGCCAGCTCGTCGACGAGATCGCGCGCCGAAAGCCGGCTCATGGTGAAGGCGAATTTGGCGCCCAGCGGCAGGCCATGCAGGATCGCGGCCAATGGAAAGCGGATCATCGTGGCCGCGATCGATCCGCCGAAAATGATGATCATCGCATGTTCGGAAATGAACATGTGTAGGTCGCCGCCCATCAGCATCATCGCTGAGATCACGATGATGCCCATCACGAGCCCGACGCCCGTCATAATATCCATGGGAGACTCCAACGCGTACGCTACACACCGCCTGTCCTGGACGGTGCACGACCCAACCGCGGACCGCGCCGGAAAACCCTACGTGGCCGCCATTAAAGACCCGTAAAGGTTAAGCCGAAGAGGAACCCGTAAAATCCCGAGTGGCCGGATCAGGCCTGAGCGCAGCGCTGGTCTCAATCTTTCGCTAACCATAATCGCCGGCGCCGCTCAGTGACCGCTATCGAGCCCCGTGAGTTCGAGACTGAGCGCGCGCAGCCGTCTCCGCGCCGACGCCTCATAGGCCTGCGGATTGGCCCTGGCCTCGTTCATGCCGTTGAAGAACAGCCCGCTCTCATCGGCGACATCATCGCCCGACACCAGATGCAGGATCGCTTCGCCGCCCTGCTCGACGGTCGAGATCGGGGTGATGCCGCCGGCGCGCACCATCGTGGTGTTCATATAGGTTGCCGGGTGCAGCGAATTTGCGGTGACGCCCGAGGCTTTCAGCTCTTCTGCGAGATCGATCGTGAACATGATCTGCGCAAGCTTGCTCTGGGCATACGCGCGCGAGCCGCTGTAGTTCTTCGTGATCATCACGTCGTCGAAGTCGATCGGATGCTGGCCGAGCGAAGCGACATTGACGATCCGCGACGGCGCGCTCGCCTTCAACAGCGGCAGCAACAGACGCGCGAGCAGGAAACCCGCAAGGTAGTTCACGGCAAAGCGCAGCTCATAGCCGTCCCTGCTGGTCTGCCGCGCCGGTCCCTCGTTCTGCGAGCCGATCCCGGCATTGCTGATGAAGACGTCGAGCCGCTTGTGGTTCGCGAGCACGGCCTCGCCGAGCGTTCGCGTCTCGGCAAGCGAGGACAGGTCGGCCTGATAGAAAATGGGCTCGCGGCCTCCTGCCCGCCTGATCTCTTCGATCAGCGATGCCCCGCGCGCTTTGTCGCGCCCGTGGACCAGCACGCTGGTGCCGCCGATGGCGAGCCTCTTCGCAACGTAGCGGCCGACACCGTCGGTTGAGCCGGTGATGAACACGGTTTTGTCACGCATTTCCATCGCACACCTCCGGTCTCTGCCCGCGCGGGTTCCACACGGCGGTCGAAGGACAACTACACCCGTCTGCGGCGCTGCGCCACGGGTCAGAAACCTCCCGCGGGCAAGAGTGTTTTGCTATTGGTTGCCGCCAATAGCTGGCTCGTCAGCAGATGCTGCGCGGCTGCTATTGGGCGTTCGTTCATTCAAAGGGAACCGATGTTGGCCTCCAGTTCAAACTGGATCATGCGAAAATGCTCCGTCGCTGGAGCCTGTCGGTCTGTTCGCACTGTTCGGCGCCCTGACCGTGTTCCCTGCCATCCTGATGATCCGCGTGCTCGAACCCGAGCTCGTGCTGCCTGCGTTCAGCATCCTGCTGTTCGCGGAGGCCGCAGTGGCCGCCATCCTGGCGCGCCTGATCAGGGCTCAGGAGAACTCAGGGAAAGTCACGTGGTGGGATTTTGCCGGTGCATTCACCTTCATGGGGTGTGCAGCGGCAATCTTTGGCGAACCGGACCAGGCGGCGCTGTTCTTCGAGGAAGAAGCCGTCGCGCGTGCGAATTCGCGACCGTAACTAGAGCATGATCCGGAAAAGTGGAAACCGGTTTTCCGAAGAGATCATGCTCCAACTCAAAGAGATGAGATCATGATCCGTCTCATCGGATCATGATCTAAAGCGTACCAGGCCGGGCCCCTCTGGCAGCCGACAGGCTGCGATGTCGGACTGGAGTTAAGTTGGAGTGGCCCTGCTTTGATCTGCGGCATTGATCGCGGGACGTATCGGTGAATCCCTCACCGATGTGCGTCGCCATCAAGCCGGTATCTCATCCGGGTCACTCTCCAGACCAGAAGGGGAGCATGACCCGTGTCCGAATTTCTTGGCTTTGAATTTCTCACCGCGCTGTTGCAGGTCGTCCTGATCGACCTGGTGCTCGCCGGCGACAATGCCGTCGTGATCGGCCTTGCCGCAGCCGGCCTGCCCGAGAAGCAACGCAGCAAGGCGATCCTGATCGGCATTCTGGCAGCGACCGTGCTGCGCATCATGTTTGCCGTCGTGGCAACGCAGATCATGCAGATCGTCGGCCTCTTGCTTGCCGGCGGAATCCTGCTGTTGTGGGTGTGCTGGAAAATGTGGCGCGAGCTGCGCGCCACGGCGAAAGAGGAAGCCGACGCAGAGCTCGGTGGCGCGTCTGCAGACGGGGCGCCCCGGAAGACGCTCTTCCAGGCCACGACGCAGATCATCGTCGCCGACGTCTCGATGTCGCTCGACAACGTCCTGGCTGTCGCGGGAGCGGCCCGCGAGCACCCGAGCGTGCTGATTTTCGGCCTGATCCTCTCCATCGCATTGATGGGCGCAGCCGCGACCTTCATCGCGCGGCTGCTGCAGAAGCATCGCTGGATCGCCTATGTCGGCCTCGCCGTCATCCTCTATGTCGCCATTGACATGGTCATTCGCGGCGCCCACGACGTCGCCAAGGTCGCGGCGCTCTGAGCCGCGACCTATTGGAGTTAGTGGATCTCGGCCGAGCGCTTCAGTGCTTCCTTCAGCTTCTCGAGCGAGAAGTCCGGGCTGCGCGCGATCTCCAGGATCGGCGTCTCGCGACGCGCGCAGAGTTCGGCCGCATCCGGCAGCTTGGCGGCGACATCGTTCGGGATCACGATCGCACCATGGCTGTCGGCATGGATAAGATCGTCGGAGCGCACGGTCATGCCGGCAACCCGCACCTCGCCGCCGAAGCTCTCGGCATGCACCCAGGCGTGCGACGGGCCGATCGATCCGGCGAGCGCCTGGAAGCCCGGCGCCCATTGCGGGATGTCACGGATCGAGCCGTCAGTGATCACACCGAGACAGCCGAGCGCCTTGTGCACATTGCTCTGCACCTCGCCCCAGAACGCACCATAGCCGACATCGGCGCCATCGATATCCTGGATCACGGCGATGCGCGGACCAAAGCCGGTGCCGACATATTCGTAATATTCGATGCGGCGCTTGGCCTGCTCGGCCGCCGGCAGACCGGATTGCAGCACGGAGCGGATCGTCACGGTGCGGGCATAGCCGACAATCGGCGGCAGGTCCGGGAACGGGCAGACCAACGGCTTGGTGGTGTAGCCGATCAACCGCCGTTCCGGGGCGACGATCTCCATCGCATTGCAGATCGTCGGCGTGTCATAGCGCGCCAAGGCTTCGAGGACGGACGCGGGCAGCGGGGCAGTGACGGCTTTATTCACGGCGTTTCTCCTGGCAAATGGACGCTTCTTGACGAGACGATCTTGGCCCATGCCTATAGCCGAGATCGGCCGTGAACCCAACCAAGCTTCCGCTCATGGCTGATATTTGGGGGAAAGCCAACTGCCGCCCCTCATGGTGAGGAGGCGCGTCTTCGCGCCGTCTCGAACCATGAGGCTCCGTCTGTGGCCTCATCCTTCGAGACGCTTGCTACGCAAGCTCCTCAGGATGAAGGTCGAGCATTATTCAATTAAGCCGCGCCGGACGATCGTCGTGGTCGGTGTCAGTGACGCCCGGATAGCTCGGCGAGGGAGTTGGCGACGTCGAGGCCTCGGCCGGCACAGCGGCCTGCGCCTCCGCGGCGCGCGCGTGGTCGCGATAGGTTTTCCAGCCCCATGGCAGGCTGATTAGATATAGCACCGAGCCCGCGGAGAGGATGTGCCAGGGATAGCTGACCAATAGCGCGATGAAGAACACCACCGACACGAACACCGGCAGCAGCATTTCCGGCGGCACCCGCATGCGCATTGTCTTGCCGGAAAACACCGGCAGGCGCGACACCATCAGGAACGCGATCAGGAGCGTGTAGAAGGCCGTCAGCATCGTCGGCGGCGTAGTGATGCCCAGGAAGCCCAAATAGACCGGCAGCAACACCGTGATGGCGCCAGCTGGCGCCGGCACGCCGGTGAAATAATTCGCCGCGAATGCCGGCTTGTTTGGATCGTCGATCGAGGCGTTGAAGCGGGCGAGCCGCAGCCCGCCGCTGATCGCGAACACCATGGCCGCAATCCAGCCGCCATTGCCCAATTCGTGCAGTTGCCAGAAATAGAGGATCAGACCAGGCGCCACGCCGAAATTGACGAAATCCGCGAGGCTGTCGAGCTCGGCGCCGAATTTCGACTGGCCCTTGATCAGGCGCGCGATGCGCCCGTCGATGCCGTCAAGCGCTGCAGCGAACACGATCGCCGCGACCGCGAGCTCCATCCGCCCTTCGGTCGACAGGCGGATCGCGGTCAGGCCGGCACAGATCGCGAGCAGCGTGATGACATTGGGCACCAGCAACCGGACCGGAATCTGGCGAAACCGCCGGCGGCGCAGTTCCGGGTATTTGGAATCGATCGGCATCATGGCTCGCGATTATATAGCAAGCGCCGGCGCCCTCCGCCATTGCAGCGGCAAGGCGCCGCAATTGGCGGTGCCGATGGTTAATCGGCCCGGTACGTCCACCCCGGCTCGGGGGTGCGGAAATCGGCCAGAACGGTCTCGCCCGCGATCGCCGTCTGGCCCTCGGATACCAGCGGCTTGGTGCCTTCGGGCAGGTAGACATCGAGCCGCGAGCCGAACCGGATCAGGCCGAACCGTTCGCCGGCGCCGATTGACTGGCCTTCGCGTACGAAGGAGACGATGCGCCGCGCCACCAGGCCTGCGATCTGGACCACGCCGATGCGGCCGTTGGGCGTCGAGATCACGAGCGAGTTGCGCTCATTGTCCTCGCTGGCCTTGTCGAGCTCCGCATTGATGAAGACGCCCGGCCGGTAGGCGATCCGGTCGATGCGCCCCGCAACCGGACTGCGGTTCACGTGACAGTTGAACACGCTCATGAAGATCGAGACCCGCGTCAGCGGCCGGTCGCCTAGCCCCAGTTCGGCCGGCGGCAGGGCTTGGGTGATCATCGAGACGCGCCCGTCGGCGGGCGCCACCACCAGCCCGTCCCGCACCGGCGTCACCCGCACCGGATCGCGGAAGAACAGCGCGCACCAGACCGTCAGCACGGTCCCGATCCAGCCCAGCGGCGTCCAGATCCAGAACAGGATCAGGCTCGCCAGCGCGAAGCCGCCGATGAACGGATAGCCCTCAGGATGAATGGGCGGAATCTGCGCGCGGATGGAATTGGCGATCGACATCGAATCTCACTCGGTTTTCCGGTCCTAGAGCATGATCCGGAAAAGTGGAAACCGGTTTTCCGAAAAGATCATGCTCAAACAAAGAGATGAGAGCCTGATCTGATTCCGTCTAATCGGATCAGGCTCGCGACGGAGATGGAGCCTATTCGGCGGCCGTCGGCAAGGGCTTCTCGACGGGATCAGGCTCGGGTTCGTCGACCGGCGGCGGCTCGCGGTTCGGCGCCTCGCTTCCGTCGTCGACCATCGCCAGCTTCTCCCGCGCCTCCTCGGCCTCGCGCTGCCGGTTCCACATACTGGCATAAAGCCCGCCCTGCTCCAAAAGCCGGGGGTGGGTTCCGCGCTCGGCGATGCGGCCCTGGTCGATGACGATGATCTCGTCGGCGCCGACGATGGTCGAGAGCCGGTGCGCGATCACCAGCGAGGTGCGGTTGCGCGAGACCCGCTCGAGCGCAGCCTGGATCTCATGCTCGGTGTGGCTATCGAGCGCGGACGTCGCCTCGTCCAGCACCAGGATCGGCGGCGCCTTCAGTACCGTGCGGGCGATCGCCACCCGCTGCTTCTCGCCGCCCGACAGCTTCAGGCCGCGCTCGCCGACCTGGGTCTCGTAGCCCTTTGGCGACATCCGGATGAACGTATCGATCTGCGCGAGCTTCGCCGCCTCTTCCACCTCGGCATCGTCGGCATCCCAGCGGCCATAGCGGATGTTGTAGCGGATGGTGTCGTTGAACAGCACGGTGTCCTGCGGCACCATGCCGATCGAGGCGCGGAGCGAATTTTGCGTGACGTTGCGGATGTCCTGGCCGTCGATCAGGATGCTGCCGCTGGAGACGTCGTAGAGACGGAACAACAGCCGCGAGATCGTGGACTTGCCGGCGCCCGAGGGACCGACGATCGCGACCGTCTTGCCGGCCGGCACCTCGAAGGAGAGGCCTTTCAGGATCGGGCGATCAGGCTCGTAGGCGAACCGCACGTCCTCGAACCGCACGCTGCCCGCCGTCACCACGAGCGGCTTGGCATCGGCTGCGTCCTTGATCTCCGCCTTGCGCGCAAGCACGCCGAACATCTTCTCGATGTCGATGATCGCCTGCTTGATCTCGCGATAGACCATGCCCATGAAATTGAGCGGTTGGTAGAGCTGGATCATCATGGCGTTGACCAGCACGAAATCACCCACCGTGTTGCTGCCATTGCGGATGCCGATCGCGCACAGCAGCATGATCGCCGTCAGGCCGGCGGTGAAGATGATCGCCTGGCCGGTGTTGAGGATCGCCAGCGACGTATAGGTCTTGATGCTGGCGTGCTCATAGCGCTCCATCGAGCGGTCGTAGCGCTCGGCCTCGCGCGCCTCGGCGCCGAAATATTTCACGGTCTCGTAGTTGAGGAGCGAGTCGATCGCCTTGGTGTTCGCTTCGGTGTCGGAGTCGTTCATCTTGCGGCGGATCTCGATCCGCCACTCGGTCGCGACATAGGTGTAGTACATGAACGCCGCGACAGTGATCACGACGACGCCGACATAGCGCCAATCGAACTGCCAAAGCAGCACGGCCGTCAATAGCGCAACCTCGACCACCGTCGGGATCAACTGCAGGATCACCATCCGCACGATGGTCTCGATGCCGGTGCGGCCGCGTTCGAGGATGCGCGTCAGTCCGCCGGTCTTGCGTTCCAGGTGAAAGCGCAGCGACAATTCGTGCATGTGCACGAAGGTGAGATAGGCAAGCCGCCGCACCGCATGCATGGCGACGCGCGCAAAGATGCCGTCGCGCCATTGCGTCAGCACCGCCATCAGGACACGCACCGCGCCGTACCCAGCCGTCAACAGGAGCGGCGAAGCGATCAGCCAAATCGTCCAGTTCGACGATTGCAGCGGCGCGCTGGGCGTGCCGTTCAGCGCGTCGATCGCCCATTTGAAGGTGAAGGCCACTGACAGCGTCGCGAGCTTGGCGAGGAGCAGAAGCACCATCGACCACAAGACGCGCATCTTCAGATCAGTGCGGTCGCCAGGCCAGATATAGGGCCACAGATGCGCGAGCGTACCGACCAGGGTGGCCTTCTCGGCTCTGTTTGCGTCGGCAGATGACATATCGTTCAGGCGCAGTTGGGGTTGGGACGACATTAAGCCATCGCCGACGTCAGGACGGCGCGCCGGTTCGCTGTCATGTGATTTGCATGGATCCGCATTGTGCCCGTCATATAGGGGATTTTGACCTCGCGGAAACCCTCATGGAGTGGATCTTTCACGATTTTCAGCGATTTACGCCACTTTTACGCCACGACACGTGAAATGCCGGGCTTGACGTTTTTTTCGTTGCAGTGCCACATGAGCGGATGAACCAAATCAGACCTATGAACCAGATCAAAACCGTCTGCGTCTATTGTGGCTCCGGCCCCGGCACCAGCCCCAGCTTTGTCGAAGCAGCCAACGCGCTCGGAAGGATCTTTGCCGAGAGTGATATCCGCCTCGTCTATGGCGGCGGCTCGATCGGACTGATGGGCGCGGTCGCGACCTCCACGCTCGACCATGGTGGCAAGGTCACCGGCATCATCCCGGATTTTCTCCGCGCCCGCGAGAACGCGCTCACCCGCGTCCAGGAGATGATCGTCACACCCGACATGCACGAGCGCAAGCGGCTGATGTTCGAGCGCTCGGACGCCTTCGTGGCGCTGCCCGGCGGCATCGGCACGCTGGAAGAGCTGGTCGAGCAGCTCACCTGGCAGCAGCTCGGCCGGCACACCAAGCCGGTGCTGCTCGCCAATATCGACGGCTTCTGGGAGCCGCTGCTCGCGCTGCTCGATCATATGCGCTCGACGGCCTTCATCCGCCCGACGCTGCCGCTCGAGGTGCTGACGGCCGACCGCGTCGAGGACATCGTGCCGCGCCTGCGCGCCGCTGCCGCGCGCGCGCCCGAGGCCGGCAAGGAACTCGCGCCGGACGTGGCGCGGCGACTGTAAGAGCATGATCCGGAAAAGTGGAAACCGGTTTTCCCTCGCGACAAACGCGAAGCGTTTGCGCGGAGATCATGCTCCAACGAAGAGGCTCACTCGCTCGGAAACGTCACCGCCTCGATGCGGTTGCCGTCGGGATCGGTGACGAACGCCGCGTAGTATCTGACACGGTCGTGCGGGCGCGAGCTATGGCGGAATCTGGGTGATGACGGCCTGAGAAGGGCGGCGTATCGAGGCGGGTAACCAGCCAGCCAGAACCT
>NZ_JBVBEF010000021.1:0-95602 GCF_055456055.1 Bradyrhizobium sp. LeoB3
TGGTCCTACCCCCGTGCTTTTTGTTGCACGGGACCCACGGGTGCAACCAGCACCCGGCTTTCCCTGCGCCCTCTGATCTCGAGGAGGGTGGAACAAGACGCAAAGCTCGGGCGTAACGCGCCGCGAGAATGCGGACTCACATCCGCCGTTTGAATCCAACGTAGGATGGGTAGAGCGAAGCGAAACCCATCATTGGTGCCGCTTGCTCCATCGCGACAGGTTTCGGTTCGCTCTACCCATCCTACGCGGCCGCTGTTTGAAATTTGAATCAGATCTATCCCCGTCGTCCCGGGACACATGACCACAGGCCTTGTTGTGTGCTCCGCTACAACTGCTTGCTCTTGCCACAACACCTCCCTGTGGTTATGGGCCCCGCGTTTCGCGGGGACGACACTGAGAACGATGCGAGCCACTTCGGCTTCGCAACGACTGCATTCCATCGCCTGTTGCATATTTACGACGGTCGAGACAATTCGAGTCCGTCTAAGCAGTGCTGACAAAAAGTTGAGCAGCGAAGTTTCGACTGTGTACGATGACGCGTGGTGATCGTGCAGCATCGCAAGGCGCTGCGCTCAAACGTCGCAGAAAGCCAATAGAAATAGGCAAAAGCGGAAAATGCGCGCCACGCGCGGAGGTTGCTTGCGGGTTTTCGCCTCGCCGCTGGCCACTCCTTAAAACACTGACGTTGCAGTCGTTACGTGCCGAAACTTGCAGCACGCAGTGGAAAAACTTGAGGCTTCTCACTTCGGGGGAACGGCGCAAGGGTCGTTGCGAAGGGCCTCGAACTTTCGCACGTCAACTTTGGGGGTACATACAAATATGTTCAGTCTTCGCCGAACTCTGGTAGCCGCGGCACTGTCACTGGCCACCCTTGCGCCCGCCGGCTTCGCCAGTGCGGCCGACTTGGCAGTCAAAGCGCCGAAGCCCGCGCCTGAATTGCCGTTCTTTCTGCTGGTCGATAACCGCGTAACCTTCTCCTGGATGCCCAAGGGCACCGATCCCGGTGTATTCTCGATTCGGCCGGACGGTTCGATCAATGGCACGACCGCCAAGCAGGTCTATTCGTTCACCCATTTCGACATCTGGACCTACGGCACCAACTTCTTCACGATCTCGATGTTCAAGTCGGGTCAAAACGATCCGGCCTCGCCGTGCTCCAATGCCGGCGTGCTGATCACTGGCGCGCCCGGCAATTGCGCCGGCGCCACCGAAATCTACGGTCTGTTCCGCTCGACCTTCGGCTTCAACCAGATCTTCAACACCAAGGCCTTCAACGTCGGACCGCTCACCAACGTCTCCTTCGAAGTCGGTATGGACGCCAACAGCGAGAACAACTTCCTCGCCCCGGCCAAGCGACAGGTCGTCGCCGGTCTGCAGTTCGAATTCGCGCTGCCTTATAAGGGCTATTTCAACGTGTCGCCGTTGGCGTCCTGGGAGTTTTCCAACCACAACGCCTTCAACCAGTGCGGATTGTTCGGTCCCGGCATTCCGTATCCGGCCCCCGGCGCCACCTGTCTTCCGGACGGCAACACCAGCTTCAATCCGACCTGGGCGGTCGAAACCAACTACTATATGGACCTCGGCTTCCTGCCGGAGAACATGCAGTTCTGGTCGATCAGCGGCCGCGCTGCCTGGTACGGCAAGAAGGGTGACCAGAACAATCCGCTGGTTGGCTTCGGCACCGGTCCGTTCAGCACCGGTACCGCCGTTGAGTTCAACAGCGAGCCGATCCGTCTGACCTTCGACGCCAGCAAGGCGGTCTGGGGACCGAAGTACACCCACTTCGTCGATCTCTGGGTTGCCTACCGCTACTGGCAGAACAAGTTCGGCCTCGACCACAACGCTGCTCCCGGCGTCTGCACCCTCACTAACGCAGCCGGCGTGACGGTCAGCACCAATAGCTGCACCGAATCGACTGTCTATGGCGGTATCACCGTGAAGTTCTAACCACCTACCCGTTCTCCAGGTGAACTGGGCGCCGCGATGAACCCGCGGCGCCATTTTTTTCTCAGGCGCGTGTTGACGGGACGCAGCCCAGGTCAGAGGCGACAGTTCTTCGCGCTATTTCTGCCAGAGGCCGGCGTGGAGCTCGGCAGCCTCATCCTCGATCAGCGGCCCCACGACCTCGGTCGGTCGCTGCCCGGTGCGGAACACTTCACGGCAGGGCAGGTCGAGCGTCGGGTTCTCCGGATGGTTGCCGGTGATCTCGCGCAGGCGATGTTCGCTTAACGCATAGACCAGGCGGCCGATGCCGGCCCAGTAGATCGCGCCGGAGCACATCGCGCAGGGCTCCGCGGACGAATAGAGCGTGGCGTGCTTGAGGACCTCAGGCGGCAAGCTCGTGCAGGCCTTGGTCGAGAGCAAGCGCTCTGCATGCGCGGTGCCGTCACGGGATGGCATATAGCCGTTCTCCATCTCCATCAGCACGGAGCGGTCGCGATCGACCAGCACCGAGCCGAACGGATGGTTGCCGTGGGTGACGGAGCGGCGGGCGACCTCGAAGGACCGTCGCAGGAAATGCAGGTCGGCCTCGTCCTGGGTGAGCGCGGAAATGTCCGTCATCAATGTCCTGCCATGTGCCGCCCGATCTCGGTGAGATCGGCTTCGCTGGCGCGGGCCTCGTGGACGAACTCACCGTGGAACATCACGACCAGACGGTCGGAAAGTTCGAGCAGTTCGTCAAGGTCTTCGCTGACGAGAAGCACAGCAGCACCGCGGTTGCGCGCAGCCATGATCTCGGCGTGGATCTGCGCCACCGCGGCGAAATCGAGCCCGAAGCAGGGATTGGCCGCGATCAGCACCTCGACCTCGCCGCCAAGCTCGCGCGCCAGCACCGCGCGCTGCACGTTGCCGCCCGAGAGCGCGGCGATCGGCGTGTCCGGCGTGCGGGTCTTGATCTTGTAGAGGCCGATCTTGCGTTCGGCGTTCCTGCGAAACGCCGCGCCGCTCAGCCACCAGCCGCCCTTGGCGAACGGCGCGCGGTCGAATTCGCGGAGGGCGATGTTGTCGGCCACGCTCATGCCACCGACACAGGCGTTCTTGAGCGGCTCTTCCGGCAAGAGCGACATCTTGTGCCGGCGCATCTCCTCGCGCGTCGCCGAATAGCGCTCGCCGCGGATGCGGATGTCACCGCTCTCGGCGTCGCGCTGGCCGGCGAGGACTTCGACGAGCTGGCGCTGGCCGTTGCCGGAGACGCCGGCGATGCCCACGATCTCGCCGCCACGGACCGTGAGCGAGACGTTGCGGACAGCGGCCGCGCCGGCATCGTCGAGCGCGGTGAGCCTGTCGAGCTCGAGCCGCGCCTCGCCGACTTCGCCGACGCGGGCTGGCTGCACGGTCAATTGCTCGGCGCCGATCATCGTGCGCGCCATGTCATCCGGCGTGAGTTCGGCGACGCGGCCCTGGCCGGCGAGCTTCCCGCGGCGCAGGATGGTCACCTCGTCGGCAAAGGCCATCACCTCGCGGAACTTGTGCGTGATCATCAGGATGGTCAATTCCCCGGCCACGACCATGGCGCGCAACATGCCCAAGACCTCGTCGGCCTCGCCCGGCGTCAGCACCGAGGTCGGTTCGTCCAGGATCAGGAAGCGCCGCTTCAGGTAAAGCTGCTTGAGGATCTCGCACTTCTGCCGCTCGCCGGCCGAGATGTCGGAGACCTTGGCGTTGAGCGGCACCTTGAATGGCATCCGTGCCAGGAACGCTTCGAGCTCCTTCTTCTCTCTGCTCCAGTCCACCACGGCCGGGACGTCGTCGCGCGCCAGCACCAGGTTCTCCGCGACCGTCATCGCCGGCACTAGCGTGAAATGCTGGTAGACCATGCCGAGCCCGAACGCGTGCGCGTCCTTCGGGTTGCCGATCTTCTGCTCACGCCCGCCGATCAGGATGTCGCCTTGGGTGGCGTGGTAATAGCCCATGATGCACTTCACCAGCGTGCTCTTTCCGGCACCGTTCTCGCCGAGCAGCGCATGGAAAGAGCCGGGACGCACCTTCAGCTCGACATTGTCGAGCGCCAGGAAATCGCCGA
This sequence comes from Bradyrhizobium sp. LeoB3, assembly GCF_055456055.1. Taxonomy (NCBI): domain Bacteria; kingdom Pseudomonadati; phylum Pseudomonadota; class Alphaproteobacteria; order Hyphomicrobiales; family Nitrobacteraceae; genus Bradyrhizobium; species Bradyrhizobium sp. LeoB3. The sequence goes on from NZ_JBVBEF010000021.1 coordinate 4,025, forward strand.
ACCGCATCGTCATGGCGACGGCGTCGACGCCGAAAGCGCCACTTGGCGGGGGTGCCTCGCCGATGATCACGAGATCGCTCCGATCAGGTCGGCGGATTTCGCCACCGCGCCGAACACGCCGCCCTGCATCTTGATCATCTTCAGTGCATGGTCGTGATTGCCCTTGTCGGTCGCGCCGCAGCAATCCTCGATCAGCACGCATTCGAAGCCGCGGTCGTTGGCCTCGCGCATCGTGGTGTGGACGCACACGTCGGTGGTGATGCCGGTCAGCACGATGTTCTCGATGCCGCGCAGGCGCAGCATCAGCTCCAGGTCGGTCGCGCAGAACGAGCCCTTGCCGGGCTTGTCGATGATCGGCTCACTGGGCAGGGGGCTGAGATCGGGGATGATCTCCCAGCCGGGCTCGCCGCGCACCAGGATGCGGCCGCAGGGACCGGGATCGCCGATGCCGGCGCCGATCTGGCGCGAGCGCCAGCGCTTGTTGGCGGGAAGGTCGGCGAGATCGGGGCGGTGGCCCTCGCGGGTGTGGATGATGTGATAGCCCTGGCTCCGCATCACCGCGAGCAGGCGCTTGATCGGTTCGATCGGCGCCCGCGTCAGCGACAGGTCGTAGCCCATCTTGTCGACATAGCCGCCGACGCCGCAGAAGTCGGTCTGCATGTCGATGATGATGAGCGCGGTGTTTTCCGGGCGCAGATCGCCATTGTAAGGCCAGGCATAGGGCTCGGACTTAATATAGCGCTCGGGCATTCGCGACCTCGTGCGTGTTATCGGGTGATGGAAAGCTCGGCCGGCGCACCGGTCAGCGTGCGCTTCGGCGAGCAGGTGATGATCATGATCGCGAGCGTCAGGATGTACGGCGCGGCATTGAACAGGTGATAGCCCGAGGTGACGCCGACCGATTGCAGCGCCGGTCCCAGCGCCGCGGCGCCGCCGAAGGCGAGGGAGGCCCACAGGCAGAGCAGGGGATCCCAGCGCGCGAAGATCACGAGCGCGACCGCGGTGATGCCCTGGCCCGAGGAAAGGCCCTCGTTCCAGCTACCGGGGTAGAACAGCGACAGGAACGATCCGCCGATCCCGGCGAGGAAGCCGCCGACCATGGTGGCGCGCAGCCGGATCAGCAGCACGGAATGGCCCATCGCCCGCGCCGCATCCGAGCTTTCGCCGGCGGTGCGGATCAGGAGGCCCCAGCGCGTGGTCTTGAACGCCCAATAGAGGATGGGGGCGATCGCAACCCCGATCAGGAACAGCACGTTGATGCGCAGCGCGGCGCGCACCTGCGGAATGTCGCTCCACCAGCCGAAATCGATCGCGGGCAGCCGCGGCGCGGTCGGCTCGATTAGCGGCTTGCCGAGGAAGAAGGCGAGCCCGATGCCGAACAGCATCAGCGCGATGCCGACCGCCACGTCGTTCACGCGCGGCAATGAGCAGATGCCGGCATGGAGTGCGCCGAGCAGCGCGCCGGTGAAGCCGGCGGCGAGCACGCCCAGCCAGGGCGAGCCGGTGAGATAGGAGATGCCATAGGCGCTCATCGCGCCCATCACCAGTGTGCCCTCGAGCCCGAGATTGATGCGGCCGCTGCGTTCGGTGATGCATTCCCCTAGGCTGACGAACAGGAACGGCGTCGAGACGCGGATGGCGCCGCCGAGCACGGCGAGCGGGACGGTCCACAGTCCGATCGAACTGTCAGCCATGTCAGGACTTTCCTTTCAGGAAGCCGATGCGTCCGTACAGCGCGTCGCTCGCCAGCACGAACACGAAGATGATGCCCTGCAGCACCAGCACGGACGCGTCGGGCAATCCGAGCCGCCGCTGCAACAGACCGCCACTGGCGCTGATGCCGCCGAGCAGGATCGCGACCGGAATGACTGCGAGCGGATTCTGCCGCGCGAGGAAGGCGACCAGGATCCCGGTGAAGCCGTAACCCGCGGCGAGATTGGCGTTGGTGCGGCCCTGGACGGCCGCGACCTCGATCATGCCAGCAAGGCCCGCGCAGGCGCCGGCGAGAAAGCAGATCGTCATGATCAATTTGCCGACGCCGAGGCCGACGATCTTCGCCGCGCGGATATTGCCGCCGGCGACGCGGGCGGCGAAGCCGAAGGTGGTGTGATAGATCAGGATGTAGGCAGCGATCGCGCTGACCAGGCCGAACACCAGGCCCCAATGCACGTCGGTGCCGGGGATGGTACCGATCATGTTGGCGGCGCCGATCTCGCGCGTCGACGGCTTGTTGAGACTGGCGGGATCGCGCATCACGCCTTCGACGAGATGGTTGAGGATCGCGAGCGCGATATAAACCAGCAAGAGGCTCGAGATCGTCTCGTTCACGCCGCGATATTGTCGGAGCGCGCCTGACAGCGTGATCCACAATCCGCCGCCGATCACGCCGGCAACGACCATCGCGATCTGCACCACCAGCGGCGGCGCCCATTGCATCGCGAGCGCGGTGCTGGTCGCCGTGAGTGCGCCGATCAGCAGCGCGCCTTCGCCGCCAATGATCACCATGCCGAGCTGCGCGGGCAGCGCCGTGCAGAGTGCGGTGAGGATCAACGGCGCGGCGCGGGTCAGCGTATTCTGCCAGGAAAACCAGGTGCCGAACGCGCCCTGGTACATGTAGAAATAGAGATCGAGCGGGTTTTTGCCGTAGAGCGCGACGAACGCGCCGAAGGTCGCGAGCGCGCCGATCAGGGCGGCGCCCGGGATCAGGATGTACTCGATGGCGGCGCCGTAGCGCTGCAGGAAACCGGGATCGGCGGCCGGGGCGACCCCGACCGCCTCGACTGCCTCGGCCGAGTCAGCCGTGTCTGTCGTCACGAAGTCGCTCCGATCACGCCTTCGATCAGATAATCCATCTTCTCGAGCTCGGGATCCTTCTGGCCGCGGTCGACGCCGGATGCGATCACCGTCTTGCCTTTGTTGTCGAGGATCGGTCCCTTGAAGATGGTGTATTCGCCGGCGATGAGCTTTGCCTTCATCTCGTCGGCATGCTTGCGCGCTTCGGCCGAGACGGCTTCGCCATAGGGCGAGCATTTGACGATCTCTTCCTTCAGGCCGCCGCGATAGAAGTTCGGGATCGATTCGCCCGACGTGATCATCTTCAGGAATTTCGGATAGAGCGCTTCCCAGTTCCATTCGGCGCCGGTGAGATAGGCCTTTGGCGCGAGCGGGGACTGGTTGACGTGGTAGCCGCAGACGAATGCGCCGCGGCGCGCGGCGTTTTCGACCATGGTCTTGGGACCGTCGACATGGCAGGTCAGCACGTCGACGCCCTGGTCGATCAGGCTGTTGGTGGCTTCGGCTTCCTTGACCGGCATCGACCAGTCGCCGGTGAAGATTACCTGCGTCGTCGCCTTCGGATTGGCGAGCTTGGCGCCGAGCGTGAACGCGTTGATGTTGCGCAGCACCTGGGGGATCGGCTTGGCCGCGACGAAGCCGAGCTTGCCGCTCTTGGTCGAGTAGCCCGCAACGACGCCGGAGATGAACTGCGCCTCGTCGATATAGCCGAAATAGCTGCCGGCGTTCTTCGGATCCTTCTCGGTCCACAGGCCGCCGCAATGCTCGAAGCGGATCTTCGGATATTTGTTCGCTATCTTGATCATGTGCGGATTGAAATATCCGAACGAGGTCGGGAACAGCAGCGTGGAGCCGTCGAGATTGATCATGGACTCCATAGTCTTCTCGACCGCATCGGTCTCGGGCACCTTCTCTTCCTCGACCACCTTGATGCCGGGCAGTTTCTTGAGCGCCGCCGCGCCCTGCGCGTGCGCCTGGTTGTAGCCGTAGTCGTCGCGCGACCCGACATAGATGAAGCCGATGGTGGTCTCGGCCGCGTGCGCCGCGCGGGCACCGATCGTGCCGCCCAGCGCCAGCGCGGCGCCGCCTTGCAATAAATGTCGTCGTGAAATCCTGCTGAAATCCATTGCCTGCTCCCCTGGGGCGGTCCGGCCGCCTGTCGTTTCGCGTCCGCGCCAACGGCGGAGCTCAGGCGGGATGTCGCAAGCTTCGTGCCAGAGCCTATCTGGCGGGCATGAAATACCAATCTATTGAAATAACTTGGGTATTATTCGATGCTATATTCCGCTCAAACTTTGAGCGACGGTGCGTCAGCCTAATTATTGAGCGTTACCAGATAATTGTATGCAAGGCCGGTGAGCACCATTTGGGGCGTTGATCATGCGCCAAGGCGCTGGCATTGAACTTGTATCGATCCCGACGAGGCGGGGATCGAAGCGGCCTTTCACTGGAAAAGCATGAGCAAGACAGACGCGGCGGGAGCCGGGACCAGACCAACCTTGCTTGGCGAGGAGATCGTTGCCCGCATCGACCAGCTTGCGGCGATATCGGAAGCGCCTTCGCATCTGGCGCGCATCTATCTGACGCCCGAGCACCGCAAGGCGGCCGATCTCCTTTTGTCCTGGATGCGTGAGGCCGGGATGAGCGCGCATCTCGACGCGATCGGTAATGTCTGCGGCCGCTATGAGGGAGAAACGCCCGGCCTGCCGTGTCTGATGCTGGGCTCGCATTACGACACGGTGCGCGATGCCGGCAAATGGGACGGGCCGCTCGGCCTGATCACCGCGATCTCCTGTGTCGCCGACCTGAACCGGCGCGGCCGCCGATTGCCGTTCGCGATCGAGGTGACTGGCTTTGCCGACGAGGAAGGCGTCCGCTTCGCCTCGACGCTGCTCGGCAGCCGCGCGGTCGCCGGCACCTTCGACGAAAGCGTACTGAACGCGCGCGACCAGGCCGGCATTTCCATGCGCGAGGCGATGGTCGCGTTCGGGCTCGACCCCGATCACATCGGCGCCGCCGCGCGCGCCCGTCGCGAACTGCTCGGCTATGTCGAACTGCATATTGAGCAGGGGCCGGTGCTGGAGGAGAAGGGGCTGCCGGTCGGCGTGGTGACCGCGATCGCCGGCGCGACGCGGCTTGCGGCAAAGATCACGGGCATGGCCGGCCATGCCGGTACGGTGCCAATGGCGCTCCGGCGCGATGCGCTGGCGGGCGCCGCCGAATGCATCACGGCGATCGAGGAATTCTGCAGGACCGATGATGGCGGCCTCGTCGGCACCGTCGGCTATATCGATGCGTTGCCGGGGGCCACCAACGTGATCCCGGGAAAGGTCTCCTTCACGATCGATATCCGCGCCCCCACCGACATGCATCGCAAACGCGCGGTCGCCGATATCGTTCGTCAAATCGAGGCTATCGCGAAACGCCGCGGACTCGCGCTGCAGCTCGATGTCACCCACGAGAACCGTACCGTGCCCTGCGCGCCTTGGCTGAAAGCGCAGGTGGCGGAGGCGGTCGCCGGCGAGGGATATGCCGTGTTCGAGTTGCCGAGCGGGGCGGGGCATGACGGCATGGCGATGATCGATGTCGCCGACGTCGCGATGCTCTTCGTCCGCTGCCGCGGCGGCATCAGCCATCACCCCGACGAACATGTCGAGCTTGCCGATGCCGACGTCGGTGCGCGCGTGCTGCTGCGGCTGATCGAGAATTTTCGGCTTGGTCCTTGAGTCACCTCGCCCCGCTCTTGCGGGGAGAGGTCGGCGCGAAGCGCCGGGTGAGGGGAGTCTCCGCGCATTCATCGGCAGTCGAATACGCGGAGGGAGCCCCTCACCCCAACCCTCTCCCCGCAAAAGCGGGGCGAGGGAGTCACTCCGCCGCTTTCGCCGTCTTGCCGAACATCCGCGTCGGCGCTGGGAAGCCGCAGGAGGTGCCGTCGGTGATCTTCACCTGGTCTTCCCACGGCAGGCGGAAGTTACCTGAGACCATGTCCTGCATGAAGGTGTAGGGACAATCCATCGCGCCGCCCTTCACCGCGACATAGCCGCGATGCCAGAGCTGATAGATGTTGTTCTCGACGCCCCAGTTGATCCGCGCCTCGCGTACCAAGTCAGGGCGCACCTCGGCGGTGATGATCTCGTCGGCGCGGCCCGTGGTGCCGTGGGCGATGATGGTGCCGTCAAAATTGACGATCATGCCTTCGCCCATGGAATCGAACGAGCCATCGGAGCCGCACATGCAGACATTGGCTGTTACCATCAGGTTCTGGAACGCGTTCGCCTGATTTGTAAAACGCCAGCTCTCGCGGATCGGCGCGGTGTAACCGGCGGTGCGGATCATGATCTCCGCGCCCTTGTAGGCGCATTCGCGCGCCATCTCGGGGAACATGCCGTCATGGCAGATGATGAGAGCGATCTTGGCGCCCTTCGGTCCCTCAATCACGGGAATGCCGATGTCGCCGGGCTCCCACGGCTCGACCGGAATCCAGGGATGGAATTTGCGATAGTAGAGCTTGATATCGCCGTGATCGTCGATGATCAGGCCTGAATTGTACGGGTTGCCGTCGGGGTTGTACTCCATGATGGAGAAGCAGCCCCAGATTTTGTTGTCGATGCAGGCCCGCTTGAAAGCGGCAACCTCCGGGCCGTCGAGCCGGCACATGATTTCGGGATTGGTGTCCATCGACAGGCCGTGCAGCGAGTATTCCGGAAACACGACGAGATCCATCGTGGACAGATTGCGCCGCGCCTTGCCGACCATCCAGACGATCTTCTCGGTCTGCTTCGCCAGATCGGCTTTGGTCGCCACGACCGGCAATTGCAGTTGAACAAGCCCGATCACGACGCCGTTGGGCGATTTATTGAGGCCGCCAAGTCCGTTCATATCGAACTCCCTGTTCAGTGCTGGTCGTTTCTGGGATTAAGCGAAGCAAATCCGATTTCTGTTTGCATCGAAAGACTATTTTTCAGGCGCCGCCATCGCCCCGAATTCGTCGAGCGTCGGCGTCAGCATCTCGAAGCGATCGCGGATGGTGGCGCAGGTGTTGCCGCCAAGACGTGCGATCGCGTCGAGTCTGGCCGGATCGATGTGCAGGCGCTCGGCATCGATCACCTCGCGCTGATAATGTGCAAAGACAATCTCGCCGAGAATGATCTGGCGAGATTTTCCCAGTTCCAGCGTGACATGGCGGCGGCATTCGAAGGCAGCGGGCGCTTCCTTGATCCAGGGCGAAGCCACCGCAGTGCCCGGCATCGCTGTCAGCCCTGCGGCTCTGAGTTCATCGCGGCCGGCCGCAAACCGCACTGCGCAGACATGCATCGCTTCCGCAATCGCGTGCGAGACGATGTTGACGGTGAAGACTTCGGTCAGGCGGATGTTGAGCGCGGTGTCCTTGAACGACATATCGGGATGGTTTTCCACCCCGAGCGCTAGGATCGGCGGGTCCGCGGAGAGGCAGTTGAAGAAACTGAACGGCGCGGCATTGATGCGCCCCGTTGGATCGACGGTCGTCACCAGCGCGATCGGCCGCGGCACCACGGTGCCGATCATCAGTTTGTAGCGCTCGCGTGCCGATAGCTTGCGGAAGTCGAAGGTGACCTCGTCCGGAGCGGGGATCGCATCCATCGCTCAGGCCTCGATCGCCGGCGCCCCGGCATGCGCCTGCAAGAAGCGCTCCTCCCACCAGGAGAACAGGATGTCGCGCAGCGCCGCCGCGTCATCGTCGCCGTAGATGTCGGTGAGTTTGACCGCGTTGAACATCGCGATTTCCTCCGCGGTCAGTGTGATCGGAAGTTCGGTGAGCACGATCGGCGTGTTCGGAAACTCCGGCTTGTAGTCGGGATCCCGCCGCAAGGCGCGGTCGCTCTTGATGATCGGGTTCCTGAAATCCTTGGGCGTTCGCTGGCTCGCGAGCACGGGCGTCTTCGGCACGCTGGCGAGATCGGCTTCGGTCGCCTCGAACACCGTGAGCTTCAGCGGCTTCAGCGCAAAGTTGCTGGTCTTCATCACGTCGGCGCCGCAGACATTGGGGACTGCCAGCACGTCCATCAGTGCCAGCAAGTCGACATAGTCGCCGGGCTTGGTGGTCTGACGGGTCATGTAGGCGTGGCCGTCGGCGTCGACGCCGGTGCACATGAACAGGTTGAAGGAATCGTGCACGTCGTCGGGCGTTAGCCCGTATTCGCGCTGTGCTTCCGCCTGGATGTCGTGGCAATTGGTGTGCACGGAAAAGCCGTAGGCCGCTTCATAGACATAGGCGCTGCAGCGCGGGAACAGCACGTCGTTGCGGCCGACGGTATCTTGGAGAATGTAGAGCATCGCACGTTCGCGCGGCGGCGCCGACCACATGAAGGTGCCCTTGCTCGGATGGAAGCCGTGCACGGTGCGGGTGCGGCCGCAATGCATGAATTCCTTGTAGTCATGCAGGTTGAAGCAGTTGAAGTCGGCGCACTGGCCGCCTTCGGCCTGCTCGATGCGCAGGATCTGCCCCTTCAACAATTCGATCGCCTTGCCGGTGCCCGGCTCGAGTAGCCATTCCGATATGATCTTGCGCGTGGTCATCGCGAGCTTCTCGCGGTCTCGGCCTTTCGGTTGGCGGCGTATTCGCGCAGCGCGAGACGGACCAGCGCCGCGCGATCAGGCGCCACACCCTGCGCGATGGTGCGGTCCATCAGTTCAAGCTGTTGCTGGTTCAATCGTAACTTAACGACTGTTTCCTTCATGGCATTCCCTCCGCAGCGATCCGAGATAGTAAAATCCTGTATACAGAATTACACCCAACCGGATATCGAGCTGCAGTTATCCTGCGTTTTACCGCGCATTCGAAGCGCAAACTTTGAGCGTCGTGCTGCCGTTTATTCGAGCGCATCGACCAATATTGCCGCATCCTGTGTACGAAATGCCGAACTATCGTATGCGCAATCGCGGACGCATTCTCGTCCGACGGCGCATGCGGATTTCGGATGAGCAAGAAATCGACCCGCGTTGATGTTGCCTGCCAGGCGCTGCGCCAGGCGATCATCGAGCAGGCGTTGCCGCCGGGCACGAAGCTGCCGGAGGACGAGCTCGGTGCTCAGTTTCGTATGAGCCGCACGCTGGTGCGCGCAGCCTTGGCGCAGCTTCAATCGGAAGGTCTGGTCGATGCGCCGCCGCGGCGCACCGCCACCACGGCCAAGCCGACGCTGGAGGAGGCGAGGGAGGTCTTCGAGGTCCGCCGCACGCTCGAACGCGAAGTGGTGCGGCTGGTGATCGCGCGCTGGCGGCCGGAATTCGGCGCCGAGCTCGAAGGGCATGTCCGCAAGGAAGAAGCTGCGCGCAAGGCTGGCGAAGCGAGAGTCTCCATCCGCCTCGCCGGCGAATTCCATGTCAAGCTTGGCGAGCTCGCGGGCAACAGTCTGTTCCGCCGCTATCTCGGCGAAGTGGTGTCGCGCTGCTCGTTGATCCTGGCGCTTTACGGCCGGCCGCATTCCGCCGACTGCGCCGTCAACGAACACCGCGAGATCGTGGCCGCGCTGCGCAGCCGCAATGCCGAAGCGGCGATCGAGCTGATGGATCATCACCTCGGCGCGGTCGAGCACCGGGCGCTACTCGATCAGGATCGCGATGCGCAATTCGATCTCGGCGCGGTGCTGTCCCGCTACACGGAGACGGCGGAAACCGGCAGCGGATCAAAGATCGCGCGGCTGCCGCGGCGAAAGACACGGGCCGCGAAATGACCGGGGACAGGATTTCATCACCAGCGTCACCCAAGCCGCGCCAATGGTTCGGCGATCAAGGAGAGTATCAATGACCACGCCTCCGCTTTCCCGCCGAACCTTTCTCGCTGGCGCAGCCGCAAGTCCTTTCGTTCTTTCCGCGCTCGGCCGGCCGGCGCACGCCGCCGATCTCACGGTCGGCATCATCTATGTCGGCTCGCGCCAGGACTATGGCTGGAATCAAGCCCACGCGGTTGCCGCCAAGGCGCTCAGGGATGTGCCCGGCGTGAAGGTCGTCGAAGAAGAGAACGTGCCGGAGACGGTGGCGGTTGCGAAGACCATGGAGTCGATGATCAACATCGACGGTGCGACGCTGCTGTTTCCGACGTCCTTCGGCTATTTCAATCCGTTCATGATCGATGCGGCGAAGAAATATCCGAAGGTCGAATTTCGCCATCCGACCTCGCTCTGGCAGGTCGACAAGCATCCCGCCAACGCTGGCGGCTATTTCTGCTATCTCGACCAGGGTCAATATGTGAACGGCATCGCTGCAGGCCTCTCCACCAAGGCGAACAAAATCGGCTATATCGCCGCAAAGCCGATCCCCCTGGTGCTCCGCAACGTCAACTCGTTTATGCTCGGCGCGCGCAAGGTTAATCCCGATGTCACCGTGCAGCTCATCATCACCGGCGACTGGGCGCTGCCGGTACGCGAGGCGGAAGCCGCCAACGCGCTGGTCGATGCCGGCTGCGATATCATCGCCTGCCACATCGACAGCCCGAAGGTGGTGATCGAGACCGCTGAGAAGCGCGGCGTGAAGAGCTGCGGCCACAACGCCAACCAGGCGGATCTCGCGCCCAAGGGCTTTATCACCGGCGCTGAGTTGAAGTGGGAGACGGTCTACAAGAGCTTTGCCGGCATGATCGCCAAGGGCGAGAAGTTGCCGAACATGGTGATCGGCGGCTACGACAAGGACATGGTGGTGAGCTCGCCGTTCGGCGCCGGCTGCAGCGAAGCCGGCCGCAATGCCGCCACCGCCGCAATCGCCGAGCTGAAGGCCGGCAAGCCGATCTTCGTCGCCGGCGTGAAGAGCAATACCGGCAAGGTCATCACCTCCAAGGACACCGGGCTCTATGATCCCTCATTGGAGACGACCGACTATCTGGTCGAGGGTGTCGTCGGCACGGTCTGAGGCCCCCAAAGGTTCGGCCGCGCCGGCCGGGTAGCTTTGGCGGCCATTTCCGCACGATTTGGAGATGCGGGGATAAAAATTCTTTCCCGTGGAGGCATCGGGGAACGTACTTCCAAGTCGCTACCGCAAAAGACATTTCGCTACCATTGCTTCCTGGCCGCAATTGACGACATTTGAGGTCGGTTTCAATGGAAGCGGCCATGAGCAATCCCGGATTTGATGCGTTTGGCGAGCCGATGGCGGCGGAGAGCGTTCGTGCCCCCGGGCGTGCGTCCTCGTGGCTGCTGCGTGCCGGCACCAGCGCATTCTGGCTGCTCGTTGCTGGCATCGTGATCGCCCGCGCCGCCTATTTTGAGGCCGGCGTCTTCAATTTCGACCGCGCCGTTGCCTGGGCGCAGGGCCTGTTCGCAGCCCTCTGACGTTCGATCCGACACTCTCTTTCTTCATCTAGTTCCAGCCGAAATCGCGCGGCCGCCTGCGATAGGCACGGCCAACCGGAAGCGTCCGTCCTGGACTATCTCTTGTCACGGAATATAACTTCTCGTGACTGGGGAAATCGGAGAATATATTAGCCAAAACATTACGGTAGGCGCATAAATTATTCCCCGATAGGGAGTGCCACCGTGGCGGACAATACCAACAACATCAAGAGAACAGCGGGGCGCCCCAGTACCGTCGCCCGCACATTTGGCCTTCTTCCTGGCATCGCGCTGTGCGGCGTGATTACGCTCGTCGCGGTTGGCGTCCAGCACCTGGAGGAACGGGCTTTCGACCATCCCTATGTCGAAGCCCTGGTGATTGCGATCCTCCTGGGAATGGCGATCCGCACCGCCTGGAATCCGTCCGAGCGATGGCGCTCCGGGATCGCCTTCAGCGCCAAGCAACTGCTCGAAGTCGCCGTCGTGCTGCTGGGGGCTTCGATCAGCTTCGCCGCGATCGCGGCGTCCGGCCTGGCGCTGATCGGCGCGATCGCAGCGACAGTGGCGATCATGCTGGCGCTCAGCTTTGGGGTCAGCCGGATGCTGGGCCTGCCGACCAAGCTGTCGATCCTGATTGCCTGCGGCAATTCGATCTGCGGAAATTCGGCGATCGCGGCGGTTGCCCCCGTGATCGATGCCCACAGCGACGACATCGCCTCGTCGATCTCGTTTACGGCTATCCTCGGCGTTCTGATGGTGCTGGGATTGCCCTTGCTGATCCCGCTCCTGGGATTGTCGGCGACGCAATACGGCATCCTGGCCGGACTTACGGTCTATGCCGTTCCCCAGGTGCTTGCGGCGACCGTGCCTGCCGGCATCGTCAGCACACAGATAGGCACGCTGGTGAAATTGGTGCGCGTGCTGATGCTGGGACCCATCGTGATCGGCCTCTCTTTATTCGTTGCCAGCCGCCGCCAGCACGAGAAGGCGGCATCGATCAGTCCGTTCAAGCTGGTGCCCTGGTTCATCATCGGCTTTCTGGTCCTTGCTGCGCTCCGATCGTTCGAACTCGTTCCGGATGCCGTGGTTCCCTTGGTGACAAAGGCGGCGGTCCTGCTCACCGTCCTGTCGATGGCGGCCCTTGGCCTCGGCGTTGATATTCGCGTCATCGCCACCGTGGGAGGACGCGTGACGGCTGCGGTTACGCTATCGCTGTTGGTGCTGCTCGCCATCAGCATCGGGCTCGTCCATCTCTTCAGATGAGAGCATGCGCCCGGCGACGTTTGCGCAAATCGAATGCAAAGAGAAAATCGCTCAGCGAATAAGCAGATGCGCGTCGAAAAAGCTTCGCACAGCGAATAAGCAGCGCTTCATCAAACGATCAGTGGATTGAAATCGCAGCGGATTTCGTTCCGGCCGCGCGCGATTTCGAATTGTACACAATGGCACGGCGCTTGCTTAACCCCGCTCAAGAGTTCTCTCGTTCGGGGCACGCACGTCATGGCGAACTCAAGCGATTCAGTGGGGAAGATCGTCGCGGAGCCGGAGCCGATCGCGCTCGACTGGACCAAGACGGCGCTCGTCATCATCGACATGCAGCGCGATTTCATGGAGCCCGGTGGCTTCGGCGAAACGCTCGGCAATGACGTCAGCCGGCTTGCGCGCGCCGTGCAGCCGATCGGCTCGGTGCTGTCGGCGGCGCGCGACGCCGGCATGCTGGTGATCCACACCCGCGAAGGACATTTGCCCGACCTTTCCGACGCGCCGCCCGCCAAGGTCGAACGCGGCGCGCCATCCTTGCGCATCGGCGATCCCGGTCCGATGGGCCGCATCCTCATCCGCGGCGAGGCCGGCCACGACATCATTCCCGAGCTTTATCCGCTCGACAGCGAGATCGTCATCGACAAGCCCGGCAAGGGCGCGTTCTACGCCACCGAGATGGGCGATGTGCTGCAGAAATACGGTATCGAGAATCTGCTGGTGTGCGGCGTCACCACTGAAGTGTGCGTCAACACCACCGTGCGCGAGGCCAATGACCGCGGCTATCGCTGCGTCGTCATCTCCGACGGCTGCGCATCCTACTTTCCCGAATTTCACGAGATGGGCCTGAAGATGATCAAGGCCCAGGGCGGCATCTTCGGCTGGGTCGCGAGCTCAGCCGCAGTATTGGAGGCGTTGGAGACTTCGAAAACATTGGCTTAGGAACATTATCATGAGCACCAGCATGACGGGAACGGCCGGCGGGTCCGAGTTCAAGCCGGCACTGTGGACATCGGGCGACTGGAACGCGTTTTTCGGCTTCGGCACCAACATCCTCGTCAACATGCTGGTCCTCACCGGCCTGTTGCGCTTCGTCCTGAAGATGCCGGACTCTCTTGTCTTCGGCCGCATCCTGCCGGCGCTCGGCCTGATGATGTGCCTCTCCACTTTCTATTACGCTTTCCTCGCCTACCGGCTGGCGCAGAGGACCGGCCGCAGCGACGTCTGCGCCTTGCCGTCGGGCATCAGCGTCCCGCATATGTTCATCGTCACCTTTGTGATCATGCTGCCGATTACGCTCAAGACCGGCGATCCCATCAAGGGCTGGTCCGCCGGCCTGGTGTGGGTGTTCTTCCAGAGCTTCATCCTGATGATCGGCGGCTTCATCGCGCCGTACATCCGCAAGATCACGCCGCGCGCGGCGCTGCTCGGCACGCTCGCCGGCGTGTCCATCACTTTCATCGCGATGCGACCAGCGCTCGAAATGTACATGACGCCGCAGATCGGGCTGATCTGCTTCGCCATCATCCTGGTGAGTTGGTTCGGCGGCGTGAAATATCCGCGCGGCATACCCGCAGGCCTTGTCGCGATTGCGGTGGGCATGATCATCGCATGGGGCTCGAACCTGTTCGGGTTCGGGCTCGGCGGCCTGAGCCTGAAGGGCGTCGGCGATGCCTTTGCGAATTTCGGTTTCTCGGTGCCGGTCCCGGCCGTAGGCTACGTGTTTTCCGGTTTCGAGTTCTTGGGCATCATCCTCGTCACGGCGATTCCGTTCGGCATCTACGATCTCGTTGAGGCCATGGATAACGTCGAGAGCGCGGAAGCCGCCGGCGACGAATATCCGACCACGCGCGTGCTGACCGCCGACGGCATCGTCAGCCTGATCGGCTGCCTGATGGGCAATCCCTTCATCAACGCTGTTTATATCGGCCATCCCGGCTGGAAGGCGATGGGCGGACGGATCGGCTATTCGGCCGCGACCGGAATCATGGTGGTGTTGCTGTCGTGGTTCGGCATTATCTCGGTGTTGCTGGCGCTGGTGCCGGTGGTCGCGATCTCGCCGATCCTGCTCTATATCGGCATGCTGATCGGCGCGCAGGCGTTCCAGACCACGCCGGCGAGGCACGCGCCTGCGATCGTGCTGGCGTTCACGCCGCATCTTGCCGCCTGGGCCAAACTGCAGATCGACACCATGCTGGCCTCGACGATGACGGCAGCGCAGAGCGTCGGCGGGCTTGCGGCCGACAAGGTGGGTGAGGTCAAGACGGCTGCGATCGCCGCACTGCCGCAACAGGGCGTGATCTATCATGGGCTCGAGGTGATGGGCGGCGGCTCGATCCTTGCCGGCCTCGTGCTCGGCGCCATCGCGGTGTTCATCATCGAACGCGATTTCCTGAAGGCCGCTGCCTTCGCGCTGGCCGGCGCCGTCATGACCTATTTCGGTTTCATGCATGGCGAAGCGGTCGGCATCGGAGGCGGCCTCGGCGTTACGCCCGGCGTGACGCTCGCTTATCTCGTGATGGCGGGTGGGCTGTTCGCGCTCAGCAAATCTGTCGGCAGCGTGGCCTACAGCTCGCATCCGGAGATGCCGATCGCGGCACCTGCGGAGTGAACTCTCAGCCGTCATTGCGAGGAGCGCAAGCGACGAAGCAATCCATGTGTCCGCAAGTGGCGCTATGGATTGCTTCGCGGAGCCTGTCATCGGGCGGCGCTACGCGCCGACCCGGTGGCTCGCAATGACGTGGAGAGAGGCTACCCGCCCTTGACCGCACCTGCGGTGAGCCCGGCGACGATCTGGCGCTGGGCGAACACCGTGAGCAGCAGCACCGGGAAGGTCACGAGCAGCGCCGCGGCGGCGAGCGGCCCCCAGCTCAACTGGTCGAACGAGATCATGTTGTAGACGGCAACCGGTAACGTGCGCGTCTCGCGTCCCGCCAGCACGATGCCGAACACGAAATTATTCCAGGAGAAGATCACCGCGAGGATGAAGGCGACCGCAAGTCCCGGGCGCGCGATCGGCAGCGCGACGTGACGGAACACCTGCCAGCGCGTGGCGCCATCGATCCGTGCGGCTTCCTCGAGTTCCAGCGGCGTTGTCTCGAAATAGCCGATCATGATCCAGATCACGATCGGCACGGTGACCACGAGATGGATGATGATCTGCGGCACCAGCGTGCCGAGCAGTCCCAGCCATTGGAACAGCAGAAACAGCGGGATCAGGTACGACAGCCCCGGCGTGATGCGCGCGATCAGGATCACGATCGCGGATTTATGCGCCGCCATCCGCGCGATGCCGTAGCCGGCGGGCACGCCGACCAGCATCGCCAGCAGCGTCGCGCCGCCGGTCACGATCAGGCTGTTGAAGAAATAGGTCAGGAAGCGGTTGGAGGCGAGCACGTCGGTATAGTTCTTCCAGGCGAACTGCTCGGGGATGAACACCGGCGGATAGGCGGCGTTGTCGATCTCGTACTTCAGCGACAGCGAGATCATCCAGAGGAAGAACAGGATCGCCGGCGACACGATGACGAACACCGAGAACCAGAGGCCGATCCGGCCCATGAGTTGGCGCGGGCTCATGCGCCACCTCCGATCTCGGTCCACAGCATCCGCTTGCGCAAGTAGAGCAGCACCGCCGCGAGCAGCACGATCAAGAGGAAGAACACGACCGCGATCGCCGATCCGTAGCCCAAATCGTAATACACGAAGGCGACGCTGTAGAGATAGAGATTGATGGTCTCCGAGGCAGAGCCGGGGCCGCCTTGCGTGATCGCGAAGATGATGTCGAAACTCTTCACCGCGTCGATCATGCGGATCATGCCGGCGATGAACAAGAACGGCATGATCAGCGGCAGCGTGATGTAGCGGAACATCTGCCAGAAGCCGGCGCCGTCGATCTCCGCGCTCTCATAGGGCTCGGTCGGGATCGCGGCGAGGCCGCCGAGCACGATCAGCATCACCAGCGGCGTCCATTGCCAGGTCTCGACCAGCACCAGCGATGGAATGACGGTCGCAGGGTTGAACACCCAGAGCTGGGGCGGTAGGCCGACCAGCGACAACAGATAGTTCAGCACGCCGAGTTGCGGATGGAACATCATTGTCCAGACCAGCGCGATCGCCACAGGCGTCGCCATCATCGGCATGATGAAGACGCCGCGCAGGAAGCCGCGCCCGGCAAAGCGCTGGTGGAACACGACGGCTGCAAGCGTGCCGAAGATCAGCGGCAATATCACTGACAGCGCGGTGTAGACGATAGTGTGTCCGACCGCCTCGACGAAGCGCGGATCGTTCGGCAAGCGCAGATAGTTGGTGAACCCGACGAAAGTGGTCGGCGAGCCGACCTTCCATTCGTTGAAGCTCATCCAGATCGTGAACAGCCAGGGAAACACGATCACGGCCAGCACGACGATGAGCGCCGGCAGCACGAAAGGCCAGTAGGTGGGGCGATGCCATTGCTGCTCCGGCGCGGCGGAGGTGTCCGCCGCGGCCGGAGTCGTCTCGGTTATCGTGCTCACGCTTTTTCGCTGCGTTCCAGGATGGGCCGGAATTGCTCGTGCGCCTTTTTCAACTCCGTTGCAGGATCGGCGCCCGAGAGCGTCGCGGTGAGCGCCGCGCCGACGATGTCGCGGAATTCAGCGACGGGGATGATGACGGGCAGTCCGAGCTTGCTGATCTTGGCGGAGTCGACGACCGACTTCAGCCATTCCTGGGTCTTCACGCCTTTGGCGACATCAGGATCGTTCACAATCGAATTGCGGAACGGCACGCCGCCGCCGGCCTGCAACAGTCGCGCGGCTTGCGTCCTGGAGATGACCCATTGGCACAAGAGGTAGGCGGCTTCCTTGTTCTTGCTCGCCGCGGCGATGCCGATGCCGTCGCCATAGGTCGAGGAAAACGCGCCCTTAGGCCCGGCGGGCACGAGGGTGTAGCCGACCTTGCCGACGACGCGCGAGGCGGTCGGGTCTTCCAGCGGCGGCGCCCAGCCGTCGGCATCGATCCACATCGCGGATCGGCCTTGCGTGAACGAGGCCATCGACTCCATCCAGTTGAAGCCGGCGACGCCGGGAGGCGCCGATTTGGTCAATAGCCGCTGGTAAAGCTTGGTCGCTTCGATCGCCTCGGGGCCGTCGGTCAGGATGTTGCCCTTGCTGTCGAGGAATTCGCCGCCATAGTTGAGGTAGAAGTTGGTCCACATCGCCATGTTGGCGTTGCGCAGGCCGCGTCCGACAAAGCCAAAAGTGCCTTCCTTGGGGTCGGTGAGCTTCTCGGCGGCCACCACCATCTCGTCGAGCGTCTTCGGCACTTCGACGCCTTTCTTCTGGAACAACTCCTTGTTGTAATAGAGGATGAAATAGTCGACCGACCATGGCAGCGACAGCATCTGGCCCTTGTCGTTCTTGGCGTATTGCTGTCCGGCGGCGGAGAAGTCGCTTTCGACGAGGTCGGGCGGCGTGAAATTCGGGTCCTTCAAGTAGCCGGAGAGATCGGCGAGCCAGCCGGCCTTCTCGAACTGCCGCTTCTGCACATGATAGCTCAGATGCACAACGTCGAAGCTCGGCTTGCCCGAGGCGAGCTCGATGACGCATTTCTGGCGCTGCTGCTGCTCGGGGATCTGCTCGGACTCGACCTGGATGCCGGTGAGCGCGGTGAATTCCTTGATGTATTTTTGCAGATTGTCGCCGCGCGGCCCCTTGGCGAGGATCACCTCGAGCTTGGTGCCGTTATATTTCTTCCAGTCGATGTCGGCGCGCGCCGGAAATCCGGTGAGGCTGAGCGCGCCGGCCGCAGCCGTGCCGGCCAAAAGCTGCCGGCGCGAGATCTGGTGATCCGTCATATTTCTCTCCCTGCTCGTTTTTTGTTTGGGAGAGATACTAGCGTCTGCGCGGGCTCTGCCTAGCCCTAATGTGCGCGACAATACACTACAATTGTCGCGCGAGTGGTTGGTCGATTATGCCTTGACGAAAGCAAGCAACGTGCCGTTGCCCGCCGCGGGCGGTACGCAGATCGCGCCCGCACTGTGTACGCCGATCGGGCCCAGTGCCTTCTCCGCTGCACTAACATCGGCCGCGATCACCAGGCCGGCGCCGCCGCGTTCGGGCAGCGCGGCCAGCGAGACGCCGGGATAGCGTTTGCCGAGTTGGTCCTTTGTCGCGAACACGAAGTCCGCGCGGTCCGAGCCCAAGGGAACAGTGACGGCGCCATCGGCTTCGTTCCTTGTTGCGACATCGATCATCTCGGACAGATGCGCAGCGTCCTTGGCCGGCTCGGGTGTTACGATCAGCACCTGCCTCAGGCGTTTCGCGCCGTTGGCATGCGTCATCAATTCGGGGATCCACACCGTCTCGCGGGTCTTGTGCTGACAGGCGAAGATGCGCACGCCGCCCGGCGCCTCTGCGGTCGGCCATTGGAAGGTGCGGAATTTGGCAGCCGACAGCGTGCCATCGGGCATCGTCACCGGCCGCTCGAAATCGGTCGGGCCGATCGGCGCGTAGCCACGCGCGCGAATCTCCTCGGCGCCCGCAGCCGAATCGACCGCGGTGAATGCAATGCGCTCGATGCCTTCGCCGCGCTGCTCCAGGAATGCCCGCGCCGGCGCATTGTGCTCGGTCGGGGTGAGCACGCCGAGCAGCTCGATATAGTCGGGGTCGAGCATGATGGTGTAGTTGCCGGATCCCATATGCGCGCTATGGGTGCCGCGCGGCGAAACGGTGAAGCCGAGATGCTTCCAGTTGTCGGCAGCCCGGTCGAGATCCTTCACCATGATCACGGCGTGATCGATTCCGATGACGTTCTTGAGTGACACTCTGTTGTTTCCCCGGCATGGATAGATGGCGTACTACACTAAACAGATCGATCCGGCGCCCGCAAGCCGACGTTCCCATTGGTCGCCGAGCAACGATCGTGAAGAGATTGATGATGGAAAGAACAGATGTCCGCTGGCCCGATTCCCTATGGGCGGCAGTGACGCCCGCGGGGCCTGATCTGCCCGAATTGACCGGCGCCCGGCAGGCCGACGTGGTTGTGATCGGTGGCGGTTTCGCGGGGCTGTCGACCGCGCTGCATTTGCGCGAGGCCGGCGTGGACGTGGCTGTCGTCGAGGCGATGGAGCCGGGCTGGGGCGCCTCGGGGCGCAACAACGGCCAGGTGATCCCGACCTTGTCGCGGCCCGATCCGGAGGACATCGTCGCCAAGCATCGCGCAGCTGGCGAGCGCTTTGTCGGCTTGCTGCGCGACAGCGCCTCGACGCTGTTCGACGTCGCCAGGCGATACGATATCCAGGCCGAGCAGGAGCAGGCCGGCTGGGTGCAGCCGGTGCATTCGCCCGGCCGCATCAAGATCGCCGAGCGGCGGGTGCGGCAATGGTCGAAATTCGGCGCGCCGGTCGAATTGCTGTCACGCGATCAGGTCCGCGACATGCTGGGCTCGGATGCGTGGTACGGCGGCTTCTGGAACAGAAGCGGCGGCCACATCAATCCGCTGGCGTTGGCGCGAGGGCTCACACGCGTTGTGGTCGATCTCGGCGGCCGCGTCTATGTCCGCTCGCCGGTGGAGAGTTTCGAGCGGCGGAATGACCGCTGGGTTGTGAAAACGGCCAAGGGCGAGATCTCGGGCCGAGCCCTGGTGGTCGCCACTAACGCCTATAGCGGAGAGATCGTGAAATCGCTGGTGCCGGAGATCGCGACCGAGGTGATGCCGGTGCTGTCCTGGCAGATGGCGACGCAGCCATTGTCGGACAACGTTCGCAAGTCCATCATCCCTGGACGGCAGGCGATGTCGGACACTCATGGAGAGCTCTATTTCGCGCGTTACGACGCGCGCAACAGGCTCGTCACCGGCGGCGCCGTGATCGGCCCGGGCGACAAGGCCGCGCGATTGAAGGCGAGGGTGGCCGAGCGGTTGCAGCGCCTGTGGCCACAGATCGGCGAAGTCTCCTTCGACCATGTCTGGAACGGCTATGTCGGCATGACCACCGATTTCCTGCCGCGCTTTCACCAGCTCGGCCCCGACGCCTATGGCTGGACCGGTTGCAACGGCCGCGCGGTGGCGCTGACGATTGCGATTGGCGCCGAGTTTGCAAAGGCGGTGCAAGGCGTAGCGATGAAAGACTTGGCGCTGCCGTTCACCGACGCGCGGCCGATTGCTGCGCATGGACTGCTGCGAAAGCTCGCGCCCTTGATGCTATTGGTCTACCGCCGCCGCGACGCGCGGGAGATCTAGAGCAGGGGAACGCTGTGCCGAGCGCGATATCCGTCAGGAGAGCATTCCTGACCTAACTCGGATATCATGTACGCCCCGGCTTGATGAGCAGCT
This sequence comes from Bradyrhizobium sp. LeoB3, assembly GCF_055456055.1. Taxonomy (NCBI): domain Bacteria; kingdom Pseudomonadati; phylum Pseudomonadota; class Alphaproteobacteria; order Hyphomicrobiales; family Nitrobacteraceae; genus Bradyrhizobium; species Bradyrhizobium sp. LeoB3. The sequence continues at coordinate 24,685 of NZ_JBVBEF010000021.1, forward strand.
GGCCGCCCGAGTTCCAGGCCGCAGAAATCGAGTTTGGAGCCGGCGCCTATAGAGCATCCCAAAAGCTCAAGAAATGCCGGAACGGTTGTAAACTCACCGCGTTTGGTTGCGAAGGATTCGCCCCGCTGTTCAGCGATCCAGTCGCACGGGAATCCCGACTGCAATATCCAACTACAATCAATAACGAGGAGGCAACAGATGGCAAATCCACGTCCAGAGGATAAATCTACTCAAGCCGCCGAGGATGCAGTTCGGCGCGTCAGCGAGAGAACTGCTGAACAGACCAGACGGATTGGAGAAACCGCGGCTGAGGCCAGTCAAGAGATGGCTCGGGCTAGCACCGATCTGCTGCGCCAAAATGCCGAGGCGGTACAGAGCGCCCTGCGGTTCGGCCTGGATATGACGACAGCGGTCATGGGCCGCTCCACCGATCAATTTGGTGGTGCACTTGGACTATCGGAGGAAGCACAACGTGCAACCGAAAGGTCGGCTCACAGCGCCGCCAGCGTCCTTCAGTCCACCACCGCGATTGCCAAGGGGATGAGCGGGATGTCGCAAGAGTATCTGGCGTTCGTCCGGCACCAAATGGAGTGCAGTATGAACCGCATGAACGAATTGTGGCGCTGCCGTACTCCTCAGGATGTTCTCGCCGTCCAAAGTGATTTTGTGCGAGAAACCGTGGAGAACGCTGTGGGATGCGGCCAACGAATGGCCGACATGTCGCTCAAGGCGGCTGACGATAGCGCGAAGCGCATGGCTCAGACTATCGAACGGCGCGCCGCCTAGTCGGGCTTTCCGCCGCCTTGGCAGTCACGGACAAGAGCGGATTCCTTCAGCCGCTCTGTTCGGATTGCGGCCAAATCGAAAGCTACACGCTCACCGTCTCGTGCTCGCGCGCGAACTCGCCGCCTGGAATCGAATCCAGCAGCGCCTTTGTGTAGGGATGCTTTGGGTTGCCGAACACTTCGGCGGCCAATCCCTGCTCGACGACCGTGCCATCCTTCATGACGGCGACGAGGTCGCAGATCTGCGCGGCGACGCGCAGGTCGTGCGTGATGAAGATGATGGAGAGGCCGAGCCGCTGGCGCAGATCGGTCAGCAGTTTCAGCACCTGCGCCTGCACGGAAACGTCGAGTGCCGAGACCGGCTCGTCCGCAACCAGCACGTCTGGCTTCAGCGCCAGTGCCCGGGCGAGCCCGATGCGCTGACGCTGGCCGCCGGAGAATTCGTGCGGGTAGCGGTCGCCGGCGGACGGATCAAGCCCAACCAGCTCGAACAGTTTCTTCGCTTCGGCAATCGCGGCGGCGCGCGGCGTGCCATGGACGATGGGGCCTTGCGCGACCAGCTCGGCGGCCTTGCGCCGCGGATTGAGCGAGGCAAAGGGGTCCTGGAACACCATCTGGATATGCCGGGTTTCGCGGCGAATTTGTTCGCGCGACAGTTTTGCCCAGTCCTTGCCATTGAGCACGATCGATCCGGTATCGGGATCGATCAGGCGCACGATGCAGCGCGCTAGGGTCGACTTGCCCGAGCCGGATTCACCGACGATGCCAAGCGTTGCGCCCTTGGGCAGATCGAGAGAGGTATCCTTGACCGCGGCCGTGACACGCGCGCCGCGACCGAGGAAGCCGCCGGTGCGATAGGTCTTTGAGACGTTGGAAATGGTCAGGATGTTTTCGCCCGAGAGCGGCCGTGGCGGCGGTGCTTTCAGCGGTGGTACGGCGGCAATGAGCTGCCTGGTGTAGGGATGCGCCGGATGGCTCAACACCTCGTTGGCCGTGCCTTGTTCGACAATCCTGCCGTGCTGCATCACCACGAGGCGATCTGCGATCTCGGCGACCACGCCGAAATCGTGCGTGATGAACAGCACCGCCGTCTTCTTGCGCTGCTGCAGATCGCGGATCAGCTTCAATATCTGCGCCTGCGTGGTGACGTCGAGTGCGGTGGTCGGCTCGTCTGCGATCAGGAGCTTTGGGTCGAGCGCCAGCGCCATCGCGATCATGGCGCGCTGGCGCTGGCCGCCGGAAAGCTCATGTGGATAGGCCTTTGCGGCCAGCTTGGGATCGGGAATGCGGACGTCGGCGAGCAGCGCCAGCACGCGCGCGTTGATTTCGGCTTTCGACAAATCCGTGTGGATCGAGAACATCTCGCCGATCTGGTCGCCGATGGTGCGCAGCGGATTGAGCGCGGTCATCGGCTCCTGGAAGATCATGGCGATGCCGGCGCCGCGCACCTCGCGCATCTCGGCCGTATCAGCGACGCAGAGATCGCGGCCCTCGAACAGCATCCGGCCGCTCTCGATTTTGACCTCGTTCGGCAACAGCCGCATGATGGCGTTCGCCATCATCGACTTGCCGGAGCCGGATTCGCCGACCACGCAGAGGATCTCGTTCGAGGCGATCGACAGCGAAACGTCCGACAGCGCATGGGGCCGGTCGGCGCCCTCCGGCAGGCGCACGCTTAAGTTTTCGAGTGAAAGGATCGCCCCGCTCATCGGCTCTTCAGCCTCGGATTGAGCGCATCATTCAGCCCCTGGCCGACCAGCGATACCGCGAGCACGGTGACGAGAATGGCGATCCCGGGGATCGCCGAGACGTACCACTGCACGCGCAGCACGTCGCGGCCGAGCCCGATCAGATTGCCCCACGAGGCGACATTGGGATCGGATAGTCTGAGGAAAGCAAGCGCGCTCTCCAGGAGGATCGCGACCGCCATCACGACGCTGGCATAGACGATGACAGGCGGCAGCGCATTGGGCAGGATCTCGCCGAGGATGATCTTGATGTCCCGCATCCCCAGTGTCTTGCCGGCCTGGACGAATTCACGGTTGCGCAACGAGAGGAACTCGGCACGGGTCAATCGCGCCGGCGCCGGCCAGGATACGACGCCGACCGCGATGGTGACGGTGGTGAGCGTCGAGCCGAACACCGCGACCAGCACCAGCAGCAGCACGAAATTCGGCAGGGTCTGGAACGCCTCCGTGATCCGCATCAGGACATTGTCGACCCAGCCGCCATAATAGCCGGCAAAGGCGCCGACCAGGATTCCGATCAGGATCGCGATCGCGGTCGCGACGCCGCCGATCAGGAGCGAAATCCGCGCGCCGTAGAAGATCTGGGCGGCGATGTCGCGCCCGGAATTGTCGGTGCCGAGCAGGAAACGTGGATTGGAGAACGGCCAGACCAGCGGCCGCCCTGCGAGCGACAATGGATCGCGTGGATAGAGGAAGCCGGCGCTGATCGCCATCGCGATCACGACGAGCAGCAGGATCAGGCCGATCACCGCGGCGGGGCTGCGGAAATAGCGTTTCAGCGCGTCCATGTCAGCTATCCGCCGAGATGCGCGGATCAAGCCGCGCATAGAGGAGGTCGGTCACGAAGTTGACCACGATCACCAGCAGGGCCGAGACGAAGACGATGCCGAGCAGGGTGTTGAGGTCGCGCTGCACCACGGATTCGTACGCCAGCCTCCCAAGCCCGGGCAACGAGAACACGCTTTCGACCACCACCGAGCCGCCGAGCATGGTGCCGGCCTGCAGTCCGATCAGCGTCACCATCGGCAGCAGGGCATTGCGCAGCACATGCCGCGTCACGACGTGGGTCTCGTCCAGGCCTTTGGCGCGGGCGGTGCGGACGAAATCGAGATTGAGCACCTCCAGCATCGAGGCGCGCATGATGCGGAGGTAAATGGCGAGGAAGATCAGCCCGAGCGTGAAGGTCGGCAACACGAGATGCCTTGCAATGTCGAGCACCCGCCAGAGGCCGGTCTGCACGGTGCCGATATCCTCGAAACCGCCCGACGGCAGCCATTGCAGGTAGACCGAGAACACCACGATCGCCATCAGGCCGAACCAGAACGACGGCGTTGCATAGAAGATCAATCCAAGTGTCGAGATCAGCGTATCCGGCCAGCGGTTGACGCCGCGCGCGGCGATCACGCCGAACACGAGGCCGAAGAAGAACGCGAACGACAGCGACGCCGTCATCAGCAGGATGGTCGGCGGCAGCCGCTCCAGGATCACGGAGGCGACCGGCTTGCCATAGATCGAGGAGAAACCGAGATCGAGCCGGACCAGGCGCCAGAGGTAGTTCGCGAGCTGCATCGGGATCGACAGGTCGAGCCCGTAGAACTGGCGCAATTCGCGCGCGGTCGCGGCGTCGCCACCGCCCATTTGCGCCATCAGCGCGTCGACGGTGTCGCCCGGTGCCATCTGCAGCAGCAGGAAGACGCCAATCAGGATCAGGAACAGGGTCGGGATCGAGGCGGCGAGCCGCCGCCCCGCAAGGCTCAAGATGCGCATGGTCTCATCTTGACGTATTGAGGATCACGCGGAAAGCCAAAGATCGTGCCAGCTCGACGAGCCCCAGCGGGGCGTGTTGGAGTGGTTGCGGGCTTTTGCGGTGATGACTGTGACGAAGATCTGCTCGATCGGCATCCAGACCGGCAGTTCCGTATTCACTTCCTTGACGAACTCGGCATAGAGCGCCTTGCGCTTGACCGGATCGACCTCGGTGGCCGCATCGTCGATGGTCTTGTCGACCGTCTTGTTTTCCCAGTCCCATTGATTGGTCCAGGGCGCGCCCTTGGGCTGGCCGGATCGATACCAGACCGTGGTCGATACCGCGGGATCGTTGCGGTACTGATGCCAGCCGGTGGCAAGGTCGAAGGCGTGGTCGTCGTAGACCTGCTTCAGGAACCCGCCGCCGTCATTGCGCACGATCTCCACGGGGATGCCGATCTCCTGCAGCGATTGCTGGATGAAGGTCGACCACAGCGAGATGTCCTCACCCCACGGTGCGGGCAACAGCCGGAGCGAGAAGCGCGTGCCGCCGGCGCCCGGCTTGTAGCCGGCTTCATTGAGCAGCGCGACCGCCTTGGCCTTATCGTAAGGATATTGCGGTGTGTCCGGGCCCGGGTAGAAGTCGGTCGAGGTCGAGGGGATCGGGCCGGTGCCGAGTTTGGCGAAGTCGCCGAGGAAGTTGTCGATGAAGAACGGCACGTTGATCGCATGCGCGATGGCGCGGCGGACGCGGATGTCGGAAAGTTCCTTGCGGCGGAAGTTGAACTCGATCGTGTTGGTGCGCGCGTTGCCCTCGTTGCCCTTGGTGGAGACGATGAAGCGCTTGTCCTTGCCGAGCCGCGCCATGTCCGAGATCGTAAGTCCCGAGAACGGGCTGTAGTGCAACTCGCCGGCTTCCATCTGCGCCGCGGCGGCAGCGCGATCGGTGATCACCTTCCAGACGATGCGGTCGAGATAGGGCGCGTTCGGCCGCCAGTAGTCGGGATTGCGGTCGGCGATGATGTATTGCCCGCGCTCATATCCGACGAACTTGAACGGGCCGGTGCCGACCGGCGCCAGGTTGGTCGGGTTCTGGCGGATGTCGCCATTCTCGTAAAGGTGCTTGGCCGAGACGTAGCCGAGGTCGGGCAGGGCGCGCAGCAGCAGATTGAGCGGCATCGGCCGCTCGTAGCGGAAGATCGCGGTCTGCGGATCGGGGGTGTCGACGGTGGTCAGGAATAGTTGCAGCGTCGAGCCGTAGTTCAGGATTTTCTTCCACATGTTCATCGCGGTGAACGCGACGTCATCGGAGGTGAACGGCTTGCCGTCGTGCCAGGTGATGCCCTTGCGCAATTTGAAGGTGACGGTCTTGCCGTCGGGGGTGGCTTCCCAACTCTCGGCGAGCACGCCGACCGGCTTGCCGTCGGCGTCGAGGTCGACCAGGTTCTCCTGGATCTTGCCACCGATGATGTAGACGCCGGTCGAGGCCTGCAGGCTCGGATTGAGCTGGCGCTGCTCGGCACCGTAGTGGACGTTGAACACGCCGCCCTTGCGCGGGGTCTCCTGCGCAAAGGCCCGCATCGGGTTGATGACGTTGGCGGCGATGGCGGCCGACGTCAGAAGTGCGGTGCGGCGGTTGATCTCGAGGCGGGTCAAATCCATACAAGGTCTCCAGAAAGTAGCGTCGGGCAGCGCGCGGCGTCGGGCCGCAGGCTGTCTTTAGCCGATGTTGTGTGGGAAGGGGAACCCCAGGTCATTTTCTCAATTGCCGCGCAATCTGAACGATCATTGTCCTGGCCCCACACCAGACCGGCGTTATCGGCTGCGGCTCAGTGAGGCGAGCTTCGGCAGGGACCGCGAATCACTGAGTGCGAATCTGCAGCGGAAAAATAGGGGTCGGCAGGGTGCCGGATGGCCCGTTCGCGGGCGTATAGAGATGCTGTCGGAGGCAATGGAGGGCCTCGACCAGCGAAAAAACCCGGGAAAAATGCAGGATTCCGGTGTATCAGCGGCGATATAGCTGTGAAGAATGCTGAAAACCCTGTTTTTTTAGCCGGTTTCCGCCATAACGTGCCGTTTCCAGAATCAATGGAGCAACCATGGCTACCCAACTGTCGAAGTCGCAACTGATCGAGAAGATCGCGACCACCACCGAACTCTCCAAGCGCGACGTCAAGAACGTGATGGATACCCTCACGGACGTCGGTCATAAGGAGCTGAAGAAGAACGGCGTGTTCCTCGTCCCCGGCTTCGCGAAGTTCGTGGTGATCAAGAAGCCCGCGACCAAGGCGCGCAAGGGCATCAACCCCTTCACCGGCGAAGAGACGGTGTTCAAGGCCAAGCCGGCCCGCAAGGTCGTCCGGGCTCGCCCGGTCAAGGCCGCCAAGGACGCGGTCTAAGGCAAGAGGCCTCCGGAAGCGGGGGCCTTTTTGCTATAAGCGCGCCCGGCGTTCGCGTGAGGCCTGACCCTCTATTCCTCCGCAACGCGGGGCGCGGCAATCGGCGCTCGTGGGAACAAGCCATCAAAGCGAAAGCCCCACGAGCAAGGCCATGCAGGCCAGGTGGCCGGCGACGATGAGCGCAAGATGAAGAGGACCGGGCATCCGACGTCTCCTCGCTTTACGACACCTCTCCCGCTTGCGGGAGAGGTCGGCGCTTAGCGCCGGGTGAGGGCTCTCTCCTCACGGATGGTCCCATCGTGGAGACACCCTCAGCCCAATGTTCTCACGCAAGCGGGAGAGGGGGCGCAGCGTCCATCGCGGCGGCACCAACCGCCCTTTCAAGAGACAATCAATTCAGACTGGCGCCCGCGGTGAAGCTGCGATCGACGGCTTTGCCGACGTCGAGCGTCTTCGACAGGATGCCGTAGCGTGTGGCGCGGTCGGAGGCTTCCTGCACTTCCTTGACCACGTTCTCGTCGATCGCGATCGGGCTGGTCTTCTGCGCGGTATAGGCGCTCAGCAGCACGTCCTCCGGAAGTTTGGTCAGCTCGGCCGTGTTCTTCGCATAGTCGGCGAGATGATCGAGCGACCACAGCCGTGCCTTGTTCAGTCGCTGCAGCAGGTCCTGCACCGCGGCGCGCTTGGTGGCGATAGCGTTATCGGAGGCGACAATGAAGGTGATCGTCGGCGTCAGGCCCTGGCCGTCGGCAACGACGCGTGCTTTGTCCTTCAGCGTCGCAAACGAAATATAGGGCTCCCACACCGCCCAGGCGTCGATCGATCCCGCAAGCAGCGCGATCTTGGCATCGACCGGGCCGAGCGGCGCGAAGGTCGCGTCCTCGAGCTTGTAGCCGGATTTCTCCAGCGTCGCGTCGATCAGGAATTGCCCCCAGCCGCCTCGCGTGCCGGCGAGACGCTTGCCCCTGAGATCAGCCGCGGTCTTGATCGGCGAATCCTCGCGCACCAGGATGGCTTGCGTTTTGGCCTCGGAGCGCGTGCCGCCGATCGCCTTGATCGGCGCGCCCGACGCATAGACCGACAAAAAGGAAAGGTCGCCGGTATAGCCGACGTCGAGCGCGCCCGCGTTCAAGGCTTCGAGGATCGGCGCGGCCGCAGGAAATTCCGACCACTCGATCTTGTAGGGCAGATTCGTTCCGAAACCTGAGATGTCGAGCAGCGAACGGTTGCCGCCCTTCTGGTCGCCGACCCGCAACACGATTGTGTCGTCGGCCAGCGCCGCGAGGACTGAGGAAAGGGTGATTGCGGTAGCGACGAAGGTAGTCGCCAGCTTGCGCGTAACGGAGTGAAAGCGAGTGAGCCTGCGCATGTCCATCTCTTTTGTGATTTCATTCGCCCATTGCGCAGAGAGCACATGAGCGTTCCATCGAGTCTATGAGCGAACCCCGCGCAGTCAACGAAACGGAAATCTGTATTGGCGCGGCTGGCGACAAAGAACGTCTCGTTGGGTTCCTCTGCGGAGAAGGCGCCACGCGCACCGTTACAAGAGGGCTAAATTCCCGCGCGATTTGCGTCAGTACGTGCGCTGCCGACGATCGCGTCACGACGAAATCGTTTCATCGTCTGCCGCTGGGATCGTGGAGATAATCCCTTTCGCGCGCGCCACATTCGAAATTCCATTTCATTGACGATGACACGATCGCACCGCATCATTTGGCGGTTGCATTGGGTGCCAATAGCGCCGGAGAAATCCGCCTTCTTACAACAATAGCTCTGGATGAGATGTGCGCGGGCTGGGCCGTTCGCGCGGACGGCGGAGCCATGACGGACATAGGGGTGAGCATGTCGATTCGAGAAAAGAAGAATAGATTGGCGATGGATCGGCGGACGCTGCTCCGGGCCGGCGCGGCTGCCGCGTTTGCTGCGCCGATCGGAGCGTTTGGCGCACAGGCGTTTTCCGCGCGCGGCGTGGTGCCGACGATCAACTTCTCCGAATTCCCGATCTGCAAGACGGCATCCGACGCGCCGCCGCTGACCGGTGCGCCGCGCAAATTGAAGCTGTCATGGAACGCAGGCGCGGTGTGTCTTGCGCCGCTGCCGGTCGCGATCGACTACGGCTTCTTCCAGAAGCAGAACCTCGACATCGAACTCGTCAACTACAGCGGCTCGACCGACCAGTTGCTGGAGGCGATTGCCACCGGCAAGAGCGATGCCGGGCTCGGCATGGCGCTGCGCTGGCTCAAGCCGCTGGAGCAAGGCTTTGACGTCAAGATCGCCGCCGGCACCCATGGCGGCTGCATGCGCGTGCTGACGCGCGTAGGCTCCGGCGTCGACAAGCTCGCCGACCTCAAGGGCAAGATCGTCGCTGTCGGCGATCTCGCCGGTCCCGACAAGAACTTCTTTTCGATCCAGCTTGCCAAGCAGGGCTTTGATCCGAACAAGGACGTCGACTGGCGCGCCTATCCCGGCAACCTTCTCAACGTCGCGGTCGAGAAGGGCGAGGTGCAGGCGTTCCTCGCCTCCGATCCGCTCGCTTATCTCTGGCTCAAGGACAGCCAGTACAAGGAAGTCGCGTCTAATCTCGACGGTGAATATCGCGACAAGACCTGCTGCATCGTCGGCCTCCGCGGCTCTCTCGTGCGTAATGAGCCGCATGTCGCGCGCGCCATCACCCAGGCGCTGCTCGATGCCGCCATGTTCACCTCGCAGAATCCGGACAAGGCCGCGAAGTCGTTCCAGCCCTATGCGCCGAAGACTGCGACGCTCGCCGATCTCGAAGCGATGGCGCGCTATCACACCCATCACCATCACCCTGTTGGCGAAGTCCTGAAGCGCGAGCTGAAAGGGTACGCCGACGATCTGAAGACCGTCTCGGTGTTCAAGCAAAGCACTGACACGGCGAAATTCGCGGAACGGATTTATGTCGACGTATTCAGTGTCTGACGCATCGGCCGCCGCGGGACAGGCCGCGGCCGGCGTCAGCCCGGGCTGGCTTGAGAAGCTGCGCAGTGGCGGCTATGGCGCCGGCCTGGCCGCCGGCGCCGCGTGGCTGGCGTTCGGCGCGTCCAGCCTCTACTGGGAAGATCTTGGCGACTGGTCGCGGACGAATGGGGTTGCGATCGGCGCGTTCGTGATCGCAGCGCTTGCACTGCTTGGGACACTCGGCGCCGATTTTCTCGGTGGCGCCGGCGTGGCGCTGCGCCGGCGCGCGCCGTGGCTGGTGGCGCTCGGGTCATTTCTGACGCTCTGGGAGATCGCCACCGCAAAATTCGGCTGGCTGCCGCTGCCGTTCTTCCCGCCGCCGCAGGCGATCGTGGAAGTCTATACCGATGATCTGCCAAAGCTGTTCAACAGCGTCATCGCATCCGTGAAGCTGCAGCTCGGTGGCTATATCATCGGCGCGGCCATCGGGTTTTTGACCGGCGTATCGATCGGCTGGTCACAGAAGGTGGGCTACTGGGTGCATCCGGTGCTGCGCTTCATCGGACCGTTGCCGGCGACCGCCTGGCTGCCGTTCGCCTTCTTCACCTTTCCCTCGAGCTGGAGCGCGAGCACCTTCCTGATCGCGCTTGCCACCGGCTTCCCGGTGACTGTCCTGACCTGGTCCGGCGTTGCGAGCGTGCCGAACGCCTACTACGACGTCGCACGGACGCTTGGCGCCAAGCCGTCCTTCCTGGTGCTGAAGGTGGCCATCCCCGCGGCGCTGCCGCATGTCTTCGTCGGCCTGTTCATGGGGCTCGGCTCCTCGTTCGCCGTCTTGGTCGTGGCCGAGATGATCGGCGTCAAGGCCGGGCTTGGTTGGTACCTGCAGTGGGCGCAGGGCTGGGCGGCCTACGCCAACATGTATGCCGCGCTGATCGTGATGTCGCTGCTCTGCTCCGGCGCGATCACGCTGCTGTTCAAGACGCGCGACCGCCTGCTGGTCTGGCAGAAAGGTGTCGTCAAATGGTAGCCGCCGCTTTGGCCGAAGCGATCACTTATCCTGCCGTCGGTGCCGAGCTCGATATCGCGCATGTCAGCCACGCTTTCGATATCGATGGCGCCGTGCTGCCCGTGCTCGAGGACGTCAGCTTGGCGATCAAGCCCGGCGAGTTCGTCGCGCTGCTCGGCCCGTCCGGCTGCGGCAAGTCCACGCTGCTGCGGCTGGTGGCCGGACTTGAGAAGCCGCGCAGCGGCGTGCTGCGTGAGGACGATATCCGCATCAACGGACCGCACCCGTCGCGCGTCGTCGTGTTCCAGGACCCGACGCTGTTTCCCTGGCGCTCGGTCTGGGACAATGTCGCGCTCGGGCTGGAGGCGCAGGGCATCCTGAAAAGCCAGCGGCAGCGTGTCGACGCAGCGATCGATCTCGTCGGCCTCTCCGCTTTCAGGAAAGCCTATCCGCACCAGCTTTCCGGCGGCATGGCGCAGCGCGTCGCGCTGGCGCGTGCGCTGGTCAACGATCCGAAGGTGCTGATCCTCGACGAGCCGCTCGGCAAGCTGGATTCGTTGACGCGGATCACCATGCAGGCGGAGATCGTCTCGCTCTGGCAGCGCAAGGGCTTCACCACGTTGCTCGTCACGCACGATGCCGAGGAAGCGCTGTTCCTCGCCAACCGCGTCATCGTGCTCAGCGACCGCCCGGCGCGCGTCAAGGCCGACGTCAAAGTCGATCGGCCGTATCCGCGCCATCGCGGCGATCCCTATCTCGCCGATCTGCGCCGGCAGATACTGGGCCTGCTTGGGCTGGACGCGACATGGTAATAGCGGCGAAAGAGCTGACGCCGTCGGAAGCGCCGGACCATGTCGCGCGCGCCTTAAAGCTTGCCGAGGTCATTGCCGCGCGGGCGGCAGCGCACGATCGCGACGCCAGCTTTCCGTTTGAGAATTTCGACGACCTCGCGAAAGCCGGTCTGCTCGCGCTGACCGTCCCGGCGGCGCTTGGCGGGGCGGGGGCGGGCGCCCGCGACACGGTGCGCATTCTGAGCATCATCGGCAAGGCCGATCCGTCGACCGCGCTTGTGCTGTCGATGCATTACATCAACCATCTGGTGATGGCGCGCAGCCCGCGCTGGCCTGCACGCCTATCGCGCAAGCTTGCCAAGGAGACCGTCGAGGGCGTCGCGCTGATCAACGCGCTGCGCGTCGAGCCTGAACTCGGCTCGCCTGCGCGCGGCGGCCTCCCGGCGACGATTGCGCGCCGCACAGAGACGGGTTGGCGACTGAGCGGTCGCAAGATCTACTCGACCGGCGCGCCGATCCTGAAATGGTATCTGGTGTGGGCCAGGACCGACGAGCCGGAAACCCGCGTCGGCCAATTCCTGGTGCCCGCGGGATTGCCCGGAACGAGGATCGAGGAGACCTGGAACCATCTCGGCCTGCGCGCCAGCGGCAGTCACGACGTGATCTTCGAGGACGTCGTGTTCCCGCTCGATTACGAGGTCGACGTGCGGAAGCCGGAAGAGTGGACCGCGCCTGATGTCACCCAGGCGACCATCCACGCCATCTTCGTGGCCGCGATCTATGACGGTGTCGCCCGCGCCGCGCGCGACTGGCTGATCAGGTTCCTGCGCGAACGTGTTCCGGCCAATCTGGGCGCTCCGCTCGCGACATTGCCACGAGCTCAGGAAATCCTCGGCGGCATCGAGGCGCGGCTTGCGGTCAATGCACGCCTGATCGACAGTTTTGCCGCCGAGTTCGATGCCGGCTTGCCGCTCAGCGCGACCGAGTCCAATATCGTCAAGCTGACGGTGACCAACAATGCCGTCGCCGTGGTGGAGGACGCGCTATCACTGACCAGCAATCACGGCCTGTCGCGACACAATCCGCTGGAGCGGCATTTTCGCGATGTGCTGTGCGGCCGCGTCCACACCCCGCAGGATGACTCCACCCGCATCGCCGCCGGACGCCTGGCGCTGGGCATCTGAACAACAGCCAACAATCGGAGCTTCCCCATGTCAGTCGAGTTCATCGGCTTCATCACCAACAACAATGCGTCCGAGACCATCGTGCGCTCCGGTCCCGTGCTCGATCCGCCCTATCTCGAGACGGTCGCCAAGGCGCATGAGCTTGCCGGCTTCGACCGCGCGCTGCTCGCGTTTCATTCGACGACGCCGGATGCGCTGCAGGTCGCCCAGCACGTGCTCGGCATCACCAGGACGTTGAAAGTGATGATTGCCCAGCGGCCGGGCTTCACCGCGCCGACGCTCTTGGCGCGTCAGCTCGCCACGCTCGACCAGTTCTACCCTGACCGCGTCTCGCTGCACGTCATCACTGGCGGCAATGCCACCGAGCTGCGCCAGGACGGCAATACGCTCGACGACAAGGACGAGCGCTATGCGCGCACCAGCGAATTCCTCGACATCGTCCGCCTGGAATGGACCAGCGAGAAGCCGTTCGACTATCGCGGCAAGTACTACCAGGTCGAGCGGGGCTTTTCGCAAGTTAAGCCGCATCAGAAGGGCGGCATCTACACCTTTGTCGGCGGCGGCTCGGATGCCGCGGTGGAGGTCGCGGGCAAGCACGCCGACACCTTCGCGCTGTGGGGCGAATCTTATGCGCAGGTGCGCGACGTTACCGCGCGCGTGCGCGCTGCTGCCGCCAAACACGGCCGGCCGGCGCCGCGCTTCAGCCTCTCGGTGCGGCCGATCCTCGCCGACACCGAGGAGAAGGCGTGGGCCAAGGCGCAGTCGATCCTCGAGCGCGCCACCGAATTGCAGGACCAGACCGGCTACCGTAAGCCAGCTGATGGTCATGCCACCGCGGGCGCGAAGCGGCTGCTTGCGCTTGCCGACCAGGGCGCGCGCATCGACAAGCGGCTGTGGACCGAGATCGCCAAGCTGACTGGCGCCAACAGCAACACCACGGCGCTGGTCGGCACGCCCGAGCAGGTGGCGGAGGTGTTCGCCGATTATTACGACCTCGGCGTCAGTCACTTCCTGATCCGCGGCTTCGATCCGCTGATCGATGCGATCGACTATGGCCGTGAATTGATCCCGCTGACGCGCAAGCTGATCGTCCAGCGCAATGCGACGCGTGGGATTGCCGCCGAATGATCCGGTTCGCTCTCGCTGTTTTGCTCGCGCTCAGCGGCACGAGCATCGCGTCCGCGCAAACCACGCTGCGCGTCGGCGACCAGAAGGGCAATTCGCAGGCGGTGATGGAAGCCGCCGGCGTGCTCAAGGACGTGCCCTACAAGATCGAGTGGAAGGAGTTCGCGGCGGCCGCACCGCTGTTGGAAGCGCTCAGCGCCGGCGCGATCGACACCGGCCTCGTCGGTGATGCGCCCTTCACCTTTGCCGCCGCAGCAGGCGTGCCGGTGAAAGCGATCGCGGCGGTGCGGCAGTCGCGCGAAGGGCTCGCGATCCTGGTGCCCGAGACATCCGCGATCAAGAGTTTCGACGACCTGCGCGGCAAGAAGATCGCAACCGGCCGCGGCTCGATCGGGCATCAGTTGATCCTGGCCGCGCTCGAATCCAGGGGCTGGCAGGCGAGCGATGTGCTGATCGTCTTCCTCGCACCCTCGGATGCCAAGGTCGCCTATACGCAAGGGTCGGTCGAGGCCTGGTCGACCTGGGAGCCCTATGTCAGCCAGGAAGAGGTACTCTTCAAGTCGCGCCGCGTAATCACTGCCGAAGGCATCACGCCCGGCCTCGGCTTTCAGGTCGCAACGCCGAGCGCGATCAAGGACAAGCACGAGCAGTTGCAGGATTTCGTCCGTCGCCTCGCCGCGGCGCGGGCATGGTCGCAGAACAATGTTGCCGGCTATGCCGAGACCTGGGGCAAGCTGATGAACATCCCGACTTCGGTGCCGCTGAACTGGCTGGCGCGGGCCAAGATCCAGATCACCCCGATCGATGACGCCGTCGTGAGCGACGAGCAGAAGACCATCGATCTCTATCACCGCTGGGGTCTGATCAAGCAGCAGCTCAATGCCGCCGAGATCGTCGACCGCTCGTTCGCGACGGCGATCGGCAAGGGCACGGGTCTGTAAGGCCGGCATCACGCTCCCGAATGCGTGATCGGCGGAAATAATCCGCTTGGCGAGTCGAGAGCGCCGAAAGGATTTTCCACGTTTCATACTCGCAAGAATGTCAACGTTGCTATTTCTTGGCCTCCCTTGCCGGGGCGGTTCACCCGGCCAAAATGAAGTAGAACGAACAATAGGGAGTCCGGGAGACCACCATGGGCCTGCATGAAACCAAGATCGAGTCGCTTCCCTTCGTCACTGCCGAGCTCAATTATCTCGCCCCGACAGCGGGCAAGCCACGCACCTACGCCTTTGATCCGCCGCCTGGCGAGCCCAAGTCGACGGCGCTCCCCGAACCCCACAACGTTCCGATCTTCGACGGACGTCTGATCGCGGGCCAGTTTTCGCTCGACCGCGAAGGCTTCGCCCTGGTCAAGCATCCGACCGTGGTGAGGAACTATTACGACGATAACGAAATCAGGCGCGTCTACTATCCCGCCGTCGAAGCCTTCCTGAAGGCGACGTTGAAGGCGGATCGCGTCGTCATCTTCGACCATACCGTGCGCAAGCGCGTCGCGGGCGCGCCTGATGTGCGTGACGGCACGCCGCGCCAGCCGGCGACTCGGGTCCATGTCGACCAGACCGATCTGTCCGGCCGCAACCGCGTCTTCGAACATCTGCCTGAGGAGGCCAACGAACTTCTCAAAGGTCGCGCCCAGGTGATCAACCTGTGGAGGCCGATCCGCGGGCCGCTGCGCGATGCGCCGCTGGCGATGTGCGACGGCCAGTCGGTGGAGCCGGGCGATCTCATCGCCTCCGACTTGATCTATCCGAACCGTCAGGGCGAGACCTATTCCGTGAAATACAATGCGAACCACCGCTGGTTCTATTTCCCGGAAATGACCCCCGACGAAGCGCTGCTGCTCAAGTGCTACGATTCGGCAACCGACGGCCGCACGCGCTTCGCGCCGCACACGGCCTTCATCGATCCGACGACGCCGGCTGATGCAGAGCCTCGCGAGAGCATCGAGGTGCGGACGCTGGTGTTCCATAAGCACTAAACTGCCCAATACCTAGGCAGAGATTGGCGTTCTCTGCCTATTGGTGATACGCCGTCCCGAAATTCCTCGGAAGACGAGACGATTCGTGGGCGGCGTTACCAAAGAAGATGCGGGGTCCAGTACCCGCACGCTGATTTATGCTCTGTTGGCCCTGGCTTGCGGCCATATGCTATCGACCCTGCTGCGGACGATCCCGGCCATCAGCCTCGACCTGATGGCCGCCGATTTCGCGACGCCGCCGCAGACGCTCGCGAGCCTGACCTCGATCTACCATTTCGCCTTTGCCGCATCGCAGGTTCCCGTCGGCGCCGCGATGGACCGCTTCGGCGTTCGCCCGGTCTCCCTGGGCCTGCTCATCGGAACCATCTTCGGGGCAGTGGCATCGGCGTTTGCGACCGGACCGGGGAGCTTCCTCGTTGGCCAGCTCATGCTGGGGATCGCGACATCAGGCATGCTGATGTGCCCTATGACGCTGGCTGCGAAACAGCTTTCCCCGCTCAAGTTTGGCCTGTGGTCGGGCGCGATCCTGTCGATCGGCAACATCGGCATGCTGCTGTCGTCGAGCCCACTGGCCTTCGTGGTCGAGCGTTTTGGCTGGCGCGCGGGGTTCTGGATATCGGCGGTCGGTGGTGTCGCGGTGCTGCTTGCGGTGTTCGCGCTGGTGCCGAGACAGCCGGCTGAACACAAGGACGATTCGTCGCCGCTTTCGCAGATGATGGAAGTCTTGCGCCTCGGCCTGTCCCATCAGCTCCGGGGCCTGGTCGCCTTGTCGCTGGTCTCGCTGGCCGCATCGCTCGTGCTCAGGGGATTGTGGGGCGGCCCGTGGCTGATGGAGGTCAAGGGGCTCACCCGCATCGAAGCCGGCAACCAACTCGGCATGTTCACGCTGGCGCTGATCGCTGGGCCGGTCTGCATCGGCATGATCGATCGCAGGCTCGGCCACCGGCGCACCGTCGTTGCGGCATCCCATCTCGTATCGGCGCTGCTGCTTCTCCTGATGGCCCTGGGAGCTCCGGGCTACCCGATATCTAGTCTGTTTGGCGTCGCCGTCATGCCGCCGCAATATGATCTCGTCCTGTTCGTCCTGATCGGTCTTGCCGTCTCGGCGCAGCCGCTGCTCTACGGCATGACCAGGCAGCTCGTCGACGCCCAGAGCGCAGGCAAGGCGCTTTCGGCGATCAATCTCTCCTTCTTCCTCGGCGCAGCACTGATGCAGTCCATAACCGGCGCCGTGGCGGCACTCTATGGATTGCCGGCGGTGATGATCTTCATGGCTGCAGCCCTGCTGGCCGGCACGGTGGTGTTTTTGATCTATACGTCCCGGGCGGTGGCGATAAAATAGACGATGTTCTCCGCTTTGTTGGCGCTGACGGGAGTTCCTTTCGGCGCTGACCGTCGATGATCGCTAGGTCGCTGCAACGCACCATTTCATTTCTCTGCCCATATTTACGCGCTATTGTCGTGGGGGGAACGCAGCAGGCTGCCGTTCGAGCAGGTTTGAGGCGATGCCGATGCAACAAAGAAAAGCAAGATTGTCGCTGTCCCTCGTCGCCGCACTGCTTCTCACGTGGGCGCCGTCCAGCGCACAGCAGGCGTCCGAGGGAGGCGCCGCGGATAATGAGATCCGCATCGGCAACGTCATGCCCTACACCGGACCGTTGGCGGCCTTTGCGACCATCGGCAGGGCAGAAGCCGCCTATTTCGACATGGTCAACGAGCGCGGCGGCATCAACGGACGCAAGATCAAGTTCATCTCCGTCGACGACAGCTCCAATCCGCGCACCGCGCTTCAGCAGACGCGCGAACTGGTCGAGAAGGAGAACGTGCTCTTGATGTTCGGCTCATTCGGCACGCCGAGCAATCTCGCGACCCGGACCTATCTCAACGACAAGAAGATCCCGCAATTGTTCGTCGCTTCGGGCGACGAGGAATGGGCAAATCCGCAGACATATCCGTGGAGCATGGGCTGGCAGCCGACCTTCCGCGCGGAGGGCCAGATCTATGCGAATTACATCCAGGCGTCCTATCCCGACCGCAAGATCGCCGTGCTCTGGCAAAACGATCAGTTCGGCCGCGATCTGTTCAGGGGATTGCAGGAAGGTCTCGGCGATACCGCCGGCATGATCGTCGCCGATCTCGCCTTTGATGCGTCCGATACCTCGATCCAGGTGCAGATCAAGATATTGAAGGATTCCGGCGCCGACATACTGGTGTTCAACGGAGCGCCGGCGATCGCCGCCCGCGCCATTCGCATCGCGGCTGACCTGGATTGGCATCCGGTCTTCATCCTCGACAATGCCTCGGCCTCGATCGCCAGCGCGCTGCGGCCAGCGGGATTGCAGAATGCGCTCGGCGTGATCTCGACATCCTTCCTGAAGGACGCCGACGATGCGGCATGGAAGGAGGACCCGCCGATCAAGGCGTGGTCGGCCTTCATGGACAAGTACTATCCCGACGGCGACAAGGAGGACAGCTACGCCATCTTCGGCTACGCGGTGGCGGAGACCCTTGTCCAGGTGCTGAAGCAGTGCGGCGATGATGTGTCGCGCGAGAACATCATGCGCCAGGCTACGTCGTTGAAGAACTATCTCAACCCGGTCGCGCTGCCGGGCATCGCGATCAACACCGGCCCGACCGATTTCCGCCCGATCAAGCAGATGCGTCTGGTGCAGTTCGACGGCAATGTCTGGCAACCGATCGGCGATGTGGTCGAAAGCGCATTTTTGAACGCGCCTGGCGATAAGTGATTTCGGAATGAGCGGCGCCACATACTCGCCGTCGTCCCGGGTCCCGGCTTCGTCGCGGCGCGTAAGCCCGGGACGACGCCGACATTGCGAGCGGAGCGAAGCAATCCATCTCGCCGCTTGCGAAGGCATGGATTGCTTCGCTCCGCTCGCAATGACGGGGTTGGTTCTGATTCAATTTCAAACAGCGGTCCCGTAGGATGGGTAGAGCCTACTTCTTCCCCGCCTGCCCGTAATTCAGCAGGCCGCCCTTGCTCTTCGGCGGATGCGCGCGCAGGCCTTCCTCGTTCGGTTCGGTGCCCCAGCCCGGCCGGTCCGGAATCACGAGGTGGCCGTCGACGATGTCAGGGACATGCGTGAACAACTCATGGTCCCAGGCGAGCCGGTCGATGTCGGTTTCCATGATCCGCAAATTCGGCACTGCCGCGGAGAAATGCGCGTTCATCATGGTGCAGAGGTGGCCGTAGAAATTATGCGGGGCGACGTTGACCTCGAAATGTTCGGCGGCGTTCGCGATCTTCATCGATTGCCAGACGCCGTTCCAGGGCGTGTCGATGATCGCGACGTCCATTGCCTGCTCGGTGAAGTAGGGCAGGAACTCGCGCAGGCCGAGCAGCGTCTCGCAGGAGGAGATCGGATGCGGGCTCTGGCGGCGGATGTAACCTAGCGCTTGCGGGTTGAAGGTGTCGATTTCGACCCAGAACATGTCCATCTTCTCGATCGCCCGCAGGATCTTCAGATAGCCTTCGGTCTTGGCGTTGAAATTGAGATCGAGCAGGAGATCGACATCGGGCCCGGCGCCATCGCGGATCGCCTCCAGGTGCATGCAGAGATTGCGCAGCACGGTGCGGTCGACATTGATCTCGGGCTCGAACGGCGCGCCGAAGCCGGGCCGCCAGCCCTGCGGCTTGCCGTCGGTATAAACGAAGATGTTGGTCTTCAGCGCCGTGAAGCGCTTCTCGCGCACCTCGCGGCCGATCGCTTTGACGCCGTCGAGGTCGGTGATGGCCGGCTTGTACCAGTCGGGATGGTTGATGCGCCAGGTCGCGCAATGCGACCAGTAGACCCGGATGCGGTCGCGAATCTTGCCGCCGAGCAGCTCGTAGCAGGGCACGCCGAGCGCCTTCGCCTTGACGTCGAGCAGTGCGTTCTCGATCGCGCCGAGCGCCAGCGCCACCACGCCGCCGGCGGCCGGCCGGGTCGCGGAGAACAGTTCGGCATAGATACGCTCGTGCTGCAGCGCGTTCTTGCCGATGATCCGCGTCGACAGCCGCTCGATCGCGGCGGTGACACCGGGCGCGCCAAAACCTTCGTCGAACTCGCTCCAGCCGACGACACCGTCTTCGGTTGTGATCTTGACGAAGTGGTAATTCCGCCAGCCGGCATCGCAGGCGAGCGTTTCGATGCTTCTGATGTTGGACGACTTGCCCATGGTTTCCTGCCCGGCGTTGTTTGTTTCGTTGGGTCGATAACAACAATGGAACGGCCGGCGCGTCAATCACATCAGCGGCAATCCAGATCGGCAGATTGCGATTAGCTCTTCGGCGGAAACAGCATCGGCAGGCGCCGCTCGAAGGTCTGGCGGCCGCGCTTGAAGCCCATGAGCACCTCGGGCAATTCCGCGATCGCACCGCGGCCGCTATCGGTATCGAGCAAGATGATGTCAGCGGGATTGCCGACGCTGATGCCGTAGTCCCGCAGGTTCATCAGGCGGGCAGGGAGGTCCGTCACCAGATCGAGGCAGGCATCGAATTCGTTGACCTTGGCATGGGCGATGTTGGCGTAGAAATTGGCCATCCGCAGCAGCGAGGCATCGCCGAACGGCGTGAACGGATTTTGCACATTGTTGGTCGCGACAGAGCAGAGCACGCCGTGGGCGACGAGTTTGTGCGCCATGGTCAGGCCGCGCGGCGCGTTATGTGTCGCGTCGCGCCCCAGCAGATAGAGGTCGGTCGCGGGTAGGACGGTGACCGCAACGCCAGCGTTTGCCAACCGTTCGGTCGCCGTCTTCAGCCGATCCGGTGGCAGCGCCGAGAGCTTGGTTGCATGGCCGATGGCGACGCGTCCCTGATAGTTCCGGCGCTCGGTCTGGCGACACACTTCTTCCATATGCCACCAGGACGGATCGAGGTCGAAGTCCAGATGCAGATCGACGTCGACGTCGAACTCCTGCGCCAGATCGAAGATCTTCTCGATATGCGCGTTCGGATCGGTGTCCACATAGGGACAGCCGCCGATCGCCTCGCCGCCGTCGCGCAGCGCTGCGATCAGCAATTCCTCGGCGCCGGGATCGTTGGTCAGCCCTTCCTGCGGGAACACGCACGGAGAAATATCGATCGCCCAGGCATAATCGCGCTTCATCGCCTTGATCGCCTCGAAGCCGCGCAGGCCGATGCGCGGATCGATCTCCACATGCGTGCGCATCCGCGTCGTGCCGAAGGTGATCGCGCGCTCGATCACGCGCGCGCCGCGGGCATAGATGTCCTCGACGGTGAAGTCGCGCTTCATCGCCGCCACCGCCCGGATGGCTTCGCTTACACTGCCATGGTCATGAGCGCAGCGGCCGAGCAGGCAGGCCTTGTCGAGATGGATATGGGTGTCGACGAAGCCTGGCAGCACGAGCTTGCCGCCGACATCGATTTCCGCCGTCTCGCAAATGAGATGCGGTTCGATCGCCGCGATCCGGCCGCCGGCGATGCCGATATCGACCGGCGTGCTCGCACCTCGCGTGCGCGCATTGCGGAAGACGAGATCGAAGGCGGTTGGCATCGTCGTCAGCGTCCGCGCGCCGCCTTCGGCAGTTTCACGACGCGGCCACCCTCCGCCTCTTCGGCATAGGGCGCGAGGATATCGAGCAGGTCGCGGCCGCGCTGCGGGACCGGAGTAACCAGCGCGCGGCCTGCCACCGAGTCCAGATGGCTGTGCATCAGGCTCATCACCTTCTCCTCGTCGCCCCTGACCAGCGCCGCAATGATCGCGCGATGCTCGTTGATGGCGCATTCCGAGGAATGCGGCCGGCTGAACAGCGACAGCGTCAGGCAGCAGCGATAGGCGATCTCGCTGACATACCGGATCAGGATCGGGCTGTTCGTCATGTGCGCGAGCAGGATGTGGAATTCGGTCGCAAGCCGGATCGAGACCGGGTCCGAGCCGCCGCGCGCACGGTCCTCGGCATCGACATGCGCATTTAATTCCGCGATCTGCGCCTTGGTGAGCTTGCCGGCGAGATGGCGCACCACGAGCCGCTCGAGCTGAATCCGGACATCGAAGGCGTCGCGCGCATCCTGCCAGCTCGGCGTCGCCACCACGGCGATGCGGTTGCGGCGCAGTTCGATCAGCCCCTCGGCCGCCAATTGCCCGAGCGCATGGCGCGCGATGGTGCGGCTGACGCCGAAACGCTCGCCGAGCGAATCCTCCGGCAGCTTCGCGCCCGGCTCCAGCGCCTGCTCGATGATGGCGCGGCGGAGCGCGCGGCAGATCACGCTGACCTTGTCGGACGATTCAGCAGTCTTGCTGGCCGCGCGCGGCGCCATCGGTTGGTCCCGTAAGTGCTTGCGTGCCGATTCTTAGCACAGGCGTCCAATAATTGTGCGCACGAATTGCATGCACTTTGATGAGCCGATTGCCTAAAAAGAATCCGCCGGAGCAGTGCCGATTCCCCTGATCCCGCTGATTCCGTAGGAAAGCCGCGCTGGCATCTGGCTTGCATACACTTTCTGCCGTGATGCGCATGCAAGCAAATTCCGAATTCTCCGGCGAGCCGGTTCCTTCCGGAAGCGCGCCGATTGCCGTTGAACTATCCGACGCCTCGGTGACGTTCGGCCGCGGCGCGCGTGCAGTGCCGGCGTTATCGACGACGACACTGCGGATCGCGGACGGCGAGTTCGTCGCGCTGGTCGGTCCGTCCGGCTGCGGCAAGTCGACGATCCTGCGGTTGGTCAGCGGCCTGGTGCAGCCGAGCACGGGCGTCGTCATCGTCGGCGGCCGCGAGGTGGCGGCGCGCGCGATGCGGGTCGGCATGGCCTTCCAGAATCCGACCATGCTGCCATGGATGACGATCGAGCGGAACATCATGCTGCCGCTCAAGATCGTTGAGCCGTTCCGCTCCCAGTTCCGAAGACTCCGCAAGAGCCAATTCCGCGACAAGGCCAACGCGCTGTTGGAGCAGGTTGGCCTGAAAGGTTTTGGTGGCCGCTTTCCCTGGCAGCTATCCGGCGGCATGCTCCAGCGCGCCAACCTCTGCCGCGCGCTGATCCATGAGCCGCGCCTCTTGCTGCTCGACGAGCCGTTCGGCGCGCTCGACCAGTTCACGCGCGAGGAATTGTGGTCGATCCTGCAGGGGCTCTGGATGACGCACAAGCCGACGGTGCTGCTGGTCACCCACGATCTGCGCGAGGCCGGCTTTCTCGCCAGCCGCATCTGCGTGATGAGCGCGCGGCCCGGCCGCATCCTCGACGACAGCCATGTCGGCTTTGCCCGGCCGCGCACGGTGGCGATGACCTTCGAGCCTGATTTCGTCGCGCTGAACCAGAAGCTGCGCGCGATGATCGTTGACGCGCGCAGTGCAGTGCAGGAAGGAGCGGTCTGAGATGACAGCACTCGATATCAGGCAGAAGGCGTGGTCGGCGGCGCTGATCGTGCTGTTCTTCGTCGCCTGGGAACTGTTCTGCCTGATGACCGGCATGTCCGATCTCGTGCTGCCGCGTCCGTCGCAGGTCTTCGTGACACTGTTCGAGCGCTTTCCGGTGCTGTGGCCGCACATCATCCAGACGCTCGCGACCACGATGTTCGGCTTCGTATTGGGTGTGGCGCTCGGTGTCGTGCTCGGCGCCTTCATCGGCGTCTCGAAGACTGCCTATGACACCGCCTATCCGCTATTGATCGGCTTCTCCTCGATCCCGAAGGTCGCGGTGGTGCCGATCTTCGTGCTCTGGTTCGGCTCCGGCACGGTGCCGGCGGTTCTCACCGCGCTGTCGATCTGCTTCTTCCCGATCGTCGTCAACATCGCCACCGGGCTTGCCACCACCGAGCCCGAACTCGAGGACGTCTTGAAGGCGCTGGGCGCCAGCAAGTTCGACATCCTCTGGAATGTCGGCCTGCCGCGCACGATGCCGTTCTTCTTCGCATCACTGAAGGTCGCGATCTCTTACGCCTTTGTCGGCGCGGTGCTCTCGGAGACAGTCGCCTCCAACCGCGGCATCGGCAATGTGATGATGACCGCGTCTTCGAATTTCAACGTGCCGCTGGTGTTCGCCGGACTGTTCGTGCTCGCCGGCCTCGGCGTTGCGCTCTACGTCGTGTTCTCGCTGATCGAAGGCCAGGTCACCGGCTGGGCCACGCGGAAGAACGACGTGATTGCCACCTGAGAAAGAGTTTTATCAACCATCATTCATGAGGTCGTCATGCCAAGCAAAGTGAGCGCCGCGCTGTTGGGACTAATCCTGTTTGCAGGGACCGCGGCGGCCGAGGAAACCACGATCAGGTTCACGCTCGGCTGGAAGACGCAAGGCTCGGACGCCGCCTTCTTCTACGCCAAGGACCATGGCTTCTTCAAAGAGGAAGGCCTCAACGTCGTCATCGACCAGGGCGAAGGCTCGGGCGCGACCGTGACGCGCATCATGTCGGGCGCCTACGATGCCGGGTTCGGCGACGTCAACGCCATCATCCAGAATGCCGCGACCAAGCCGCAGGATGCGCCTGTCATGGTCTACATGATCTGGAACCAGCCGCCGTTCGCGATCGTCGCGAAGAAGTCGAGCGGCATCAACACCATCAAGGATTTCGAAGGTCACACCCTCGGCGGAGCGCAGGGCACGCCGACCACACGGCTGCTGCCGGTGTTCGTGCACAAGAACGGGCTCGATGGCGAGAAGATCAAGATCTCCAACATGGCGCCAAACCTGCAGGAGCCGATGCTGATCAAGGGCGACATCGACGCCGCGCTTGTCTTCAACATCACCAGCTACTTCAACCTGGTGCTGAACCGCCAGGATCCCGAGAAGGACTTCAAGTGGTTCTCGTTCGGCGATTACGGAATGGATCTCTATTCCAACGGCGTGATGGTCTCGCGCAAATTGCTCGCCTCCAATCCGAAGGCCGTCGCCGGCCTCGTCCGCGCTGTCAACAAGGGTATGATAGCGGTCGCCAAGGACCAGAATGCCGGCATGAAGGCAGCGGTGAATTTCGACAACCTGATCAACGTCGACGTCGAGAAGCGCCGCCTGCAATATTCCTTCGACAAGCTGATCGTCTCGCCGGAGATGAAGGAGATCGGCGTCGGCGACGTCAAGGATGACCGCATGGCCCGCGCCATCGGCATCATCGTCGAAGGCTATCAGCTCGCGCGCACGCCGGCGCCGTCCGAAATCTTCAGCCGCGAGTTCCTGCCGCCGCGGGCGGAGCGGGAGTTGGTCTACATCACCAACTGAGATAATCTGCGGTCATGGCGAACAGAGTCCCGGCACATAGCCTATTCGCCGGTCGTGACCGCGGCGTGCTCAACGACGTCGTGCTCCGGCACGACAATGGGATCATCACCTCCATCGATCAGGGAGCGCCGCCAACGAGGCCGCGCTCCTTCGTCCTGCCCGCCTTCGTCAACGCCCACGATCATGCGCGGCCGACCGCATCGTCCTTCGGCGCGCTCGGCATGCCCCTGGAGAGCTGGCTGCTCCGCTCCGTATTGGGCTCGCCGGTCGATCCCTACCTCACCGCGGCTTCCGCGCTGGCGCGATCGGCGCGCGCCGGCTGCGCCGCGATGATGGTGCACTACACCCGCCCGAGCGGAACCATGCCGCTGGTGGAGGAAGCCAAAGAGATCGCGCGCGCGGCTTCCGACGTCGGCATCCGCATCGCCTTTGCGATCGCCGTGCGCGACCAGAATCCGGTCGTCTATGGCGACGCCGAGCCGGTGCTCGCAAATCTATCCGGTGACGACCGCAAGACGATCGAGGACCTGTTCGTCCGCGCGCCGATGTCGCCGAAGGCCTATATCGAACTGACCGACGCAATTGCCGCGGCGATTGCCGGCCCAAAGATAGACGTGCAGCTCGGCCCGGCCGGTGTGCAATGGTGTTCCAAACCGTTGCTGGAGGCCGTCGCCGAAAATTCCGCGCTGACCGGCCGCCGCATTCACATGCATCTGTTGGAGACGATCTACCAGCGCGCGTGGGCGGACCAGCATTTTCCTGACGGCATCGTCCGCTATCTCCGCGACATCGGTTTTCTCTCCGAACGCCTGACGCTCGCGCATTGCATCCATACGCGCCCCGACGAGCTGGACATGATCGCCGCTTCCGGTGCGCGCATTGTCACCAATTTCAGCTCCAACATGCATCTGCGTTCCGGCCTTGCGCCGATCGCCGCCGCGCACAGATGCGGCTGTGCCGTGACCGTTGGTGTCGATGGGCTCGCGCTCGATGAGGACGACGACGTGCTGCGCGAGATGCGGCTGGTGCAGATGATGCACGGCGGCACAGGATTCAAGCGGACCTGGACGCCGGCCGAATTCTTCGCGCTCGCGATCCGCAACGGCCGCCGCGCGACCGGCGCGCCGGGAAGCGGCGAGCTTTCGCCAGGTGCGCCGGCCGATTTCGTCACACTTGATCTCGATCGGCTCGATCGCGACCAGATCGTGCCGGTCGATCCACTCGAGCTTTTGTTCGCGCGCGGCAATGCGTCGCTGCTCAAGGACGTTGTTGTCGATGGACGCACGATCGTCAGCGAAGGTCGTGTCACCGGCGTCGATCTTCCTGCGATTGAACAGGAGTTGCGCGTGATCTATCGCGGTAGCGCTGCGAAACTCTCGCACTTCCAGCGCATGTGGCAACCGCTTTCGACTTCGCTCGGAAATTGGTTCGAAGCGCAATTCGACTGTCGCTAAGCGCAAGCACGTCAAAGCGAATTCCGCAACGCGGGAGAATTTTCCGCTTGCATCATCGCGCCCGCAAGGTTTGATGTTCGCAACAAAAAATGAGCCGGTGCGTCGTTCGCGCTGGCCATGCGGGGTCTTAAGGAAACGTGATGGGCGCGTTGTCGCATCTGCGGATTGTCGAGATCGGGAGCGCGGCTGCGATCAGCTATTGCGCGCGTTTGTTCGCCGATTTCGGCGCCAGCGTGCAGAAGGTCGAGCCTCCAGCGGGCGATCCGCTTCGCCGCGCGGCGCCGTTCACTCCGAAAGGAGAGAGCGCCTGGTTCGCGTTCCTCAACTTCAACAAGTCGAGCGTCGTGTTCGATCGCTGGGATGCCAGCGCGTCGTCCCGCCTGACGGAACTCATCGAGTCCTGCGACATCCTGCTCGACGGCCGCGATATCGATGCGGCGGATTGTCCGTCCCTCGATCTCCCCGCCATCAAGGAGAAGCATCCCGGCCTGATCCATCTCGAAGCTGACTGGTTCGGCGATGTCGGTCCTTACGCCAGCTTTGCCGCAACCGACTCGACCATTCGCGCGCTGACCGGGCTGATCAAATTGGTGGGGCCGACCGAAGGGCCGCCGATGCACGCGCCGGATTTCCAGACCGGCATTCTGGCCGGGCTGTGGGGCTTTATCGCTGCGTCATCCTCGGTGCTGGGCCGGATGCAGGACGGGCGCGGGCGCGCGAGCCGCCTGAGCATCTTCGAATCCACCATCGCCGTGACCGAATACATCATGTTCGAGTCGTTTTCCCGCGGCGATATCATGCGGCGGATCGGCGTCAACCGCTTCTGGCCGACCTTTCCGGTCGGAATCTACGAAACCAAGCAGGGCTGGCTCGGCGTCACCACGGTGACCCCTGCGCAATGGCGCTCGTTCTGCGAGATGCTGGGACTGCTCGAGCTGCGCGACGATCCAAAGCTGTTCCTCGGCGTCGATCGATTGCAGCATGTCGAGGCGATCGAAGCCAAATTCCTGCCGCGCCTGAAGCAGCGTACCGCGCAGGAATGGTTTGCCGAAGGCTTGAAACGAAAGATCCCGATCGTGCCGGTGCCCGAAATCGCCGAGCTGATTGCCGATGAGGAGAAGCGGGCGCGTGGCGCGATCGTGCCCGTCACCATCGGCGAGGAGCGCGGATTTTCCGCCGGCTGCATGCAGCGGTTAACCGGCACGCCGCCGCGCCGCGCCGGCAAGGTTCCCGCCATCGGCGAACAGCAACAGATCGAGACGCCGCCGCGTGTGCCGCTGCCGGAGCGGAGCGGGCCGAACCGCCTGCCGCTCGAGGGCGTCCGCGCGATCGACTTCTCGATGGGCTGGGCCGGCCCGATCTGCACCCGCACGCTCGCCGATCTCGGCGCCGACGTCATCAAGATCGAGGCGATCCAATATCCGGACTGGTGGCGCGGCGTCGACCGGCGGCCGGCCTATGTACTGGAGAAGATGTACGAGAAGTCGGTGCGCTATTGCATCATGAACCGCAACAAGCGCGCCATCACGCTCGACCTGACACGGCCGCAAGGGCTCGGTCTTGCCAAACGGTTGCTCGCGGATGCGGACCTCGTCGTCGACAATTACTCGGTCGAGGTGCTGCCGAAACTCGGGCTCGGCTATGACGTGCTCAGCAAGCTGAACCCGAAGCTCGTGATGATGTCGATGTCGGCCTTCGGCGCGGGCAGCGTCCATCGCGATTGCCGCGCCTATGGCTCCACCCTGGAGCAAGGCTCGGGGCTGCCGAGCGTGGTCGGCGATGCCGGCGGGCCGCCGGTCATGAGCCACACCGCCTTTGGCGACGCCGTCGGCGGCCTCAACGGTTGCGCCGCAGTGCTCACCGCACTGATCCATGCGAAGCTGACCGGCAAGGGCCAGTTCATCGACCTTGCGCAGATCGAGTGCTTGATGCCGTTCGCCGCGCCCTGGATCATCGCGCAGTCGATCGATGGCAAGCCGCCGACCAAATACGGCAGTCGTCACCCGGACTTCGTGCCGCATGGCTGCTTCCGCTGTGCGGGCGAAGACAACTGGATCGTGATTGCCGCGTCCAGCGACGCGATGTGGCTGAGGCTCGCAACACTGCTCGGACGCGCCGACTGGGCCAGTGACGAAACGCTGAAGACTGCCGCCGGCCGGCGACGGATCGAAAGCGAGATCGAAGCGGCCATCGCGGCCTGGACCGCCGGACGCGATGCGGAAGAGGCGATGAACCTGCTGCAGACCGCAGGCGTTGCCGCCGGCGTGGCGCGGCTGCCGATCGATCTCCTGCGTGACCCACAGCTTCAGGCGCGCGGCTTCATCCAGGAGGTCAATCGCGCTTTCATCGGAAAGCATCCGCAGCCGTCGATGCCGTTTCGTGAAAGCACGCACCCGTTCCCGATCCGGCGGATACCGCCGACGCTGGGCGAGCACAACCACGAGGTTCTTTCCGGCATGCTTGGCCTGTCGGAGGCCGAAATCGAGCAGCTTGAGCGCGACGGCATCATCGGAACCAAGATGCTGATGGAAGAAGAACTCGTGAAAAAGAAGCAGGCGGCGGGTTGATGCCGACGGCTGCACCAAGAAAGGGCCGATCGGAAGCCGCGGCCGGCGCTGCGCCGCCGCTGATGTCGGTGCGCGGCCTCGGCATCCGCTTCAAGACCTCGGTCGGCGTCTGGCAGGCGACGCGCAAGATCGATTTCGATATCGCGCCCGGCGAGCGCGTCGGCATCGTCGGCGAGAGCGGCTGCGGCAAGACCATCACCGGCCTTTCGATCCTGCGGCTGTTGCCGGGCAATCTCGCCGGCCTCGACGGCTCGATCCTGTTCGACGGCACAGACCTCGTCTCCTGCAGCGCGCGGGCGATGCGCGCGATCCGCGGACGTCGGATCGCCATGATCTTCCAGGAGCCGATGAGCGCGCTCGATCCCGTCTTCACCGTCGGCCACCAGATTGCCGAGACGCTGCGCGTTCATACCGGCGCCGGCAAGGAAGAGGCGAGGGCGAAGACACTCGAGATGCTGCGCCGGGTCGGCATCGCCTCGCCCGAGCGGCGGATCGACGACTATCCGCATCAGCTTTCCGGCGGCATGCGCCAGCGCGTGATGATCGCAGCCGCCCTGATCTGCGGCCCGCAGCTTCTGATCGCGGACGAGCCGACGACGGCGCTCGACGTCACCGTACAGGCACAGATTTTGGAGCTGCTCCGCGAGCTCAGCGAGACCTCGAACACTGCGCTGATGCTGATCACCCATGATCTCGGCGTGGTCGCCGAGACCTGCACGCGGATGATCACGATGTATGCCGGCGAGGTGATTGAGGACGCCCCGGTCGACGACGCGCTGGTCCGGCCGCTGCATCCCTACACCTCGGGCCTGTTGCGTTCGCTGCCGCACCTGAGTCCGCGCCACGGCCGGCTGCCGTCGATCCCGGGCCGTGTGCCTTCGATCGTCGATATGCCAAACGGCTGCCGCTTTCGCGCGCGCTGCGCCCATGCGGCACAGGGCTGCGAGGCAGAGCAGGAATTGCTCGACGCCGGAGGCGGCCGCAAGGTACGCTGCTGGCGCTTCCGCGAGCTCGATCTGCCGGGCGCGCTGCAGCACGCGGCATCGGCGCCGATCACCGCGATGGCGGGCAGGCCATGATGCCGCTTGCTCCCGATATCACGCAGAACACGATCGTCTCGGTGCGAGACCTCGAAGTGCGGTTTCAGACCAGCGATCGCTGCGCCACCTTGAAGGCGGTTGATGGCGTCAATTTCGACGTCCGCCGCGGCGAGACCTTTGGGATCATCGGTGAATCCGGCTCAGGCAAGACCACGATCGGCCGCGCGCTCGTGTTCCTGCTCAAGCCGAGCGCGGGCGCGATCCGGCATGCGGGAATCGATCCGCTGGCGCTGCCGCGGAAGAGATTTCAAAGCCACCGCCGCGACTACCAGATCATCTTCCAGGATCCGAATGCGGCGCTCAATCCGCGCATGACCATCCGCTCGTCGGTGCTGGAACCGCTCGAGCTTGCACGCGTCGGCACCGGTGCTGAGCGCGAGTGGCAGGCGAGAGAGGCGCTAGACCGCGTCGGCCTGCCACAGGACGTCGGCGAGCGCTATCCGCACCAGCTTTCCGGCGGGCAGAAGCAGCGCGTGGTGATCGCCCGCGCGTTGACGCTGAAGCCGAAGCTGATCGTCTGCGACGAGGTGGTGGCTGCGCTGGATATGTCCATTCGTGGCGACGTGCTCAATCTCTTCGCCGACCTGCAGCGCGAACTCGGTCTCACCTATGTCTTCATCACCCACGATCTCGCGGTGGTCTCCCACATCAGCGAGCGCATCGCCGTGATGTATCTCGGCCGCTTCGTCGAGCTTGGGCCGACCGAGCGCGTCTCCGAGCATCCGCTGCATCCCTACACGCAGGCGCTTTTGTCGGCCGAGCCGCGGCCATTGCCGTCATCATTGCGGCAGGGCAGCCGCATCATGCTGCAGGGAGAAATTCCGAGCCCGATCGATCCGCCCTCGGGCTGCCGTTTCCGCACCCGCTGCCCCTACGCGCAGGCGCTCTGCGCTCAGAAGACGCCGGACTGGCGCGAGCTTCAGCCTGACCATTGGGTCGCCTGCCACTTCGCCGACCATCCAAATTTCGCACCAAACTAACAAGAATTGCCGGGAGGAGATGACATGACAGAGATGACGCGACGCGAGGCCATCGCGCTGACATCGGCGGCGATAGCCGGCGTGACGCTCGGTGGCCGTGCGTGGGCGGATGTCGCCCCGAAGCGGGGTGGCACCTTGCGCATCTCGGCGCCCGCCAATCCTTCGAGCCTCGATCCGGCCACCGGCGGAGCCGGCTCCGATCACGCCTTTCTGTTCACGATGTACGACACCCTGATTGAGTGGGATTTCGAGACGCTGGCGCCCAAACCCGGCCTTGCCGAGAGCTGGAAGTTCATAGATCCGAACACCTTGGTGCTCAACATCCGTACCGGCGTCACGTTTCACGATGGCACGCCGCTCGATGCGGAAGCCGTGAAATTCAACCTCGAGCGCAACAAGAGCGACCAGAAGTCCAACATCAAGGCCGATCTTGCTTCCGTGGCTTCGGTCGAGGTCACCAGTCCGACGCAGGTCACGCTGCAGCTGAGCACGCCCGACACCGCGCTGCCCCTCATCCTCTCCGACCGCGCCGGCATGATGGTCTCGCCATCAGCGCTGAAGGCGGCCGAAGGCGGCACCGTCGCGCGCAAGCCGGTCGGCGCCGGCGCCTACGCGTTCATTAGCTGGGCGGATGGCGAGCGCATCGTCGTCAAGCGCAACGAGAAATACTGGAAGCCGAACCGTCCTCTTCCCGACGGCATCGAGTTTTCGATCATCCCGGAACTCACCACCGGTGCGCGTTCCGTCACCGCCGGACAGAACGACCTGATCTATCAACTGCCGCCGCGCCAGAAGGCCATCCTCGATCGCGCCAGCAGCATCAAGGTCGTGAGCGGGCCGACGCTTTATGTCCTGCAGATCTTCCTGAACTGGGCCAAGCCGCCCTTCGACAATCCAAAGGTCCGCCAGGCCCTCAACTTTGCGATCGACCGCGAGTCCTTCGTGAAGGCGGCGCTCGCCGGGCTGGCGGAGCCTGCCTACATGAACCTGCCGAAGGCACATTGGGCCTACGATAAATCGGTCGCCGCGCTCTACCCCTACGATCCCGACAAAGCGCGCAAGCTGCTCGCGGAAGCCGGTTTCAAGGATGGTCTCACGCTCGATCTCCTCGGCTATCCCGATCAGGACTCGGTGCAGCGCCAGGAAATCCTGATCGAGCAGCTCCGCAAGGCGGGCATGACCGCGCGGTTCTCGAACGCGCCGATCGCGGAAGCGTCCGCCGCCTTTTTCGCCAGCGAAAAGCGCGGCTCCGGCCTGCTGTCGGCATGGACCGGGCGGCCGGACCCGAGCCTGACCTATTCGCTGATGTTTACCAAGGACGCCTATTACAATGCCGGCCGCGCGCCGGTGCCGCCGGAACTCGAGGCCGCGATCAAGGAATCGCGGGCATCAGAAGACATCGAGCAGCGCCGCAAGGCCTTCGCCACCGTGCAGCGGCTCGTGATGGAGAACGCCTTCGTCGCGCCGCTCGCCTTCCAATTCGAGCTGGTCGCGACGAACAAGAAGGTGCAGGGTTATCGGCCGAACCTTCTCGGCAAGCCGAAATACGACGACGTCTGGCTGGAGAGCTGAGGAACATGGCGCGACGCAGTCCGGTCAGGGTTGTAGGCAGCCGCCTGCTGCAGGCGCTGCCCGTGATCGTGCTCGCGACCTTCATGGTGTTCGCGCTGCTGAAGCTCGTGCCCGGCGACATCGCGGTGACGCTCGCGGGCGACAACGCCTCGGATGCGCGGATTGCCGAGATCCGCAGCATCTACGGGCTCGATCGGCCGTTCCTGGTGCAATATGCCGTCTGGCTCGGGAATGTCGTCCAGGGCGACCTCTCGCAATCGCTATTGACGGGCGAGCAGGTCGCAACCTCGATCGGCCGCGCCTTTCCGAACACGCTTCTGATCGTGGTGATCGCTCTGATCCTCGCGCTCTTGACCGGCATTCCGATGGGCGTGATCGCGGCGATCAAGCCGAATGGCTGGGTCGACAAGGCCGTCAGCATGATCGCCTCGCTCGGCGTCGCCATTCCCGGCTTCTGGCTCGCGATGATCCTGGTCGCCGAAATCTCGCTCAGGCTCAACTGGCTGCCGGCGACCGGCACAAAATCCTTCACGGCGTCTCCGATCGAGGCGATCAGGCACGTGCTGTTGCCGGGGATTGCGATCGCGGCCTATGGCATGGCCGAAGTAGCGCGCCAGCTCCGCGGCTCGCTGCTGGAAGTGCTATCGTCGCAATATGTGCGGACGCTGCACGCCAAGGGATTGTCGATGAGCCGCATCCTCTGGCAGCACGGGCTGAAGAATGTCAGCGTGAACCTCTTCACCATCATCGGCCTGCTGGTGAACCGGATGCTGGCCGCGACCGTCGTCATCGAGGCGGTGTTCGCCATTCCCGGTCTCGGCAGCCTGATCGTGCGCGGCGCGATCCAGCGCGATTTCCCGATCGTGCAGGGCGTCGTGTTCACGATGGTGATCGTGGTGATCCTGGTCAACCTGATCACCGATCTGCTCTGCGCCGCCATTGATCCGAGGATCGAGCAATGACCGACCTCGCGCTGGCCTCTCCGCGACTGCCTGCCAAGCCGACCCGGATGCGGCGTTTCCTGCGCTGGCTGGCTGGAGATCTGCGGGCCGCGCTTGCGATCCTCGTGCTGCTGGCGCTCGTCATCGTCGCGATCGGCGCGCCGTGGATCGCGCCCTATTCTCCGACCGTGCAGGACGTCAACAACATGCTGGCGCCGCCGGGCCCGGCGCATCTGCTCGGCACCGACGATCTCGGTCGCGACATCTTCAGCCGCCTGATCTACGGCGCGCCGGCGACCGTCTACGCCAGCGTGCTCGCGGTCTCCGTGGCGGTCGCCATCGGCCTGCCGGTCGGGCTGGTCGCCGGCTTCTTCGGCGGCTGGACCGACGATATCATCAGCCGGATCATCGACACCTTCCTGTCGTTCCCGGCAATCGTGCTGGCGATCGCGGTGACCGGCGCGCTCGGCATCGGGCTCACCAACGGCATGATCGCGGTCGGCATCGTGATGTTTCCGGCGCTCGCCCGCATCGTCCGGGCGCGGACGCTGGTGGTGCGGCAGGAGCTGTATGTCGATGCCTCCAGGTGTTTCGGCGCGCCGGCCTGGCATATCCTGTGGCGGCACGTGCTGCCGAACACGCTGCAGCCCGTCATCGTGCAGGTGACATTGCTGCTGGCAGCGGCGCTGCTGGCGGAAGCAAGCCTCAGCTTCCTCGGTCTCGGCATCCAGCCGCCGAACCCGAGCTGGGGCGCGATGCTGGCGCGCGCCTACCAATATATGGAGATCGCGCCGGAGCAGATGTACGCACCCGGGCTCGCCATTCTGGTGGTCTCGCTGGCCTTCAACGCGCTCGGAGAGTCCTTGCGCATCGTGCTCGATCCGACCATGAAGGATCGATAGAGCATGATTGGACTGCGTTGGTGCCTCGTCGAAGGTACCCCACCTCTCCCCAGCGGGGAGAGGTCGGATCGCATCGCAAGATGCGATCCGGGTGAGGGGGTACGCTTTCTCGTGGGACCTGCTGCCCCTCACCCGGCGCTGCGCGCCGACCTCTCCCCGTCGGGGAGAGGTGGAAGCTCGCGGCCTGATCTAGAGTTTTCACGGAAACGTTCATGTCATTCAAGAAAGTGCTGATCGCCAATCGGGGCGAGGTCGCCATCCGTATCGCCCGCGCGGCGGGCGAAAGCGGCATCGCCACCGTCGCGATCTATCCGGCCGATGATGCGACGTCGCGGCATGTCCGCGCGGCGGACGAGGCGCACGAGATTCCGGGCCGCGGCGCGCGCGCCTATCTCGATATCGAAGCGGTGATCGGCGCAGCCAAGGCTGCGAAATGCGACGCGCTGCATCCCGGCTATGGTTTCCTCAGCGAGAACGCCGCGCTGGCGCGGCGCTGCGCTGCGGAGGGGATCACGTTTGTCGGACCGTCGCCGGAGGCGCTGGAACTGTTCGGCGACAAGGCGAAAGCCAAGGCGCTGGCGAAAAGCTGCAGCGTGCCGATCATATCAGGCACCAGCGGCCCGACCAGCCTGGAGGAGGCCAAGGCCTTCTTCGCCTCGCTCGGCCCCGGCGGCGCCGTCATGGTCAAGGCGATCGCCGGCGGCGGCGGGCGCGGCATGCGCATCGTCGATGACGCCGCCAAGCTCGAACAGGCCTATGCGCGCTGCCAGTCCGAGGCCAAGGCCGCCTTCGGCAACGACGGCGTCTATGTCGAGCGGCTGATCCGAAAAGCGCGTCATATCGAGGTGCAGATCATCGGCGACCGCTCCGGTCAGATCAGCCATTTGTGGGAGCGCGAATGCACGATCCAGCGGCGCAACCAGAAACTGATCGAGGTGGCGCCAAGCCCGTCGCTGAGCGAGGCCCAGCGCTCGCGCATCATCGAAGCCGCGAAGAAGCTGGCAGCCGCCGCGCGCTACGACAATCTCGGC
This sequence comes from Bradyrhizobium sp. LeoB3, assembly GCF_055456055.1. NCBI lineage: Bacteria > Pseudomonadati > Pseudomonadota > Alphaproteobacteria > Hyphomicrobiales > Nitrobacteraceae > Bradyrhizobium > Bradyrhizobium sp. LeoB3. Next base: position 60,091 of record NZ_JBVBEF010000021.1, read on the forward strand.
ACCTTCGAATTCCTCGTCGACGACGAGGCACGTGAAGGCGAGGGCGCCTTCGCCTTCATCGAGGCCAATCCGCGATTGCAGGTCGAGCACACCGTCACTGAGGAGGTGCTCGGCATCGATCTCGTCAAGGCGCAACTTGCCGTCGCCTCGGGCGCGACGCTGGCCTCGCTCGGTCTGGCGCAGGCAGCGATCCCGTCGCCGCGCGGCTTTGCGATGCAGCTCCGCGTCAACATGGAAGTGATGAACGAGAAGGGCGAGACCAAGCCGACCGGTGGGACGCTGTCGGTGTTCGACCTGCCGTCCGGCCCGGGCGTGCGGGTCGATACCTTTGGTTATACGGGGTACAAGACCAGCGCCGCTTTCGATTCCCTGCTCGCGAAGGTGATCGTGCATTCGCCGAGCGCGAATTGGGCCGACGTCGTTCAGAAAGCGCTCCGCACCCTGCGCGAATTCCGCATCGGCGGCGTCGCCACGAATATCCCGTTCCTCGGCGCGATCCTCGCGCATCCGGATTTTGCCGCCAACCGGGTCAGCACCAATTTCATCGATGCACATGCCGGCTCGCTGGTCGCCGCGGCGAAGGAGGCCGATGAACCGGTGCTGGTTGAGGTCAACGGCGGCGCTGCTGCGTTGGTCGGACAGTCGACGGGCGAGGCCGGCCCGGAAGGCTCCGTCGCCGTCCCGGCACCACTGCAGGGAACCATCGTTGCAATCGATGTCGCCGCGGGCGATCTCGTCCGTCCGGGCCAGCAGATCGCAGTGCTCGAATCCATGAAGATGGAGCATCTCGTCACCGCGCCGCATGGCGGCAGGGTGACGAAGATCGCCGGTGGCGTCGGCGTCACGCTGATGCATGGCGAGGCGATTCTGTTCATCGAGCCTGCCGAGGTCGACAGCCACCATATCGCCGAGGAAGCGGAGATCGATCTCGACTACATCCGTCCCGATCTCGCCGAGGTGATCGCCCGCCACGCGATCACGCTGGATGAGAACCGGCCAGCTTCCGTCGAGCGCCGGCGTAAGACCAACCAGCGCACCGCGCGCGAGAACGTCGCCCATCTCGTCGATGAGGGCTCGTTTGTCGAATACGGCTCGCTCGCCATCGCCGCGCAGCGCCGTCGGCGCAAGGTCGACGATCTCATTCGCAACACGCCGGCCGACGGCCTGATCACCGGCGTCGCCACCGTGAACGCCGACAAGTTCGGCGGGGAAGCCGCGCGCTGCATGGTGATCGCCTACGACTACACCGTGCTCGCGGGCACGCAGGGCCATATGAACCACAAGAAGATCGACCGCATGCTCTCGCTGACGGAGCAGTGGCGATTGCCTTTGGTGTTCTACGCCGAGGGCGGCGGCGGCCGCCCGGGCGATACCGACCGGCTCGGCATGACCGGGCTCGACGGCCCGTCCTTCGTGCAGTTCGCGCGGCTCTCCGGTCTTGTGCCTGTTATCGGCGTGGTCTCCGGCTATTGCTTCGCCGGCAACGCCGCCATGCTCGGCTGCTGCGACGTCATCATCGCGACGAAAAACGCCTCGATCGGCATGGGCGGGCCGGCGATGATCGAGGGCGGCGGCCTTGGCGTCTATCATCCGGCCGAGGTCGGCCCGGTGTCGTTCCAGGCGCCGAATGGCGTCATCGACATCCTCGTGGAGGATGAGGCGGAGGCGACCGTCGCCGCGCAAAAATACCTGTCCTACTTCCAGGGTGCGACCGGCGACTGGAAGGCGCCGGACCAGCGCCTCTTGCGCCGCGCGATCCCGGAGAACCGCTTGCGCGTCTACGACATCCGCAAGGTGATCGATCTCCTCGCCGACGAGGGCTCGGTGCTCGAAATCCGGCGCGACTTTGGCGTCGGCATGATCACCGCTTTCATCCGCATCGAAGGCAAGCCGTTCGGCCTGATCGCCAACAATCCGAAACATCTCGGCGGCGCGATCGATGCGCCCGCCGGCGACAAGGCCGCGCGCTTCATGCAGCTCTGCGACGCCTTCGACATCCCGATCATCTCGCTCTGCGACACACCCGGCTTCATGGTCGGGCCGGAAGCCGAGAAGACCGCGATCGTGCGTCACGTCTCGCGCATGTTCGTCACCGGCGCGAGTCTCACCGTTCCGCTGTTCGGCATCGTGCTGCGCAAGGGCTATGGCCTCGGCGCGCAGTCGATGATCGGCGGCGGCTTTCACGCGTCGTTCTTCACGGTGGCCTGGCCGACCGGCGAGTTCGGCGGCATGGGCCTGGAAGGCTATGTGCGGCTCGGCTTCCGCAAGGAGATGGAAGCGATCGAGGATCCGGTCGAACGCGAAAAATATTACCAGGCCAAGGTGGCCGAGCTCTATGCCAACGGCAAGGCGGTCTCGATCGCTTCCGTGCTCGAGATCGACGAGGTGATCGATCCCGCGCAAACCCGCCACTGGATCATGTCAGGCCTGCGCTCGGTGCCGAAACCCGCGCCGCGCACCCACCGCAAGCGCCCCTGTATCGATGCGTGGTAGGTTTGAGTTTGTAGGATGGGTAGAGCGAAGCGAAACCCATCGGCTTCGATCGCCAATGCGCAAGGGATGGGTTTCGCTTCGCTCTACCCATCCTACGAATGTTCGCGCCCGACCATGATCGTGCCCAAAAGCGGATGACAATCCGAACCACCGTCATCCTGCCGAGGCCTTTACATGCGACACAAATTTTCTATCGCCCTCCTTCTCGCAAGCCTCGCCGGCGCGGGCCTTGCCTCGGCGCAGGACCGGAAGATGACCGAGCTGCTGGCGCCGCGCGATCCCGGCCCGAATGAGGCAGTCCGGCTCAAGGTCGTAACCGGTCCGTTGCCGTTCGGTGCTCGCCTTGTCGTGAAGACCGAGCAAGGCGACGTGATCGGCTCGATTATGACCTACGGCGTGCCGGGTCCGAATGACACCCGTTCCGAAACCTTCCCCGTTCAGTCGAGGAACGTGGTCAACAAGCGCCTGCGGGTGCAAGTGCTGGTGGAAGCGCCGGGCGCGATGACGCGATCCGCAACGCCGGACGAAATCCGCGGGCTCGACGTGATGATCGTGCCGCGCGTGCAATGACCTGCCGCTTTACTCCGCATCCGGTTTTCCCCTATCGTCTCATGACAAGAAAACAACGATCGCGCGTCGCGCGGCGATGAAATTGGGGAGGCACTCGTGCATCGGGATCCCGTTGACGTCCTGATCATCGGCGCCGGCGCGTCCGGCGCTGCGGTGGCGTGGTCGCTGGCTGAGACGAAAATGCACATCCTCTGCCTGGAGCAGGGCGGCTGGATGAATCCCGCGGACTATCCAAGCACCGGGCGGGACTGGGAGGCCAAGTTCTATGGCGACTGGTCGACCAGCCCGAATGTCCGCGGGCGGCCCGAAGATTATCCCATCAACGACGACAACTCGCCGATCAAGGTCGTCAACTTCAACGCCGTCGGCGGTTCGACCGTGATGTACACAGCGCATTGGCCGCGGCTGCATCCGTCCGATTTCAAGGTGAAAACGCTCGACGGCGTCGCCGATGACTGGCCGATCGACTACGATGCACTCACGCCGTTCTTCGAAGAGAATGACCGGATGATGGGCGTATCGGGCCTGTCAGGCGATCCGCTTTCGCCATTGACGCACCCGCCAATGCCGCCGCAGCCGCTCGGACTTTCCGGTCCGTTGATCGGCAAGGCCATGAACAAGCTTGGCTGGCACTGGTGGCCGTCGGATACCACGGTCGCGACAATGGACTACGAGGGCAGGGCGCGCTGCATCAATCTCGGCCATTGCACCCCGGCCTGCGCGCAAGGCGCGAAAGCCTCGACCGACATCACGTATTGGCCGCATGCGATCCGCGCCGGCGTCGAAATCAAGACGCATTGCCGCGTGCGCGAGATCCTGACCAACGAGCACGGCATGGCGTCCGGCGTCGTCTATTACGACAAGGACGGTGTCGAGCAGTTTCAGCCGGCCGAGGTCGTCATCATCGCCTGCAACGGCGTCGGCACGCCGCGGCTGCTCTTGAACTCCGTCTCCGGCCGCTTTCCGAACGGCCTCGCCAATTCATCAGGCCTGGTCGGCAAGAATCTGATGTTCCATCCCTATGCGCAGATCTACGGTTTCGTGAAGGAGCCGACCGACAGCAACCGCGCGCCGCCGACTTGCCTGTGGAGCAAGGAGTTCTACGACACCGACCTCTCGCGCGGCTTCGTCCGCGGTTACGGCATCCAGTTCGGCCGCGGCGCGGGGCCGGTGTTCGAGGCTGTCGCCAGCGAGCAGAAGGGCATTCTGCCGTGGGGCGCGGACCATCACCGCGTCTTCCGCAGGCTCAACGGCCACCGCCTCGCGGTCTCCGCGATCTGCGAGGATCTCCCCGAGGAGCACAACCGTGTCACGCTCGATCCCGTGTTGAAGGACAGCCACGGCATTCCCGCCCCGAAGATCGACTACACGATCAGCGAGAACAGCCGGAAGATGATGGAGCATGGGCTGGCGCGCGGCCGCGAGATTCTCGAGGCCGCCGGGGCGACCGATATCTGCACCAATAGCCCGATCCCGTGGGGCGGCTGGCATCTGCTCGGCACCGCGCGGATGGGCACGGACCCTGCGCGCTCCGTGGTCAACGAGTGGGGGCGGTCGCATGACGTGAAGAACCTGTTCATCGTCGACGGCAGCGTGTTCGTCACCTCCGGCGGCGTCAACCCGACCTCGACGATCCAGGCGATCGCGCTCTACATCGCCGACCAGATGAAACAGCGTCTTGCCAATTTGTTCGATTGAGGAAGCGATGTCAGCCGAAACGCTCACCCAAACCCAGCGCGACGATCTCAGGACGATCGCGGCGATGATCATTCCTGAGAGTGCCGAGTACAAGATGCCCGGCGCCGACGATCGGGCCATCCAGGCTGACATCCTCGCAACGCTTGGCCGCGACACCGAGCCGGTGCGCGCCGCGCTCGACCATCTCGCGCGCTTGGCCGGCAAGCCGCTCGCCGAGCTCGACACAGCGCAGCGCGACCAGGTCGCAAAGGAATTCCGCGCGACCGGCGGAGTCCCCGCGGCAACGCTCGTTCGCGTGGTCCTGCAATGCTACTACCGCGACGACCGCGTGCTGCGCTCGCTCGGCTACGAGCTCCGCGCCCCCTTCCCGAAGGGCCACACGCTGCAGCAGGGCGACTGGTCATTGCTTGATCCCGTCAGAGCGCGCGGGAGCAGCTTGCGGCGAGCGCCCTAGCAGGAAGTCGTAGCCCGGGTGGAGCGGAACGCGTAACCCGGGATATTCATATCCGCGGCTACGACCGGTCCCGGGTTACGCTGGCGCTTCACCCGCGCTACGTCCCGACCAAGCGGAGAGAGCTCCGGCGCCCTAGCCGTTTGGGCAGGTCTGAGCACGGCACGGGCACCTTGCGCAGGAGGAACTCGGCTCCCATTTGAATGAGCCGAAGGAACCCTCACCATGTTGGATATCACCTCAAATAACGCCGGTGACGCGCTGTCACCGCGAACGACCGAAGCTACCCCGGCCGACGACCGGGCGCTGCTCGATGCGTATTCCAACGCCGTGATCGACGTGACCGAACGCGTCGGCCCCGCGGTGGTGCGCGTAGAGACCGGGCCGAAAGTGCGAACACCGCGTGAGTGCGGCGGGCTCGGTTCAGGCATCGTCATCTCGCCCGATGGCTTCGTGCTGACCAACAGTCACGTGGTCGGCTCGTCGAAAGAGATCCGCCTGCGCGATACCGAGGGCTTCGTCACCGACGCGCACGTGCTCGGCGTCGATCCCGACACCGATCTCGCATTGTTGCGGGCCGATGGCGCGCGCGATCTGCCTTACGCCTCGCTCGGCGATTCCAAGCAGCTCCGGCGCGGCCAGCTCGTGGTCGCGATCGGCAATCCGCTCGGCTTTGAATCGACGGTCACCGCCGGCGTGGTGTCGGCGCTCGGGCGCTCGATCCGCTCGGTCAGCGGGCGCACGATCGAGGACGTGATCCAGACCGATGCCGCGCTCAACCCCGGCAATTCCGGCGGGCCGCTGGTGTCGTCGAGTTCGCAGGTGATCGGCATCAACACCGCGATCATCAACGGCGCGCAGGGCATCTGCTTTGCGGTCGCGAGCAACACCGCGCAGTTCGTGCTGTCGGAGATCATCCGCCACGGCTATGTCCGCCGCGCCTTCATCGGCGTCGCCGGCCAGACCGCGCCGATCCCGCGGCGCCATGCCGTGCTCGCCGGCGTCGAGAACAAGATGGGCGCGCTGCTCGCGCAGATCGAGCCGGATAGCCCGGCTTCGAAAGCGGGCCTTCTGCCCGGCGACGTCGTGATCAAGCTCGACGGCATCGACATCAACGGCGTCGACGACCTGATCCGCGCCCTCGACCGCGACCGCATCGACCGCACGCTGGCCATGGACGTGCTGCGCCTGGGTCGGTTGCGCGCGATCGACATCCACCCGATCGAACGCAAGCCGGCGAGGTAGTCGTTCTCAGCTCGTCATGCGCGGCCTTGACCTGCGCAACCATCAAGAAAAGAGTTCTTGCGAAGGGATGGATTGCCGGGTCAAGCCCGGCAATGACGAGTACAATGTCAGTGCTTCAGCGTCGCCAGCAGCCCGCTGCCAGACCATCGCAGCTTTGGAGCTGCCAGTTGATGTGCCCTCGCCCCTTGTGGGAGAGGGCAGCTCGGCTGCCGGCAGCGAACTCGATTGGGTGAGGGGTTCTCTCCGCGAGCACAAGAGCGTGTGGAGAGAACCCCTCATCCGGCGCTTCGCGCCACCTTCTCCCACAAGGGGAGAAGGGATGAACTACGTCCGCAGCGCCGCCAGCAGTTCGTCGGGCTGCTCGACCATCATCATGTGGCCGGCGCCGGGCAGCACCACGGTGCGCGCGTTCGGCGTTGCGGCCGCCAGCGTCTTGCCGGCTTTCGCTGGAGTCATCAGGTCGCGCTCGCCGAGGATGAACGTCACCGGCACCTTGATCTGCGCCGCCGCGGCCAGCGCATTCTGATATGAGTTGCAGGCGTTGAGATCATTGTAGAGCACGCCCGGTCGCGCACGCTGCAGCACGCGCTGTGCGCCGTGGTGCATCCACAATCCCGGCGCGAGCGAGCCGCCGAGCTCGGCCTTGAAGCCGAGACCCCAGATCGAGACCATGTCGATCGCGGCGGGATCGTTGGCCTCCGCCGCCTTCAACAGATCAGGCCCAACCGTCATCGTCGCCGCCGTTCCGATCAGGCTCAGTGCCGACACTTTGTCCGGGTGCCGCGCCGCGGTCTCCAGCGCGATCAGCGAACCCATGGAGTGTCCGATCAGCTTCGCCTTCGAGGCCCCGGCTGCCTGCAACAGCGCCGCGATCCAATCCGCCATCGCCGCAATCGTCGGCAAGGGCTTGCCGGACGAGCGGCCGTGGCCCGGCAGGTCCGGCGCCAATACCGAATAGCCGTGGTGCGCGAACCAGCGGCTGTGCAGCGCCCAGGTGGAGCTGTCAAAGCCCGCGCCGTGGATCATCACGACCGTGGGCAACGATGGATCGAACGGCTTTCCGCCTGTTACCACGAAAGTCTCAATCCCGTTCACCGAAAGCTGCATGGCTCAAACCCTCTGCGACGCGCGAAGCGCCTGGCCGAGATCGTCGATGATGTCCTGCGCGGTCTCGATGCCGACCGACAGCCGCACCAGCTCTTCGCCGATGCCTGCAGCCTTGAGCTGGTCGGCGTCCATCTGCTGATGGGTGGTGGAGGCGGGATGGATCACGAGTGTCTTGGCATCACCGACATTGGCGAGGTGGCTGATCAGTTTGAGCTGTTCGATGAACTTCTTGCCCGCAGCGCGTCCGCCCTTGATGCCGAAGCTGACGATCGAGCCGGCGCCGCGCGGCAGCAGCTTCTTCGCAAGCTCGTAATCCGGGTGATTTTCCAGCGCCGGATGCAGCACCCAGTCGACCGCCTTGTTCGCGGTCAGGAATTCCAGCACCGCCAGCGTATTGCTCATGTGCCGATCCATCCGCACGCCGAGTGTCTCGATGCCCTGCAGGAGCTGGAACGCGTTGGTCGGCGACAGGCAGGCGCCGAAATCGCGCAAGCCCTCGGTGCGGGCCCGCATGATGAAAGCGGCCTTGCCGAACTGCTCGTCGAAGACGATGCCGTGATAGCCGGCATAGGGTTCGGTGAGCTGCGGGAATTTGCCCGACGCATGCCAGTCGAAGCCGCCGCCGTCGACAATGACGCCGCCGATCGCAATGCCATGCCCGCCGAGCCATTTCGTCGCCGAGTTCATGACGATGTCAGCGCCGAATTCAATCGGGCGGCTGAGATAGGGCGTCGCAAAGGTGTTGTCGATGAGCAGCGGAATTTTCGCGTCATGCGCGATGTCAGCCACCGCGGGGATATCGAGCACTTCAAGGCCGGGATTGCCGATGGTCTCGGCGATCACCAGGCGCGTATTCGGCTTGATCGCGGCGCGGAATTCGTCCAGCGCCCGCGGCTTCACGAAGGTCGTCGTGATGCCGAAGCGCGGCAGCGTGTGCGCCAGCAGGTTGATGGTGCCGCCATAGAGCGAGGCCGAAGCGACGATATGGTCGCCGGCATTGAGCAGCGTGGCGATCGCAAGATGCATCGCCGCCATGCCGCTCGCCGTGCAGATCGCGCCGACGCCGCCTTCGAGCGCTGCGATCCGCTCTTCCAGCACCGCAGTCGTTGGATTGGAAATTCGTGTGTAGATGTGGCCGGCGCGCTCCAGGTTGAACAGCGCCGCCGCATGATCGGCATCCTGAAACACGTAGGACGTCGTCTGGTAGATCGGCACTGCGCGCGATCCCGTCACGGGATCGGGGCGCTGTCCGGCATGCAGGCTTAGGGTTTCGAACGCAGGCGGGTTGGGTGCGGGCATGCTGAAACTCGCGAGCTGAGGGCGGGATTGGTGCGGTTTATGGCCTGATCCGGAAAGATGGAAGCCAGTTTTCCCGCGCGACAAACGCGTAGTGTTTGCGCGGAGATCATGCCCAAAACTAGACGTGCACGGCGGCGCGCACGCGGCCGGCGTTGCCGAATACGCGCAGGTAACGCTCGACCTCGGAGGGGATACCGGTCGCCTTCTCGGGATTGTCTGAGAGTTTCACCGCCGGCCTGCCGTCGACCGAGGTTACCTTGCAGACGATCGAGATCGGGTCGAGGTCGGCGGAACCGTCAGGCGCGCAGCCGACGAAGTCATTGGTGAGGTTGGTGCCCCAGCCGAAGCTGATGCGAACGCGGCCGGCGAAATGCCTGTAGCTTTCCTCGATTGAATCGACGTCCATGGCGTCCGAGAAGACCAGGAGCTTCTCCCTGGGATCGCGGCCCTTCTGCTTCCACCATCTGATGATCTCCTCGCCGGCCGCGATCGGCGGCGCGCTGTCCGGGCGAAAGCCGGTCCAGTCGGCGACCCAATCCGGCGCGTCGCGCAGGAACACCCTAGTGCCGAAGGCATCGGGGAGGGCGACCAGCAGGTTGCCGCCATAGGTATGGCGCCACTGGTCGAGGATGGCGTAGGGCGCCCAGCGCAGCTCTTCATCCGAATTGGCGAGCGCCGCGGCCACCATCGGCAGCTCATGGGCATTGGTGCCGATCGCCTCGAGGTCGTTGTCCATTGCCAGCAGCACGTTGGAGGTGCCGGTGAAAGACGGCCCGAGTCCCTCCTTCACGGCCTCGACGCACCAGCGCTGCCAGAGGAAGCCGTGGCGGCGGCGGGTGCCGAAGTCCGAAAGCTTTAGGCCGTCGAGCTTGCGCAGGCGCTCGACCTTGGCCCAGAGCTTGGCCTTGGCGCGGGCATAGAGCACGTCGAGCGCGAACCGGCCCTGACCCTTCATCGCCGCGCGCGAGCGCAATTCGTTCAGGATCGCGAGCGCCGGGATCTCCCACATCGTGGTGTGGGTCCAGGGCCCGTGGAAATGCAGTTCATACTGCCCATCGACCTTGTGCAGTTCATATTCGGGCAGGCGGAAAGTCGAAAGCCAGTTGATGAAATCCGGCGAGAACATCTGGGTCTTGCCGTAGAACGTGTTACCGGCGAGCCAGATCAGTTCCTTCTTGCTGAAGCGGATGGTGCGGGCGTGGTCGAGCTGGGCACGCAGCTCGACCTCGTCGATCACCTCGGCAAGCCGGACCCGGCTGGTGCGGTTGATCACCGAAAAGGTCGTGCGCGTGTCCGGGTAGAACTCCCGGATCATCTGCAGCATCAACAGCTTGTAGAAATCGGTGTCGAGCAGGCTGCGCACGATCGGGTCGAGCCGCCAGCCATGGTTGTAGGTTCGGGTTGCAATATCGGTAAACGTCATGGCGGAACCTTAGCGTGCCAAAAGCTGCCCAACCAGTGGATTGTGGCAGTGGTTCTGGCAGGGCAGCTCAGCGTGTTCCCTGTCTGATCCTGCCAGCGGTCGCCTCGATGCCGGTCCAGGCCGGCTTGTTCGGAGCAAACCGCCGCCGGAGATAGGAAACGAGTTCGGCGACCTGGCCGTCTGTCATGCTGTCCTTGAATCCGGGCATATAACCGAGGTCGCCGGTCGCGGGTTCGCGGATGCCGTGCAGGATCACCTGGATCAAATTGTCCGGCACCGCGCTGTGCAGATTGCTGTTCAGGGACAGCGAGGGCCGGCTGCCGAACAGAGGCGGTCCGCCCACTTCGTGACAGACCGCGCAGGCGCCCTGGTAGAGGCGGGCGCCGAAAGAGGCGGGGACAACCGCGCTTGTGGCCGTCGCATGTTCGAGCTTCACAGCGATCGCTTCCTGCGCCGGCCCGTCAATGGCGGTCTCGTTCAAAGAGCCGAGATAGACGGCCATGGCGCGGATGTCACGGTCTGGCAGTGCGGCCAATTCCTTCACGACCGGCGCCATCGGCCCGGCCGCCACGCTATGGAAGCGGGATTCGCCGGTCCGCAAATAGGCGTAGAGCTCGTCCTCACTCCAGGGGATCGGCGCATTTGACAGCGACGTCAGCGCCGGCGCTTCCCAGCCCTCGGCAAAGCCGCCGGCGAGGTAGGCATTCTTCAGTTCGGCGCCGAGTGCGTTGCGCGGCGAATGGCAGGCGCTGCAATGGCCGAGACCTTCGACCAGATAGGCGCCGCGATTCCACATCTGCGACCTGGTAGGATCGGGCTGGAACGATTTCGCCTCGTGGAACAGCGCATTCCATCCGGCGAGCAGCGGGCGCAGGTTGAACGGAAACTTCAGTTCGTGTTCCGGCGTCATCGCGCGCACCGGGGCCTGCGCCATCAGGTAGGCATAGAGCGCCTGCAGGTCGGCGTCGGTGGCTTTGGCAAAATGGGGGTAGGGGAAAGCCGGATAGAGATGCCGGCCGTCGCGATGGATGCCTTCGCGCATCGCGCGCTCGAAGGCCGGATAGGACCATGCGCCGATGCCGGTCTCGACATCGGGCGTGATGTTGGTCGCGTAGATGATGCCGAACGGCGTCTCCAGCGCCCGGCCGCCGGCGTTGAGCGTTCCGTCCGCTGCGGTATGGCACACCGCGCAGGCGCCGAGCGCGGCAAGCTCCTTGCCGCGGGCAATGGTCGCGGCCGAATAGACCGATGCGTCAGGACGCGCGATCGGCGCAATCGCGCGCCACGGCAGCACGGCCGCGCCGATGCCGACGACGGCCGCACATACGGCGGCGATACCGGCAAGCACGCCGGTGCGTCTCACGAACGGTTTTTGCCATTTCTCTGATGGAGCAGGCAGTGGTGGCGCCAGCGCAGGTGGGGCAGTCGGTTCCTCGCCGTGCAATCCCTTCAGGATACGTTCCGGCGTGAACGGCAATTCGCGGAAGCGCACGCCGGTGGCATCATAGATTGCGTTCGCGATGGCGGCCGCGCTCGGCACGGACGCGGATTCGCCGACGCCGAGGGGCGGCTGATCCTGCCGCGGCAGCATCAGCACATCGATCTTCGGAAGCTCGGGGAACTTGATGATGGGGTAGGCGCCCCATTCCCGTGCCGTCACCGCGCCGCGCTCGAAGGTGACTTCCTCCATCAGCGCGCGGCTGGTCGACTGGATGACATTGCCCTCGATCTGATGGCGCACGCCGTCCGGGTTGATCATCAGGCCGGAATCCTGCCCCGCCACCACGCGCGTCACGCTGACGTCGCCGGTCACTTTGTTGACCGCGACATCGGCGATCCATGCCGACCATGCGGCGCCATAGCCCGGGAACTTGCTATGGACGTAGAGCGCATAGGCAAAGCCGCGCCCGCGCACGATGTCGTCTTCCGCGACCTTCTCCTCGCGCACCGGGCGTGGCTTCCAGCCGGCGCGCTCGGCGACCGCGTTGACGAGATCGATGGCGCGCTTGTCCTTGAGGTAGCGCAGCCGGTATTCGATCGGATCGACGTGAGCCTCAGCCGCGAGCTCGTCGATATAGGATTCATGCGCGAAGGTGTTCGGCAGCGCCGAGACGCCGCGGAACCAGGAGGCGCGCACGATCGGCGGCATGTCGTGGGCGACCACGCGCATGTGGTCGTAGTCGTATGGCGGGATCGCGGTGCGGTCGCCCATCTCGAAGACAGCAGGCGTCGGCGCAATCCTCCCCGTGAGCAGCAGCGCGAGCGTCGGCGCGCCGTTCGAGGGATAGCGCGTGGCAAAGTCGTAGGCCGCTAGGCTGCCGTCCGCGTTCAGGCCGCCATTGACGTCCATCAGCTGCGCGGTGCCCTTCGGCTCCCAGGCGTGCTCCTGCTCGCGCGTCAATTGCACGCGCACGGGACGGCCGACCGCGCGCGAGAGCAGGAGCGCGTCCGCCGTGACGTCGTCGGCACAGTTGCGGCCATAGCAGCCGGCCGCCTCCATCCTGATCACCTCGATCTCTGTCTCCGGCCGCTCGATCAGCAGGGCAAGGTCGCCACGAAGCATGTGCGGGTTCTGCGTGCCCGACCAGACCCGGATCGCACCGTCGCGATAGTCCGCCACCGCGCAGGACGGGCCGATCGAGCCATGCATCTGGTACGGCCACAGGTAAGTTCGCTGCATCGGCTTCGCGGCGCCCTTGATCGCGCTATCGACATCGCCTTTGTCGAGCAGCGTGCGCGGCGTCGAAGGATTGGCGCGCAGCGCCTGCTCGACGTTATCGAGACTCGTCAGCGTCGGCGCCGGCTTCCAGGCGACCTTCAGTTGCGCCGCCGCCTTGATCGCATTCTCCTCGCGCTCGGCGACGACGCCGACGAAATCGCCGATCCGCACCACCGCGACGAGGCCCGGAATGTTGCGCACCGAGCTTTCATCAACTGCAATCAGGCTGGTGCCGACGAACGGTCCGGCGTCGACGCCGGCATAGGGCGGGCGCACCACGCGGCCGTGCAGCATGCCGGGCACGCGTACATCGTGGACGTAGACCAGTTCGCCGGTTGCCTTGGCCGGAAGATCGACGCGCGGCACCGAACGCCCGACGACGGAATAGGCATCGACAGTCTTCACCGGCACATCGTCTGCCAATTCGAGCCGGATCGTCTCGTCAGCGATCAACTCGCCATAGGTGACGCTGCGATTGTCCTTGCCGCGGATCAGGCCGTCCTCGACTACGAGTTCGTCGCTCGATAGGTCGAGCCTTTCGGCCGCACGCGCGGCCAAAAAGAGCCGCGCCTGCGCCGCCGCCTTGCGGAGCGGCACCGCCGATATCTGCATGGTCTCGCTGGCGATCGTCGGACCCTGGTTGGGCGTCTGCGAGGTGTCGCCGAGCACCACGACGACGCGCGCAAAGGATACGTCGAGCTCTTCGGCGACGACCTGCCCGAGCGCGGTGCGGATGCCGGTGCCGAGATCGACATGGCCGTTATAGGCGGTGACAAAGCCATCCGCCGTGATCTTGATGAAGGTCTCGAACGCGCCGTTCGCATCCGATCGCTGAACGACGGAGAGCGACCCCTGCGGCCGCGCGGGCTTGTCCTGCGAGACCATCAATCGCGTGCCTCGAGCTCGTGGCCGGCCGCGCGCATCGCCGCGCGGACGATCTCGATATGCGCGCCGCAGCGGCAGAGATTGTAGCGCAACGCTTCCAGTATCTCGTTTTCGGTCGGACGCGGATTGCGCGTAAGCAGCGCCTTGGTCGTGATGATCATGCCGTTGAGGCAGTAGCCGCATTGCGCGGCCTGCTCGGCGATGAAGGCTTGCTGCACGGGATCTGGATGTTCGCGCGTGCCGAGCCCTTCGAGCGTCACGATGTCGCGCCCGGCGCAGCCATCGATCGGGATCACGCAGGATCGCGCCGCGACGCCGTCGATCAGCACCGCGCAGGCACCACATTCGCCGAGTCCGCACCCATATTTCGGTCCGTTCAGTTCGAGATCGTTGCGCAGCACGTAAAGCAGTGCGGTGTCCGGAGCGGCGTCGACATCAACAATCCTGCCGTTGACGGTCAGGCGCATCGGCTCGTGGTCCCCTAAGGCTTCTATGAGCGTTTCGATGATTGCATTGCAAAATCATCGATCGCAAAATCAGCGATCGATGGCATCGGAGGATAACGTTTGTGTACAAACGTGCAAGCCGTCAGCAATTTGCTGCACTGCGTTGCCCGCTTTCTGGACAAAGCGAGCAGGCAAATGAGGTTTTATTCGGCAGGTGTGGTTTTTCGCGATTGCACCCGCTTGACAGGGTTACAACCTGCGCGCAGGATCATTCGTATACGAACGATATCCCCGGTGATTGATGTCCCCGGGGAGATGATAACGCCGCCTCCCAACACCAGGCTTGTTCGCGATGGCCGACGTTGCCGCTTCTGACAAGATCCGCTGCGATGCCTGTCCGGTGATGTGCTACATCAAGCCGGGCGCGGCGGGTGCCTGCGACCGCTATGCCAATCATGATGGGAGACTGGTGCGCGTCGATCCGCACATTGTGCTGTCGCGCGCGCTCGAGCATGGCGGGCGCGTTGTGCCGTTCCAGGCGAGCGGCGACTGGGACGGCAAGATCGTCCACCAGGGCGATATCTTCGTCACCGCGATCGGCGCCGGCACCACCTATCCCGATTACAAGCCGGCGCCCTTTATCGTGTCGTCGGAAATCGACGGCGTCGACATGGTCACGGTCGTGACCGAAGGCATCTTCTCCTATTGCGGCGTCAAGGTGAAGATCGACACCGACCGCTATCTCGGCCCTGAGACCGCAGCGGTGCGCGCAGAGGGCGAGGTGGTCGGGCATGTCACGACAAGCGAATACGGTTCGCAGATGCTGTCGCTCGGCGGCGTGCATCATCTGACCGGCGGCTCGAAGAAGGAGGGCCGCGTCACCTGCGATACGCTGATGGATCTGTCCAACTGCAAGCCGGTGGAACTTACGATTGACGGCGGCGCCACCGTCGTGGTGCAGGCCGGCCAGGCGCCTGTTGTCAACGGCGTGCAGGAAGAGCGCATGCGCGTCGGCTGCGGCTCGGCCACCATCGGCATGTTCGCCAAGCAGTGGCACGGCAAGGTCGACGAAGTCGTTGTGGTCGATGACCACATCACCGGCGTGCTCTCGGAGCACCAGGCCGGCAAGCTATTGGATATTCCCGACACTGGCATCAAGATGAAAGGGCGTCGCTCGACGCCCGGGCGTTATTTCCAGGTCGCCGAACCCGGCACCGGCTGGGGCGGCACCAAAATCTCCGATCCGCTGTCCGTGCTCGGCCCGTTCGATCCCAAGGAGGCGCGGCCGGGGCTGACCATGCTGATGGTCTCGACCACCGGCGAACACGCGGCCTATTACGTGCTCGACGAGGCGCTGCGGCCGGTCGAGCAGGAGATGCCGACCGAGCTGAAATTCTCGGTCGAGCGCATCCAGGAGAATTGCGAGCCGGCGCTGTGCACCGTGCTGTTCATGGCCGGCGCGGGCGGCTCGCTGCGCGCCGGCGTCACCGATAACCCGGTGCGGCTGACGCGGTCGGTGAAGGAGGCGCTGACCCGCGTCACCAGCGGCGGCGCACCTGTCTATGTCTGGCCCGGCGGCGGCATCACCTTCATGGTCGACGTGATGCAGATGCCGATAGGGGCATTTGGTTACGTGCCGACGCCGGCGCTGGTGGCGCCGATCGAGTTCACGCTCAGACTTTCCGACTATGCGGCGCTCGGCGGCCACATGGATTACGTGCGGCCGCTGTCATCGCTCCGCGACAGCGCCGAGATCCGGCCCATGCTCTTCACTTCGGGGAGGCGACCATGACGAGACGTCCGCAAATCGCGCTTCTTCCTGATGGCAAGCGGCTGCATTTGCAGGACGGACCGATCGATCTGATCGTGGAGGCAACGGGAAGCGAGACTGCCGTGCGCGCAGCCTATGACGCCGCCGTGTGCCGCTTCACCGGCCTCCTGGATGGGCTGTGCATGGAGCTCGGCGAATTGCGCAAGGCGGCCCATCCGATGCACTGCGCGCTCACCGGCGTCATCGCGCGCCGCATGCATGCTGCGGTGGCCCCGTTCGCCGCCGATCGCTTCATCACGCCGATGGCTGCGGTCGCGGGCGCCGTGGCGGAGGACATCCTCGGCGCGATGCTGGAGGCAGCATCGCTCGATCGCGCCTATGTCAATAATGGCGGCGACATCGCCCTGCACCTTGCCGGCGACGAGCATTTTACCGTCGGCCTGATCGACCGTCCCGACAGCCATGGCCTGATGCAGACCATGGTGATCCACGCCGATGATCCCATCCGCGGCATCGCCACCAGCGGCCGTCTCGGGCGCAGCTTCTCCTTCGGCATCGCCGATGCCGTCACCGTGCTGGCGCGGACTGCCTCGGAAGCCGATGCCGCCGCGACCGTCATCGCCAACGCCGTCGATCTGCCCGGGCACCCGGCGATTATCCGCCGCCCGGCAAACGAATTGCAGCCCGACAGCGACCTCGGCCCGCGCCTGGTGACGCGGCAAGTCGGCACATTATCGGCTCGCGAGATCACCGATGCCCTTGAAGCGGGTGCGGTTTGCGCGCGAGAATGCCTCGCGGCAGGATTGATCGAGGGCGCGGCGCTGCGCCTGTTCGGCGAAACGGCGATCGTGCGGGCGCGTGCGCTTGAGGTACCGGAATCGCAACTCGTTCATGAATGCGCGATAGAGACTACGCGGGCCTGATCAAACAGGGCCGAAAGCAACAGGGCGGAAACCGATGAGTGCCATCATTCGCAAGATCGTCACCGTGGTCGAGGAGACCCACATCGAGATGGGCAAGACCATCGCCCCGCCGACCCGGCGCGCGGCGGCGATCGCGGTGATCGAGAACCCCTTTGCCGGCCGCTATGTCGAGGACCTTTCGCCCCTGATCGCGATTGGCGAGGAACTCGGCGACTTGCTGTCGAAACGAGCGGTGGCGGCGCTCGGCATCGAGGGCTCCAAGGCGCATTCCTATGGAAAGGCCGCCGCCGTCGGCGAAAACGGCGAGCTCGAACATGCGGCCGCGATCTTGCATCCCAAGATGGGCGCGCCCGTCCGCGAGGTCCTGAGTAAAGGAGCCGCATTGATTCCATCCTCGAAAAAGCGTTCTGGTCCGGGGACGACGCTGGATATCCCGCTGGGGCACAAGGATGCGGCTTTCGTGCGGAGCCATTTCGATGGCATGGAGGTACAGATCAATGACGCGCCGCGGGCCAACGAGATCATGGTCGCGGTCGCCGTGACCGACTCTGGCCGGCCGCTGCCGCGCGTCGGCGGGCTGACGGTCGCGGAGATCAAGGGCGAAGACGGTTTGAGATAATTTTGTTGGACATCGGAGGGTAAGGGATGCGGAATTATTTGATTGGGGCGGGGTTCGCGGTGCTGGTGGCGGGCATGGCGAATACTGCCATGGCCCAGAGCGAGATCAAGATCGGCGAGATCAACAGCTATTCGCTGTTGCCCGCCTTCACCGAGCCTTATCGCAAGGGCTGGCAGCTCGCGGTCGAGGAGATCAACGCGAGCGGCGGCATCAACGGCAAGAAGCTGGTCGTCATCTCCAAGGATGACAATGGCAAGCCGGCGGATGCACAGACCGCGGCCAACGAGCTGGTCTCCAGCGAGAACGTCGCGATGCTTGCCGGCACCTTCCTCTCCAATATCGGGCTCGCCGTCTCTGACTTCGCCAACCAGAAGAAGGTATTCTTCCTCGCCGCCGAGCCGCTGACCGATGCCATCACCTGGTCCAAGGGCAACCGCTATACCTTCCGCCTCCGTCCCTCGAATTTCATGCAGGCGGCGATGCTGGTTGAAGCCGCCGCGAAACTGCCGGCCAAGCGCTGGGCCACCATCGCGCCGAACTATGAATACGGCCAGTCCGCCGTTGCCGTGTTCAAGAAGCTGATGTCGGAGAAGCGTCCCGACATTGTCTGGGTCGACGAGCAGTGGCCGCCGCAGGGCAAGATCGACGCCGGCCCAGTGGTGCAGGCGGTTGCCGCCGCCAATCCGGAAGCGATCCTCAACGTCACCTTCGGCGCCGACTTGGTCAAGCTCGTGCGCGAAGGCAACACGCGTGGCCTGTTCAAGGACCGCGCGGTGGTGAGCTTCCTGACCGGCGAGCCGGAATATCTCGATCCGCTGAAGGACGAGACCCCGGAAGGGTGGATCGTCACTGGCTACCCCTGGTACGATATCAAGACGCCGGAGCATGAGGCGTTCCTGAAGGCCTACCAGGCCAAGTTCAAGGATTATCCGCGGCTCGGCTCGATCGTCGGCTACCAGACCATCAAGTCGGCGGCGGCGATCCTGACCAAGGCGAACTCGACCGATCCGGAGAAGCTGATCGCGGCGACCGAAGGCCTGTCGGTGCCGTCGCCGTTCGGCGAGATCACCTTCCGCAAGATCGACCACCAGTCGACGCTCGGTGCTTACGTCGGCAAGACTGCGCTGAAGGACGGCAAGGGCGTAATGGTGGAGTCCTCCTACAAGAAGGGCTCCGACTATCTGCCTGCCGATGCCGAGATCGAGAAGCTCCGGCCGAAGGATTGATGCGGATAAAGCGGGGCCTCATGGTTCGAGACGGCGCTTCGCGCCTCCTCACCATGAGGCGCTCGGAGCCTGTCCCGGGGCTCTGAGGCCTCTGCGAATTCAGACCTCATCCTGAGGAGGCCGCAGAGCGGCCGTCTCGAAGGATGGGCCACGCACTCAGAACGAAGTCACGCAGCTAACTCCAACCTGGACCGCCGATGGCCTTTTACGTCGTTCAGTTCCTGACCGGACTTGCCAGCGCCGCCTCGCTGTTCCTGGTCGCCTCGGGGCTGTCGATCATCTTCGGCGTGACGCGGATCGTGAACTTCGCGCATGGCGCCTTCTACATGCTCGGCGCCTACATCGCCTTCACATTGACTGAGCGCTTCTCCGGCGCGCTCGGCTTCTGGGGTGGCATCGTTGTCGCCGCACTTGTCGTCGCCGTGGTTGGCGTGCTCGTTGAGATGGTGCTGCTGCGGCGCATCTATCATTCGCCCGAGCTGTTCCAGTTGCTCGCGACCTTCGGCCTCACGCTGATGGTCCAGGATCTCGTCGTGCTGATCTGGGGCCCGAGCGACCTCGTCGGCCGCCGCGCACCGGGCTTCAAGGGCGCGGTCGATTTCTTCGGCCAGAACATCCCGAGCTATGACCTGTTCCTGATCGTGCTCGGCCCTGTCGTGCTCGGCATCCTCTGGCTGCTGTTCCAGCGCACGCGCTGGGGCGTCCTGGTGCGCGCGGCGACGCAGGACCGCGACATGGTCGCAGCGCTTGGCGTCAACCAGAAATGGCTGTTCACCAGCGTGTTTGCGGTCGGCGTCTTTCTCGCCGCGCTCGGCGGCGCGCTGCAGATTCCGCGCGATGCCGTGCATCATGCCATGGATTTGCGCATCATCGTCGATGTGTTCGTCGTCGTCGTGATCGGCGGCCTCGGCAGCATCACCGGCGCCTTCGTCGCCGCCGTGTTGGTCTCCGAGCTCAACGCCTTCGGCATCCTGATCTTCCCGAAGATCTCCATCATCCTGGTCTTCCTGGTGATGGCGGTGGTCTTGATCGTCCGCCCGTGGGGCCTGTTCGGCAAGCCGGAGGCGCCGGCGCGCCGCACGCCGGGCCTCACCGTCAATCCGTGGCGGCCCTGGACCTCGAACGAGCGATTGGCCGCGCTCGCCGCGCTGATCGTAGCTGCGGCCTTGCCGTTTTTCGCCGGCAATTACGCGCTCACCGTCGGCTCGGAGATCGCGATCTTCGTGATCTTTGCGGTCAGCCTGCATTTCCTGATGTCGGTCGGCGGCCTCGCCTCGTTCGGCCATGCCGCCTATTTCGGCCTGGGCGCCTATGGCGTCGCCTTCCTCGCCAAGCTTGCGGGGTTGCCGATGATCGTGTGCCTTGCGCTCGGCCCGCTATTAGGACTCGTCGGCGCCGCCGTGTTCGGCTTCTTCGCCGTGCAGCTCTCCGGCGTCTATTTTGCGATGCTGACGCTCGCCTTCGCCCAGATCGTGTGGTCGATCGCCTTCCAATGGGTGGCCGTCACCGGTGGCGATAACGGCATCCTCGGCGTCTGGCCGGAGAAATGGGCGGCGAGCCCATCGCACTTTTACTGGCTCTCGCTTGGCATCGCCGCGCTCGCGGTCCTGATCCTGCGGATCATCGTGTTCTCGCCCTTCGGCTTTGCGCTCCGCGCCACGCGGGATTCGCCCCTGCGCAGCGAGGCTGTTGGCATCAACGGCAAGCGCATCCAGTGGACCGCATTCGTGATCGCGGGCACCGTGGCCGGCCTCGCCGGCGCGCTGTTCGCGTATCTGAAAGGCAGCGTCTTTCCTGACAACATGGGCATCTCGCTCTCGGTCGATGCGCTGGTCATGGTGCTGCTCGGCGGCGTCGAGACGGTGTCCGGCGCCGTGGTCGGCGCCATCGTCTACAAGGCCTTGAACATCTGGCTGGTCAGCCAGACCGATTGGTCGAAACTGGTGCTCGGTGCCTTCATCGTGCTGATCGTCGTCGCCTTCCCGAAGGGCATCGTCGGCACGCTGCAGTCGATCCTCAGCCGCCGTCGCAAATCGTCATCATCGAACTCGCCGCTTCTCGCCTCGCGCATCGAGACCGCCGAATGAGCATGGTCCCCACATTGCTGTCGGTCGAAGGCCTGACCAAGTCCTATGGCGGCGTGCACGCCGTGCGCGGCGTCTCGTTCGAGCTGCGCGCCGGCGAGATCCTGGCGCTGATCGGTCCCAACGGTGCCGGCAAGAGCACCTGTTTCGATATGCTCAACGGCCAGAACATCCCGGACTCCGGCCGCATCACGATCCTGGGCGAGGACACCGCCGGCAAGAAGCCGCGCGCGATCTGGCGGCTCGGCGTGGGTCGCACCTTCCAGATCACCGCGACCTTTCCCACCATGACCGTGCGGGAGAACGTGCAGGTCGCGCTTGTCTCGCACCGGCACCAGCTTTTCAATGTCTGGAGCTCGACGCCGAATTTCGCGCGCGAGGAGGCAGGCCGGCTGCTCGATCTCGTCGGCATGGGCGCCTATGCCGAGCGTCCCTGCGGCGAGCTCGCCTATGGCGACCTCAAGCGGCTCGAGCTCGCGGTTGCACTCGCCAACCAGCCGAAGCTGCTCCTGATGGACGAGCCGACCGCCGGCATGGCGCCGCGCGAGCGCATCGACTTGATGCGGCTCACCGCCACGATCGCACGGGAGCAGTCGATCGGCGTGCTCTTCACCGAGCACGACATGGACGTCGTGTTCGAGCATGCCGACCGCATCCTGGTGCTCAATCGCGGCAGCCTGATTGCCGAGGGATCGCCTGAGGAAGTCCGCGGCAATGCGCAGGTGCGCGCCATCTATCTCGGCGAGGGCCTGGTCTATGACGCGCGCCACCGCGACGGAGCGCACGCATGAAACTCCAGGTCAAGGATCTCAACAGCTTCTATGGTCCGGCGCACATCCTGTTCGATATCGCGCTCGATATCGGCGAGGGCGAGGTGGTCGCGCTGCTCGGTCGCAACGGCGCCGGCAAGTCGACGACGTTCCGCTCCATCGTCGGCCTGGTCGAGAACCGCTCGGGGCGCATCGTGTTCGAGGGCAGGGACGTTTCGCGCGAGCCGACGCACGCGATCGTGCGGGGCGGGCTCGGCTATGTGCCGGAGGAGCGGCGCATCTTTACTGACCTGACGGTCGAGGAGAATCTCGAGGTCGGCCGTCAGCCGAAGCGCGCCAACGCGCCATACTGGACGCGCGAAAAACTGTTCACGCTGTTTCCGAATCTCGGCGAGATGCGGGGACGCGCAGGCGGGCGCATGAGCGGCGGCGAGCAGCAGATGCTGACGATTGCGCGCACGCTGATGGGCAACCCGTCGCTGGTGCTGCTCGATGAGCCTTCCGAAGGCCTGTCGCCGAAGATCGTCGAGCAGATGGTCGACGCGATCCTTGCCATGAAAAAGGAGGGCGTGAGCATCGTCGTCTCCGAGCAGAACCTGCATTTCGCGCGCCTGATCTCGGATCGCGCCTATATCATCGAGCGCGGCCGCATCTGCTTCGGCGGCACGATGGCCGAGCTCGATGCGCGGCCCGATATTCGGGACGCGCATCTGTCGCTGTGATGGGCGACGGTGGGAGATTCAATAATGGCCAGGAATGGAGGCGCGAAACGCAACCCGAAGCCGCAGAAGATCAGCTACGTTCTGGACGAGCAGATCGGCTTCTTGCTGCGCCAGGTGTGGCAGCGCCACGCCACCATCTTCGCGCGTGAGATCGGCGTCGAGCTAACCTCGCCGCAATGGGCGGCGCTGTCGAAGCTCGCCGAGACCGGCTCGTGCTCGCAGAACCAGCTTGGCCGGCTGACAGCGATGGATGTCGCCACCATCAAGGGCGTCATCGACCGCCTCACGGCGCGGGGCCTGACCGAGACCAGTTCCGATCCTGAGGACGGCCGTCGTTTGCTCGTCAGCCTGACCCGCGCGGGCCAGCAGACGGTCGAAAAAGCCGCGCCGAACGCGCTGGCGATCACCAAGGAAACGCTGGCGCCGCTCGATGGCAAGGAGCGCGAGACGTTGATCGCGCTCCTGAGCAAGCTGCGCTGAAGCGTCCAGAGTCCGCCGGATTGTCGGCGGAACAAAACCCGGCGGCTGACATTGCTAAGGTTCAAGAGGCGGGCAGAGGAACCAACAGGAGTTCCCCCAATGAGGATGAATTGGCTTTACACAACGGCAATCGCCATGACCATCGGCGCCGGCGCGGCCATTGCGCAGGCGCCGGATCAATCGCAGAGGCGCGAGGAGAGCCCTCGCGCACAGGCGCCCACGGCTCAGTCGAAAGACATGGATCGTTCGGGCGCCCAATCCAGGGAAACCGAGCGCTCGGGTGCGGCGGCCGACCACGCGAAGGAGCGCACTCAATCTGAACAGAGGGGCGGCGCCAGGGACATGCAGCGCGGTGAGAGCCAGTCGCCGGGTGAGCGAAGCAAGCAGGCTCAGGAGCCGCAAGGACGTGAAAGCAAGGAGCCGACCCGGCAAAGCCAGGATCAGGATCGTCGCGAACGACCGCCAGCCAGCGCGTCGCAGCAGCAGAGCAAGGAAGATCAGCAAGGTCGCAACGCCAAGGAAACCACCGAGCAGCAGCGCGGTCGCGAGGACCGCACTGGACGTGACCGCGCGCAGGACACCAGGCAGCCTGCCGATACCAGGCAGCAGAGCCAGCAGCAGATGGACCGCGACCGCAGGGATCAGCGCGATCAGGCGGCCCAGCCCTCCGGCACATCGACCCAGCAGCAGAGCTCACGGCCGAGCGATACTACGCAGGACCAAGGCACCAAGACGGGCCAGGCCTCCGGACAAGCCGGTCAGCGCGCCGCCAATGTCAATGACGACCAGCGCAAGCAGATCGTGGATCAGCTACGGAGTGATCGAACGGCAACCCGGACCTCCAATGTGAATGTCAATATCGGCCAGCCGTTGCCGCCGAGCATCCAGCCTCACCGGCTGCCGGCAGACATCGTGCGGATTGCTCCGCAATATCGCGACTACGATTACACGCTCGTCGACGACAGGGTCGTGATCGTCGATCCGCGGCGGCACGAAGTCGTCGACATCCTCGACGAAGGGCCGGGCTATGGCGGGGCCGCAGCCTATGGCCGCGAGCGCATCGTCATCAGCGACGACATGCGCACGAGGTTCAGGGAGTTGGCGCGCGGGCCTTCCACTACGGTCGGCTCGACGACCTCGTCGGGCGGAGCGTCGGCATCGAACTGCCTGTCGCTGCAGCCCGTGCCAGAGGAGATGGTGCGCAGCAATGCCGAGCTCAGGAACTATCGCTATCTCGCTGTCGGCGACCAGATCGTGCTGGTCGATCCGCAGCAGCAGAAGATAGTGCAAGTGATCGAGTAGGCGCGCCCACACCCCGTCATTCCGGGGCGCGCGTAGCGTGAGCCCGGAATCCATTTTGCCGCGCACTCTGCGGCGAGATGGATTCCGGGCTCGATGCTTCGCGATGCCCCGGAATGACTCCGGAGCGGTTACCGCCCCACAATCTCCGGCACTTTGCCCGCCGGCGGCGTATTCCTGCTGCGCTGAGTGCGGACAATGCCGTCGATGATGGTCATGCCGATACCCGGCAGATCGCCGAGCTGCACGCTCTCCAGGATATTCTTGCCTGGCGAATGCTGCGCCTTGTCCATCAGCACGAAATCCGCCGCGCGGCCGACTTCGACCAATCCGCAATCCAGTCCGCGCATCCGCGCGGTGTTGCCGGTGGCGAGGCAGAACGCGATCTCTGCCGGCAGTTCGCCCAGCGAGGACAGCATCGAGACCATGCGCAAAATCCCGAGCGGCTGCACGCCGGAGCCGGCGGGCGCATCGGTGCCGAGGATGACGCGGTGAAGATCACCCATATCGCGCGCGATGCGCAGCGTGTAGAGCGCCGATCGCTCATTGCCGTTGTGAACCAGTTCGAGGCCGCGCTTGCAGCCCTCGCAGATGCAGCGGATCTGGTCGTCCGGCAGGGCGGTGTGGCCGCCGTTGATGTGGCCGACCACGTCGGTATCGGCCTCCAGCACCACATCCTTGTCGATCAGGCCTGAGCCGGGGATCGAGGGGCCGCCGGTATGGATCGTGCTCTGGATGCCGTATTTGCGCGCCCATCCCACCATCTTCCGTGCGGTCGGGCCGTCCTTCACGCCGCCAAGGCCGACCTCGCCGAGCAGCTTGACGCCGGCGGCGGCCATTTCCTTGAAATCCTCTTCCACCATCTCGCATTCGATCACCGGCGCGCCGGCGTGCACCTTCACGCCGCCGGGCCTCAGTGTCCAGAATGCGCGCTGCGCGAAGATAGCCATCGCCTTGAGGCCCACGACATCACGTGGCCGGCCCGGCATGTGGACCTCGCCCGCGGAGATCATGGTGGTGACGCCGCCGTGCAGATAACTGTCGATCCAGTTGATCTGGTTCTGCCGCGGCGTCCAGTCGCCCGCAACAGGGTGGACGTGGCTGTCGATCAGCCCGGGCGCCACCGTCGTGCCATTGGCATCGACGATGGTGGTAGCGCCTTCGGTGTCGACATCCTTGCCGCGGCCGATCGCGGTGATCTTGCCGTTCTCGGCCACGATGGTGTCGGCATCGAGGATCGGCCGCTCCAGCGCCCCCGACAGCAACAGCCCGATATTGCGGATCACCAGCTTGCTCGGTCCGGTCGCCTGGGGTGCATCGTGGGCCATGCTCTGTCCTTTCGCTCAGTGCTTCCGCGGTCGATTGTGCCCGCGGCGTGAGGTTCCGATCAAGCCGGATTGTTTATTAGTATACAAATGATCGTCCTTGAAAAGGCCCTCCCGCAACAACCTCCGACTTCATCCCGAGGAGCCGCGAAGCGGCGTCTCGAGAGATCGGCCACACTCTCCGTCATTCCGGGCTCGATGCTTCGCATCGCCCCGGAATGACGCCGGAGAAAAATTCAGCAGCGATTTCAATCTGATTTGCCCAGTCCACCCCTTGCGGAAAAAACATTCCGCTTTCGCCGTCGGGCAAATCAGTGATTTAACTCCGCGCGTCTCACGGCGGATGAGGGGCGGCTCGCGATCGTCACGAACGTTGCGGTGAGATGCGGTGGACGTGAGCGTCACGACTGACGAGCGAGATACTCACGGACGGCGAAGTCGTGTGGTCCTGGCGCCCCGACGCTGGCGCTAAGTTTTTCGCGCGAACACGTTCGCGCTTGAGATGACGGTGGCAAGAAAGCCCGGTCACCGAGGAGAGCACGAAGGAAACCGTAAAACCATCGCGCGGGGAAAATAAATAGTCGCGTGAAGCTGGGTGGAGCCGTGTGAAGTTTCCAACTCATTGATGAGTCACACGATCTCCTCATAAGCTGCCACAGGCCTCTTTGGGGCTTCACACACACAATCGCGACACTTCCCGAGAACGGAGACACGACGATCATGGCGCGCAAAGTCAAGCACGGTCCATTCGAGACCCGCAGCGCACGACTGAACAAATTCACCATCCGCCGGCGGCCGTACAGCGGGCCATCGCTCGCACGCGGCGTCCTCTTGATGTATCGCCGCAACAAGACCAACGGCACCTGGGTGATGAAGGTCGCCGACGGCCACGGCGCCTACTGGACCAAGGCCTTCGCGCTGGCCGACGACTTCGAGGACGCCGACGGCAGAACCGTGCTGACGTTCCATCAGGCGCAGGAGCGGGCGAAGGAGCTGGCGCGCGGCGGTGACGGCGCCGACGGCGTGCTGATCACGATCGACGGTGCGCTGGCTGACTACGAGCGCGATCTGACCTCGCGCAATGCCAACGCTTACAACGCCCAATGGCCGCGCGTGCACCTCACCAATGCGCTGCTATCGAAGCCGGTGGCATTGCTGACATCCACCGAGCTGCGGACCTGGCGCGACGGCCTGCTCGGCACCATGGCGGCGTCGACCATCAATCGGCTCTGCGCTTGTTTGAGCGCTGCGCTTGAACAGGCCACGCAGCACGACAAGAGGATTCAAAATCGCGACGCCTGGGCGATCGGCCTCGCCGCTCTGCCAAATGCGGAAGTGCCGCGCAACATCATCCTCAGCGACGACAAGGTGGTCGAATTCGTCGCTATCGCCTACAGCCTCGATGACAAGTTTGGGTTGCTCACCGATGTGCTGGCGAACACTGGGGCGCGGCCGAGTCAGGCCAGGCGGCTGCGCGTCGGGGATCTGCACGATCACCCGCTGCGCCCGAAACTCTCGATGCCGAAGAGCGGCAAGGGCGGCGGCAAGAACCGCGCCGAGAAAAAACGGGAGCGCTACTCGGTGCCGATCACCGTGCAACTGGCGGCCCGATTGAGAAAGGTCGCGAGAGGTCGGGCCGACGATACGCCGCTGTTGTTGCAAAGCGACGGCAACCCATGGGGCGACAATCCCGGCGCGAGCTATCACCGCGAGGTCAAGAAGATCGTCACCGCCATTGGAGCCGATGTGGCCGCGACGATGTACGCGCTGAGACACTCGTCGATTGTCCGCATGTTGAAGAGAAACATTCCGATCAGGCTGGTGGCGTCGCTGCACAACACCAGCGTCAACGAGATCGAGCGGACTTATTCGCGGCACATCACCGAGCACGCCGACGACATCGCGCGCGCCGGGCTGCTGTCGGAGCCCGCGCCTGCCGGAGACAACGTCGTCGCACTGGTGCTGTGAGAGGTGATAGGCCGCAAGCCGATAGCGCCAGATACTACAAGACGGGCAGCCAAAAAAATTCTTTGTAGGGAGCACGAGCAGCACGTAAGCTAGCCATCAGCGCGGATAGGGTAGCTCCCGAGAAGCCGGCTCGCACCGCCGGTTTCCGCGTGCCTCACGGTGCTCGCGAGGTGCGCGCGAATGGATGACGATTTCGTACCCGAGGGATACGTGCCCTTGAAGTCCGCTATCGAACAGCTCGCAGAGGCGCGGCAGACCTCCATCAAATCAGCTCAAGTCGAGATACGGGCTAAACTGCACAGCGGCTTGATCCGGGCTGCCGTCTTACGGCCGGACACTGGTGAGTTGTCCGAGATCCTCTCCCGCTGCTGGGCGACCGAAACTGCCTTGCGCTGGTTCGAAAGCGGTACATGCCTGTTGCCGGACGAGAACGGCGAGGTCAGGATTACGACCGAGCGGTTCGACTTGTTTTACCGACCGGAGAACGCGCCGATCTTCGTTGTCGAAGGCGATCTCCACCGCCCGCTGGGCGACCATCGCCAGCAAGATCCAAACAGCCAGAAGCAATCGAGCGGTGGGCCGTCGAGCGCAGCTTCTATCGCCCCGAGCGAGCAAGCTTTGCTCCGACAATTGGTGCGGGAAATCCATAAGCAGCTGTGGCCGGACGGCTTCAAGGGACGAGCGAAAGAGCGCGATAAAGCCATCCAGGAGAAATTCGAGCAGCTGAATAAGAAGCCTCCCGCCGTCAGGACCATCCAGCGGGCGCTAAAGGGCGAATAGGACCAATTGCGACAATGGCGGCTGTCGCGACTTGTCGTCAGTTGTCGCAGATTGTCGCGAGTTGTCGCTATCGACAACACACCTTCGGCCTCATGTAGGAGACGCAATTCGCGTCCTCCTACGGGGTTTCTATTATGCCGAAGTCACCGCATCTATCGCCACGTTGCCAAGCGGCGTCGGCCCCTCACCCCCCAGAGGAGTCGAGCATGCCGAAATCCCGCACCCAGTTCGCTGCTGTCGGGCCGCCGCCGCCGCGCCTGGCTCTCTCCATTCTGGAGTTCTGCGACGCGCACGGGATCTCCGAGGGATTCTACTACAAGCTGAAGAAGCGGGGTCAGGGGCCGCGCGAGATGCGGCTCGGCAAGCGGACTCTCATCACGATTGAAAGCGCGGCCGAGTGGCGTCGCGAGCGCGAACTCGCCAGCGCAGCCGAGGCCGCGAAGGCCGCAGCCGAGCGCGAAGCCGCCAGCAAGGCCGACTGGGCGATGGCCGAGAACCCCGCTCGCCCCGAAGGCCGCGCCAAAGCGAAGCCTGCGAAATCCGCCCGCGGTCAGCGCGAGGAAATTAACGCCTAACGCGGACCAGGAACGATTTCGAACGCCCCGCTCATACAGTGGGAAAACGGAGTTGGAAATGCCGCGCTTCTGGTAGCGCGGAAGCCTAAGGGAGGATCCGTAAAACGCGAAGCGCTCGCTCTGGACGGCGGGCGCCTTGCAAAACCAGAAACCCCGGGGCGCGAGACTTCCGAAGGGCGTCACAGAATGCGGTTATAGCCCTTCGCTTTTCGCCCGTCCACGGGTTTGCCTCGCCTGCGCTGTTGGAGCCGCGCCGGGGGCAATCACACAACGGAGAGAAAATCAGAATCACGCGCCCCGCCTGGGGCGCGAACGAGGGCGTGCGTCCAATGAACAAACAACATCGCCGGATGCTCGAGGAGCTGCAAAAGCTGGTCGACAAAGCCTGCGACTCCGACCGCCTCTTCTTCGAGCGCAAGCGCGACCGGAAGCACCGCATCCGGCGCAGTCACCGTGCTGAGATCTTGCAAAATCATCTGCTCAGCCGCGGCAAGTTCGACAGCCGCCTGCCGTCGGGCCTCGCCTGGTTCACAATCGTGAAATGCCTCTGCGCCGGCGTGAGGCTGCGCGCCTTTGTGCCTTTCGTAGAGAATGCTGCTGACACCGACCTCGTTCCCGAGGCGCATTGCCGCGAGCTGTTCGAGGCGATGGCCGAGCGAGATCCCCGCATCCGGCAAGTCGAGCTGCAACTGCGAGCGGCGGCGTGCGGGGAGGAGCGGTTATGAACGAAAACCCGCCCACGCACGACTGGGCCACGAACATCAATGCCATTTTGCGCTGAGCCCGCAAGGAGTTCGGAGGATCGAACATGATGCACGGCAAGCCCGACCGTCCGGTCACGCTGCAGGGCGACCTTCGCAACCTCCCGCCAGCGCTCGATCCGCTAAAGGCGCTACCCAATTGGGTGTGCTGGCGCTGGGAATGGAGGGTCGACAAGAGGGGCATTGGCAAGTGGACCAAGCCACCACTTCAGCCCAAGAACCCGACCAGCTACGCCAGGAATAACGATCCGACGACCTGGGGCACCTATGAGCAGGCGCTCGCTGCGTTCGAGGCCGACAAATGCGACGGTATCGGATTCAATCTGTCCGGCACCGACATTGCCGCCTTCGATCTCGACAATACCCGTCACCCGGCAACGGGAGACATCGTGGCGGAGGCCATGGCCTATGTCGATCGCGCGACCTCCTACACCGAGATCTCGGTCTCAGGCACGGGCTTGCACGTCATCGGCTTTGGCTGCGGTGGCGCCAAGATGCACCGCAAGCAGAAGATCCCCGGAAGCTCCGTCGAGGTCGAGAGCTATCGCGGCGCCGAGCGCTACATCGTCGTCACCGGCAATCCGCTGCCGGGCATTGTCGACAAGTGGCCGCACCTGGTCGACATCGGAGACGAAATCGATGCCGTCGTCGCGGAGCTTGACGGCTGCCAGAACGCGCGTGCGTCGCGGGCCGACGAACTCGATCCGGAGCAGCAAGCAGAGCAAGACAAGCAAGCCGAACTGGATGACGAGTTCGCGTACAAGCCAAACGCCGGAAACCAGAATACCGGCGATGGGTTTGGGGACGCAGGCCTGCCGGACGAGCTGATCGAGCTGATCGAGAACGGCGTCCCCCCACAGAAAGATCTCAGCGCCGCGTTTCATCGCGCGGTCTGCTGCCTGGCCGACTGCGGCTGGTCGGCGGAGCGCATCGAAAGGCGCATTGCCGGCAAACCTATCGTCCCCGGGCGCTACGGCAACCGGCTCGCGCAGGAGATCGCCCGCTGCTTGCACAAGCGAAAAATCAAAGCCGAGACCGGGACCGGCGGAGCCTCGGGCAGCGCCGGGACTGCCGGCGCGCAGCAAAGCCCACCGCTCTTCGAGTTGTTCTGGCACGGCAAGACATACGATCGCGAGCTGCGCTCGTGGCTGGTCAAGGATCTGATTTTTGAAAACGGCACAGGTCTCGCATCGGGACAATGGGGCACGGCAAAGACCTTCGCCGTGCTCGACCTTGCCGCATCGGTCATGACCGCTACGCCCTTTGCCGGACGGGAAGTCATCCGGCGCGGCGGCGTGGTCTTTGTCGCCGCCGAAGGCGCCTACGAAATTCCGATCCGGCTGGAGGGCGTGGTCGAAGAGAAGCTGCGGCCGGCGGCGCTTGCGAGTGGGGTATTGGGACAGCGGGCCTCGGCCAATTTGGATTCGCTGCCTTTTGCCTGGATCGAGGACTGCCCGAACCTGCAAGACAGCGGCGATTTCGCTCGGCTCGTGGCAACCGTAAAGCAGGCGGCCCAGAACATCAGCGATCAATTCGACCTGCCGCTGGTCCTTATCATCATCGACACGCTGAGCGCGGCCGGCAATTTCAAGGACGCCAACGACGCCGCCGAAGGCCAGCGCATCATGAACCGGCTCGGCGAGCTGGGCCGGCAAACCGGCGCCTTCGTGCTTGCCGTCGACCATTTTGGCAAGGCCGTGGAAACCGGCACGCGAGGCACGTCGGCCAAGGAAGCCGCCGCCGATGTCATCTTGGCGCTGCTGGCCGACCGGGAAATCAACGGCACCATCAGCAACATGCGCCTGGCACTGCGAAAGCTCCGCGGCGGCAAGGTCGGCACCGAAACGCCGTTCGAGCTGAGGGTGGTCAACATGGGTTTTGAGACAACGTGCGTCGTGGAATGGAAGGCGGATCGAACGTCGGCGCAGACCTCCTGCGCGCCGAGGGAGCGCTGGCCGAAGTCCCTGCGCATCTTCAAGACCGCACTGGAAACGACCGTCATCGAGCACGGCGAGCCGATGCAGCCCTATGGCAACGAGGGGCCGACAGTCAGGGTCGTCCCTCTCGACACCGTCCGCTTCGAGTTCGCGAGGGCATATCCGGCGGAGGGCGATGCCAAGGCCAAGGCGGCGGCCAAGGCCAAGGCGTTCAAGCGGGCGCTGCAACAGGCACGCGAAAGGGAACTGGTCTGTTCCCGGGAGGTCGCCGGGATCGATTACGTCTGGCTGGTCGAGCCCGCCTCGGGCGGACAGGGCGGCTCGACAAGTTCCACCCACAGCTAAAGGGGACGCCAATGGACGGACAGACAGGACACTCTCTTAGTGTCCTGTCCTGTCTGTCCGTTTTTGGACAGGGACAGAGGCGGACAAATGTCCGCTTTGTCCGCCTTGTCCGATCGCCTCTCTCTCCCCCGTTCTGTGGTGTCTTGTCCTGGTCCCGGCCGGCTCGGGGATGTGCCTCGGGCAAGATCGAGGACGAAATGATCAGGAACTTCGGCGACTTGCCATCGCACCTCAACGAGACCAGCGAGCGTCCCGCGTTCGAGCAACTCGGCGAGCGTTGCCGGCCGATCGCGGGGCGTTCAGGTTGGAGGGCAGCGCGCCCTTGCAGCCATGACGGCTGCTCGGCGCCATTCATCGGCGCCGCGAACTCCTCAATTGTTCTCGCGCAATTACGTCGCGATCGTCCAGTCCGATCGTTCGTTCGCAGTGAGCCGGATCGAGTTGCACATTGATTCCGGGGTGTGCGAGCCGGTGGCGGAGGCGGCGGAATAGGGCGGACTGTTGTCGTCTCGCGCGCGTCATGGACAATGGTGACGCAGCGCTATTTTCTGGCCGCCGCTTCGCGTGCCAGTCGCTCGGTTTTCAGCCGTTCGCGATTCCTGTGAAAGGCCTCTTGCGCGAGCTGATGTTCCCGCATGGCCTGGTCTGCGTCGCGCCGACGCTCAGCCTCTCTGGCCGAGCGCTGCTCCGGCGTGGGTTTTTCACGCGGTGTGTATAAATCCGACATGCGGTTAACTCGCGACGCGATCGACAGAGACGATCATTCACTCCAAGTCCCCGGCACCATCCAGACGCAACTGGACGGTCCGTTCAGCTCGCCACCAGCGTCCTTTCCGTACCTCACGACTAAGCCGTTCCGTCTCGTGCAGAGTTCGATAGCGTAGACCATTATGCTGATCCTAATCCAATCTGGTTCATTCTCTTAGAGGGATCTAGGTCCGAGGTGGTGGACACCTTTTCTGAATTGCACGGAAGCAACTGCAATCACGAAGTGCTGAGATGCCCGCACCTCGGGTCTACAACAAGCACCATGGTGATGCCCCGGCTGAATCGATAAGTATCTGATGACATTGGAAGCGACGCTGGTATGCAAACCGCGGCCTCCGACGAGCTAAAGCGCGAGCGCCTGGCCAATCTCAGGCCGCGGCCGCGCGTCAGAGGCCTCGCCGTTTTGATATTCACTGCGCTAGCCATTGCCGCCGCACAGAGCCGCGAGGCGCCGTTTGGCTACGCCACCGAACAGTCCGTCAGAGAGGCCTGCGGAGAAAACTTAAGAAGCAAGACGGAGCCTTTGGATGCACGATGGTTCAGGATGGCGAACTGCGCGACTATAGCTGTAACAACAACCCCAAAAATGGCCATGTTGGATGCCGAGTGCTGTTTCGCGGAACGGCTCCCAAGCCGAGGACCGGGACCAGGGGACTATCCACGGACCGATGAGGGGCGCATGGAAACGCCCAGTTTCGGAGACCATCATCCAAGCTAGGAGGAGTGTGACGCCTTGACGGCGTCACCGCTCCACTCCTCCCATCCATAGGCATAGGCACCGCAAACACAAGGAGGACGAATATGAATAACCTTGTTGAGCAGCACGAGGCATCGCCGGTCAGGACGCATAGCAGTATACTGGGTTCACACCCCAATGAGCCGGTCGGATGTCATTGAGCCAGAAACCAAAAGCCGAGGTTGCGATGACGCGATATGCAGCTGGACCCGAAGGTAAAGGTCGCGCGAAGGTCAAGTTAGCGTTCAAAATCGAGCGCTCCTGAGACTCGACCGTGACGCGGGAACTGGTGTCTGAGGGGAACCGATATGCAGGTTAAAGAAACCGTAAAAAACCCGCGCCCAGGTGATGGCACGCCCGGACCAGGGCGGCCCAAAGGCGTGCCGAATAAGACCACCGCCTTGCTCAAGGACGCGGTCCTGAAGGCGGCCGAAACCGCCGGCGGCGGCGAGCCCGACGGCCTCGTGAACTATCTCATCGTACAGGCGAAGCAGAACCCCGCACCATTCATGACGCTGCTGGGCAAGGTGTTGCCGACGCAGGTCTCGGGCGAGGACGAAGGCATTTGCGTCACCATCAGGCAGATCGTCGAGCACCACGACAAGGATTGACATCTGGCACCCGGCAAGCCAAGTCAGCAGCGACCGGACCGTATTTGAGCGCCTAAAAGCTCTCCAATATCGACAGATTCATTCGTGGTCGCGCAGGCCAAGCCGCTTCAACATTCGCATCACCGACATTGCCGACCAGGTGCCGCCGCGGGGTGCAGGCACCTTGCGCTCGTTCAGATCGTCCGCGATCTCGCGGTAGGGTAATTCCCAGCCGATCTCGTGCAGGATGTCGACCAGGCCGGCGTCACGAGCTGCTGCAGTGGCCGCGTTCCTTGCGCCCAGCCCGGGGTCACCGAGCTGCACACCACGTGCTTTTGCGGCCTGGAGAGCGTCCCTGGTGCGCTGGGCGATGGTTTCGCGCTCCTTCTCGGCCATGGCGGCATAGATGTGCAGCATGAACGGATCCACATTCCTGCCGAGCTGGGTGACTATGAACGGAACCCGCTTGCTCATCAGGTCTGCGATGAAGGCAACATCGCGCGACAGGCGGTCGAGCCTGGCGACGACGATCTCGGCCTTCAGCCGCTTGGCCGTCCGGAGCGCAGCGGCGAGCTGTGGGCGCTTGTTCAGGGCGTCCGCACCTTTGCCGGTCTCGACCTCGATGAACTCCTGGGCGATCTCCAGGCCTTCACTGGTGGCGAACTGTGTGACAGCCTTGCGCTGTGCATCCAGCCCTAGGCCTGACCGGCCCTGCTTATGCGTCGAGACGCGGTAGTAAGCAACAATCTGCGATGACATGGCGCTTCTTGTACCGTGTGAACCAGCCTCCATATGGTACAAACCCAAGTTGAAATGCAATAGCTGCGGGATCTGGGCGGGGGAACAAGGTGAGTACTGCGCCTGCTGCCCAGGCGGCACCAGGCGCCGAGCGAAACGCAGGCGCGCCAGGTGCGAGGGCCATCGGCGGGGTGGGGCATCCCCGCCCGCGGTGATGCGGGATTGAATCGCGTCAGGTACCGGTACCGGTTACTGGCACTAATTTCCCTGAGCGTTACCGCCGTTCAAATCATTCGCACCCAGCCTACTTTCGGATCGCACACTGTTGGCATCATCTACAGGTGGTTGGCGACCCGGCGATGACGGCAACGAGACGATCGACGCCAGCGTGTTCAAGCGGTGGCGTGCCGATCCAATCTATCGCCGGCCAACCTCGTCGAATGGGCACAGCGTAAGCAGGTTGATCCCGTCCAATTGCAAACTTCCGTGCGGGCTGATGATCCTCGCGTAGAGGTGCCCGACCAGTAGGCTCGCGCGAGGTGCAGGTGGTTAAGGTCTCTTTTTGGCCCTTCGCGACATGTTGCACCGCCGCGCGATCCCGGTCGCTAACAAAGCATAGCGGAAGTTGACGGGCAGCCGTCTATTGCAGAGGGCGACGGTCGTGACCCGATGTATGGTCCGGCCGCGCGTTGCAAGCGGTTTCGTCAACCTGGCAGATGCGGTCTTGCATCAATGTATCCGGCCTCTGATTGGAGCGTG